>JADDPT010000038.1 GCA_016781735.1 Rubrobacter sp.
TTACAAGGGGTATCAACTTGCTGTTTCGTACTGCACCCTCCCATAACTCTTGCAGCCGGTCGTCTTAGCGGCCTCGATTTGACAAGGCTGGACACCGTTGCTTATACTGCGTGAAACCTAATAGCCCGTGCAGACGATAAGTAGTACGTCCAGGCAAGGCCGATAGCGAGTCGGGGATGGTGGAAGCCCGAAGCGGCGCTCCTGGAGGGAACGCGTATCCGAGCGGGGACCCGAAGAAAGCCCAGGCAAGTAGGGTCCGCTGGTTGGTTACCAGGCTAGTAACAACCGAGAGCGGCTACATACAGATGTAGCAACAGGGGTGGCACCGCGGGAGTTGAGCTCTCGTCCCTACTAAGGGGACGGGAGTTTTTTGTTTCCTCTGGAGGACGATGGAAAGGAGGTAGCAAAGCGTATAACAACAACTGACGCAGGCCCGCGCCGAAGATGAGGAGTAGGCCCAGGCAATGTCCGCCAGCGAGTCGGGGAGAGTGGAAGCCCGAGACGGAGAACCTGAGCCGAACGCGCATCCGAGCGGCAGCCCGAAGAAAGCGAGAGCAAGTAGGGAGTGCTGGCTGGTCCCCAGGCAAACACAGGACCGAGAGTGGCTACGGCGAGCCGTAGCAAAGAGGGTGGCACCACGGGAGATATAGCTCTCGTCCCTTCATGTAGACGGAAGGGCGGGAGTTTTTTGTTGCCCGCTCTCAGCTTCAGGGAGAGGATGTCACAGATGACACAGTCCGTAGTAGAGAAGATACAGAACATAGAGGTTCCTCAAGCCAAGAAGGTGGCGCTCGCCTATTCCGGCGGCCTGGACTCGGCGCTTTGCGTGGTGCTGTTGCGCGAAAAGTACGGCGCGGAGCAGATAATCCCGATCACGGTAGATGTGGGTCAGGGTCAGGAAGAGATAGATCAGAGCTTCGAGAAGGCCAAGCTCCTTGGCATCGAGCCGATCCTGCTGGACGCGAAGTCCGAGTTCACGAACGAGTGGCTGACGAAGGCGATACGCGCCAACTCCAGCTACAACGGCTACCCCGTCTCGACCTCCATGACCCGGCAGCTCATCGCAGCAAAGGTCGCGCAGGAGGCGCGGGTCCTTGGCTGCGACGCCATCGCCGAGGGCTCCAGCGGCAAGGGCAACGACCAGTACCGGATGCACAAGGTGTTCAAGCGCTTCGCGCCCGAGATGGAGATCCTCGTACCGGTGCGAGACTTCGACCTCACGAGAACCGAGGAGATGGAGCTGTGCGAGCATTACGGCGTGCCCGTCACTGAGCTCATACAGGGCGGCGACGACAAGACCATGTGGTGTCGCTCGATAGCCAGTGGAGGCATCACGCTCGACAGTGAGCTCCCGGATGACGTGTGGCTGTGGTACACGCCTCCGCAGAAGGCTTCGGACACGCCACACACATTCAGCATCACCTTCGAGGCCGGCCTGCCGGTCGCGCTCGACGGCGAATCGCTGCCGCTGGAGGCGATCATCGACAGCCTCAACGTCCTCGGCGGGCAGCACGGCATCGGTAAGATCGACATGTTCGAGGACGGCATCATGGACCTCAAGTCCCGGGAGATCTACGAGGCGCCGGGCGCGACGATACTTCTGAAGCTGCACCAGGACCTTGAGCAGTTCACGCTCACGAAGGACGAGATCCAGTTCAAGAAGATCGTCGACGCTCAGTGGGCGTACAAAGTGTATCACGGCGAGTGGTACCACCCGCTCAGGGCAAATCTCGACGCCTTCATCGCCCAGTCGCAGCACGTGGTCAACGGGACGTACAAAGTGCAGCTCTACAAGGGCAACGTCGAGATCCTCGACCGGAAGTCCGAGAGCGGCCTCTTCTTCCCGGATGTCCGCTCGATCGCTAGCGCAAGCTTCAACCAGCAGTTGTGCGGACCCACGGCGCAGATCCTGGGCCTGCCGTTCGAGCTGCTCGCCCGGCGGGAGCAGGAGAGCCTCTCAGGAGTGACCGGGTGAGCAAGCTCTGGGACAAGGGTCAGCCCCTCAACGCGCTGATCGAGCAGTTCGAGGTAGGTGACGACCTGGTGTACGATAACCAGCTCGTCGAGGCTGACGTCTACGGCTCCATGGCGCACGCCGAGATGCTGGAAAGGCTCGGCGTGCTCAACGCCGCCGAGCTGGAAGAGATACGAGGGCGGCTCCAGGAGGTGCTCGCGCTGCACGCCGCCGGAGAGTTTCGGATGACGCCGGCAGACGAGGACGTTCACACGAAGATCGAGAACTACCTCGTAGAGCATCTCGGAGACGCCGGCAAGAAGATCCACACCGCGCGCTCCCGGAATGATCAGGTGCTTGTCGCCCTGAGGCTGTACGCGAAGCAGAAGCTGCTGGAAGTAGAGATCGCGCTGCTCAGCTGCGCGGGCACGCTCGCAGCGTTCGCCGCGGAGCACGAGATGGTGCCGATGCCCGGCTACACGCACATGCAGCGGGCGATGCTCTCGAGCGTCGGCACTTGGGCCGGGGCGTACGCGGAGGCGCTATTCGATGACCGGCTGCTGCTGCGCGCGGCGTACGAGCTGAACGACCAGTCGCCGCTTGGCTCGGCAGCCGCCTACGGCGTCCCGCTGCCGATAGACCGGCAGTACGTTGCAGACCGGCTCGGCTTCGCGAGGGTGCAAAACAACGTCCTGTACGCCCAGAACAGCCGCGGCAAGGGTGAGGCGGCCGTCGTGCAGGCGCTGTCTCAGGTCATGCTCGACCTGAGCAAGCTGGCGCAGGACACGCTGCTCTTCACAACCGCGGAGTACGGCTTCTTCACCATCTCCGACGCGATGGTCACCGGCAGCTCGATCATGCCGCAGAAGAAGAACCTGAGCATGATGGAGCTGATGCGGGCGAAGGCGAACGTGATGCTGGCCCTGCAGCAGCAGACGATGGGCGTGCTCGTCGGGTTGCCATCAGGCTACAACAAGGACTACCAGGAGACGAAGCGGCCCTTCATGGACGCCGTCGACCTTGCGCTCCAGTCGCTCGCCGTCGTTGATCTGACGGTGAGCAACCTCCAGCCGCAGGAGGAGCGCCTGCTGGCCGCCTGCACGCCGGAGATTTACGCCGCCGACCGCGCGTACGAGCTGGTGGGCGCGGGCGTGCCGTTCCGTGACGCCTACCGTCAGGTGGGAGCTGGTCTGAGCGAGTTGCCACCGATTGACGCGCGGGAGAGCCTGAGGCGGCGAACCCACCTCGGCGCTAGCGGCAACCTGAACCTGCCACAACTCCAGGCCACCATCGCCGACGAGGGGGCGTCGGCCAGACAAAAGCTGGAAGCACTGAAGAGCCACTGGCAAAGCATACTTAGCAAGCCATAAGGAGAGATGAGATGACTACACGAACACTACCGCAACCTGCCCCGAGTGCGAGGCCGAGCTGAACCTGCCCGGCATAGAGAAGGGCGAGATCGTGCAGTGCCCGGACTGCGCGGCTGAACTGGAGGTCACGGGCGTGGCCCCGGTGCAGCTTCAACTTGCTCCGGAAGAGGAAGAGGACTGGGGAGAGTAGGCGATCGGGTGGCCGGGGGTTGCGCTTCCCCGGCCACCCACTTGGATCAGCGCACGAGGTAAGACTGTGAGCGAAGTAAAGAAGGTGGTCCTCGCCTACTCGGGCGGGCTCGACACCTCGGTGATCCTTCACTGGATCCGGGAAACATACGGCGCGGAGGTGATCGCGTTCACCGCCGATGTCGGACAGGGAGAAGAGGTCGAGGAGGCGCGCGTCAAGGCGCTGGAGACGGGGGCGTCGAAGGCTTACGCTGTGGACCTGCGTAGCGAGTTCGTCGAGGACTTCGTCTTCCCGGCGATCCGGGCAGGCGCGGTCTATGAGGGCCACTACCTGCTCGGCACGTCGATCGCCCGCCCCCTGATATCAAAGGAGCTGGTGAGGGTCGCGCAGGCCGAGGGAGCGGATGCGATCGCGCACGGCGCGACCGGCAAGGGGAACGACCAGGTCCGGTTCGAGCTGACTGCCTATGCGCTCCAGCCCGGCATGCGGGTGATCGCGCCCTGGCGGGAGTGGGACCTGCGGGGCAGGGCCGACTGTGTCTGCTACGCCGAGCGCCACGGGATACCTGTGCCGGTAACCCCTGAGAGGCCGTACTCGACGGACGCGAACCTGTTCCATATCAGCTACGAGGGCGGCGTGCTCGAGGACCCCTGGGCCCCGCCGCCCCCAGGCATGTGGCAGCTCACGTGCGACCCCGAGGATGCCCCCGCCCGACCGACAGAGATCGAGGTGAGCTTCGAGGCCGGCAACCCCGTCGCGGTGGACGGGGAGCGGCTTGCGCCTTTGCCGCTGCTCGAGAGGCTGAACGCAGTCGCGGGACTGCACGGCGTTGGTCGGGTGGACATCGTGGAGAACCGTTTCGTCGGGATGAAGTCACGAGGGTGTTACGAGACCCCTGGCGGCACGCTCCTGCACCTGGCGCACCGTGCCGTCGAGTCGCTCACGCTGGACCGCGAGGTGATGCACCTGCGTGACCAGCTAATTCCCCAGTACGCGGAGATGGTGTACAACGGGTTCTGGTATGCGCCCGAGCGCGTTGCCTTGCAGAAGTTCATGGACGACATCCAGGCGAGAGTTAGCGGCACAGCCAGGCTGAAGCTGTACAAAGGCGCGGCGCACGTGGTTGGGCGCAAGTCCGAGCACTCGCTGTACGACCACAAGACTGTCACGTTCGAGGAGGACCAGGTGTACAACCAGGCCGACGCCGGAGGGTTCATCCGGTTGCAGGCACTGCGATTGCGCACGCACGCCGAGAAGCGGCTGGGCCCGGGCGAGTGATACCGGTAGTCGAGGGTGCCGGCTGCTGATCTCTGGCGCCTGCGCGAGCAGATCCGAGCGCGACCCTGTGTCTCCCCCGCAAGCGACGCCGGTATCATATTCGCTGTCGCTCTAACCCAGCCAGGATGGAGTGGTCAGCTATGAAGCTTCCGCCGGAGAAGGTGACATGGACTACCTGGTAGTGTCGAACAATCATGTCTTTTTGATCAGCGGGCACGATGGGAACGTCACCGGACCGGACTGGGGGTTAGGCCTCTACCATAAGGACACTCGTCACCTCAGCGGACTGCGGGTGTGCATCAACGGCACGCCGCCCGAACTGCTCAGCGGCAGCGACGAGGAGGCGTACAGGAGCACGCTGCTCCTCACGAACGCCACGTTCCAGACCTCCGATGGCACGCAGGTTCCGCCGGGCACGATCGGCATCTCTCGCACTCGCGTCGTCTCCGACGCAGCGCACGAGCGTGTGACACTCACCAACTACAACCGCTTCGCCTTAACCATGCAACTCTCGCTCGACCTAGCGGCGGACTTCGCCGACGTATTCCAGGTGCGCGGGATTGCCTCCGGCGGCCGAGGCACGATGCAGGAGCCGGTTGTAACGGATGGGAAGCTCGAACTGTCCTACGAAGGCAAGGACAGAGTCGTGCGCAGCATGCGCGTCTCCTACAGCCGCCCGCCGGACACGCTCACCCACAGCACGCCGCATCCGGGAGGGGCCGAACCTGGCGCGGCCGTACCGGCGTCCGGCTCCGAGAAAGTGTGGCAAGCTTACGCGCCAGTACGCGTCCAGTTGACGTGGAACATCCGGCTCGATCCACACATGGAGTCGATTCTCGAACTCACGTACTCTCCGCACACGAGCGAGGACGAAGCGCCCGGAAGGTCTCCGTCACTCGTCTTCGAGGCCGAGGACTCCCGGATGCGCGCCTCGTACGAAGAGTGGGTCGAGAGCTCAACCCAGGTAGCGACCGACAACCACGCCTTCAATGAGCTACTGAAACGCAGCACGCTCGACCTGCGGGCGCTCATTGGGACGTACCCGACCGGCCCCGTGCCGTTCGCGGGCATTCCCTGGTACGCCGTGCCTTTTGGTCGGGACTCGCTCATCGCGGCGCTGCAGACAATCGCGTTCCAGCCGGAGCTCGCCAAGGGCACACTGCGCTTTCTAGCGGCGCGGCAGGGCACAAAGGACGACCCGTGGAGGGACGAGCAACCGGGCAAGATCATGCACGAGCTGCGCTTCGGAGATCTCGCCGGAACGGGCGCGATCCCTCACACCCCGTACTACGGCAGCGTGGACTCGACGCCTCTCTTCGTGATGCTCTTCGCGGAGACGATGCGCTGGACCGGCGACGAGACGCTCTACACCGATCTCATGCCGCACGTGCGGGACGCGCTCGACTGGATAGACGGTGACGGCGACCCGGACCGCGACGGCTACCTCGAATACGTGACGCGCTCGGAGAAGGGCATCCGCAACCAGGGCTGGAAGGACTCTCCGGACTCGCTTCTCTACCCTGACGGAACGCCAGTCGAGCCGCCGGCCGCGCTCGTGGAGGTACAGGCATACGTATACGCCGCCAAGACGTGGCTCACGCCTGTGGTCCGGGCGAGAGGAGAAAGCGAGCTTGCCGCCCGTCTCGAAAGAGAGGCGGCGGCCCTGAGGGAGAGATTCAACCGCGACTACTACCTCGCGGACGCTGGTTACTACGCGCAGGCGCTCGACCGCGACAAGCAGCCGGTGAGGGACACGACAAGTAACCCTGCCCACGCGCTGATGTGCGGCATCCTGCCGGAGGAACGCGCTCGGGAGATGGCGAGGCGACTTGTCTCCCCGGATCTCAGCTCGGGCTGGGGACTGCGCACGCGCGCCTCCTCCGACCCCAACTACAACCCTATGAGCTACCATAACGGCAGCGTGTGGCCCCACGACACCTCGCTCGCGGTCTGGGGTCTGGTAAGGCACGGCCTGCACGAGGAGGCGAACGAGCTCGCGGGGCAGTTACTCGCCGCGGCCTGCCGATTCCCGCGCAGCCGGCTGCCGGAACTGTACTGTGGCTTCCCGCGCCAGGGCGCCGCGCTCGACCGCCCAGCGGAGTACCCGGTCTCCTGCAGCCCCCAGGCATGGGCGGCGGGTACGGGACTCCTGATCCTGAGGAGCATACTTGGCCTGAAGCCGGACACGGGAGCAGGAACTGTGCAGGTGTCGGCGTACCTGCCCGACTGGCTGCAGGAGATCGAAATCCACAACCTTCATGTGGGCATCCGCAAACTGAGCCTGCGGATAGACAGCTCGGGAAGCGTTGTCTATGACGGTCCCGTCAGCTAGCGAGCGTCGGCGCAGGGTGACTGGCTAGTCCTCATCGCGGAGATCAACCTGGGCAATACGGAAGCCGACTGGGTCGCCTCAGGGCGATCACCAGACGGGGCGTCAGGCCGAGCCCTGAATTGACGTATCAACAGACCGCACCATATGCTATAAGTGCCGGCGGACTCTTGGTTCTGCCGTGGGGCTTGTATAGCCAGCGGCTTTCACCAGCACCCTATCCCGTCCCGTCGTCTCTACCTCACCCGCTAGCCAGGCCAAGGAGTCAAGTGACATGCCCAAAATAGCGTTCGTTGGCGCCGGCAGCACAGTCTTCGCCAAGAACCTGCTCGGCGACATCCTGAGCTACCCGGAGCTGGCGGACTCCCACATCTCTCTCTTTGACATAGACCCGGACCGGCTCTCGACGTCGGACAGAGTCGCCCGTAAGGTCGCCCAGATGCTCTCGGCTCACCCGACTATCGAGGCGACGACGGACAGACGACGCGCGCTGGATGGTGCCGAATACGTTATCTGCATGATCCAGGTCGGTGGGTACAAACCCGCTAGCGTCATCGATTTCGAGATACCGAAGAAGTACGGTCTGAGGCAGACGATAGCGGACACGCTGGGGATCGGCGGGATCATGCGCGGCCTGCGCACGATTCCCGTCCTGCTGGACATGTGCCGCAATATGGAGGAACTCTGCCCCGACACCACGTTCCTCAACTACGTCAATCCGATGGCGATCAACTGTTGGGCGCTCTCGAGGGCGACGAAGATACGGACCGTTGGCCTGTGTCACAGTGTGCAAGGGACGGCGCACCAGCTCGCCACGGACCTCGGCGTGCCTCCGGAGAAGGTTGACTACCTGGTGGCGGGCATCAACCACGTCGCGTTCTTCTTGAAGCTGGAGTGCGAGGGTGAGGACCTCTACCCGCGCCTGCGCGAGCGGGCCCGGAACCCGCAGCCACCGATGCGACCTCATGAGTCCTGGGCGCTCCCCGACAGCGTGCGGTACGAGGTTTTCAGGCGGCTCGGCTATTTCGTGACGGAGTCGAGCGAGCACTTCGCGGAGTACGTGCCGTGGTTCATCAAACGGGATCGGCCCGACCTCGTTGAGCGCTTCGGGATCCCCCTCGACGAGTACATCCGGCGGTGCGAGGCCCAGATCGCCACGTGGGAGGCGCTTCGCGTACAGCTGGAGGGCGACGAGCCGATCGAGGTCAAGCGGAGCCTGGAGTACGGCTCGCAGATCATACACAGCATTGAGACCGGCACGCCGCGCGTCGTGTACGGCAACGTGCCGAATGAGGGGCTTATCAAGAACCTGCCCGAGGGCTGCGTCGTTGAGGTGCCTTGCCTCACCAACAAGAACGGGGTGCAGCCCGTCCACGTTGGGTCGCTACCTCCGCACCTTGCGGCGGTGATGCAGACGAATATCAACGTGCAGGCGCTCACCGTGGAGGCCGCGCTCACCGGCAAGCGTGAGCACATCTACCACGCGGCAATGCTCGACCCGCACACCTCCGCGGAGCTTGACGTGGACCAGATCTGGCGCCTGGTCGACGACCTGATAGAGGCGCACGGGGAATGGTTGCCTGACGACATCCGCCAGCCTGCTTGAGTTGTCGGCATCTTCCCTGGAGGGGTGCCGGGTGGAGATGCTGGATGATGCGAGGGAAGACCCTTGTTTTGGGGAGAGAAGACCGGAGACCGGCCCTCTCTCCCGGTCAAGGGTCGCTAACGTACTGTGTATGTAGTCGTGCCGTGGTGTCCCGTTGGGACGGGTCGCACTCGGGCGATGGCGAGCTACGGTGGTGAAGATGCATGCCCACCAGGCTACAGTTAGCCCTCTGCCCAAGGTGTCGTCTGCGCCTCCAGTGACCGGCGGTACGCGGGAGAGGGGATGGGGCCTCGCAGGAGCGGGTCATCCGTCGCCCTCATCCAGGCCCACAGCCGATCTTCTAGCTCGCGCCTGACCTCAGCGAAATCTGTCTGGCCGGAAAGGTTGGTCAGTTCTACGGGGTCGGCCTCCAAGTCGTACAACTCCAGTTCCGGGTGGACTTCCCCGTGATACCTCTCCACCGACGACCGGAAGACCGCGCCCTGCTGGACGTCGCCGGGCACTTCGACCGCGAAGCTTGTCTCGAAGTTGCGGATGAGCTTGAATCGCTCGGTACGTATGGCACGCAGCGGGTCGTAGTAGCTGTGGTACGTCTTCTCAGCGTACACGGCGTCTCGGCGGCTGTAGGTCTCTCCTCTTAGCAAGGGCAGGAAGGATCGTCCCTGCACGCGGCCGGGCAGCGGCGCGCCGACTGCGTCCAGCAGAGTCGGAAGGAGATCAACGTTGCTTATCAGCTCAGGCACGGTGCGCCCACCCACCAGCCCGCCGCCCGGCCAGCGCATGAGGAGCGCAGTCTCGATGCCGGGGTCGTAGAGGGTACACTTCGCCCTTGGCATCGCAAGGCCGTGGTCGGTCGTAAAGATCACCAGCGTGGCATCCGAGAGACCGGCCTCATCAAGCGCGGGTAAGATACGGCCCACCGCGCTGTCCGCCTCGCAAATCGCACCCTGCAACATCGCCATCTCCTCACGGGCGGCAGCGTTGTCCGGCAGGTATGGCGGCACGAACACACCACGGGAGTCGTCTGGCCGCACCCCTCCCTGGTCATACAGCCGGTGGGGCTCCTCCAGGTTCACCTCGATATATAGAGGGCTCCGGGGGAGAGGTCCGCGCAGGAGCCCCGAGACCTGTGTCGAGACATCCGGGCCGAGCCCCCTGCCGTGTATGTGGCGAAAGCCAGGACGCTCGTCGCTCGAACTGACATGCTGCAGACCGAAGAGGTGGGTTTCGTAGCCCTGAGCAGAAAGCAGCGCCGCCACATGCTGCTCCTCGGGCGCCAGGTCCCAGCCGAACGAGCCGTGCGCCAGGCCCATCACGCCGTTGCTGTGGGGGTAGCGTCCGGTGGCCAGGGCGGAACGACTGGGGCTGCACTGCGGCGCGACACAGTAGGCGCGGTCGAAGCGGATCCCTGCCCCGGCGAGGGCATCCAGGTGCGGCGAGTGCACGGTCCCGACGCCGTAGCAGCCGAGATGCCTGCCGAGATCGTGACAGGTAATTAGGAGAACATGCGGACGTGTCTGAGAAGCGGCGGATGCCAGGACGATCCCCCTTTTGCGGGTGTGAGAGCCTCCACCCCTGATAGTTAGCCTCGCGCGAGGGGGAGGACGAGGCTGCGATTACTCCCTGATTCTAACCCTGTCTTCCTCGACAATCCATAGCCGCCCCTCAACGGACTCTCCAGTAAGCATGTTTAGCAGGCGCTCGAAAACGTCCGTCACCGTCGCCTTGTCTTGCCGCCCGAGGCGCAGGACGATAAGTCCAGCATGTTCCTTCGGAGGGTAGTGCCTGATGTCGGCGAAGTCGAGGTCCAAGGTAACGAAGACTCTACCCTCCTGCAGGCAGGCCGCGATCACGTCGCGGTCGGCAGCCCCTCCAAGCCCCTGTCTAGATACGGTAGTCGCGTCGTGACCTGCCCCTTCCAGCAGATTCGCGAGGTCGCCGGGCAGGTTCTCGTCTATTTTGAACCTGTTGGAAGCCCTCACGTGGGCAGTGGAACTACGCGCTCCCGAGCGAGCTCTGCAGCATACGCGATGGCCGCTTGCACCGATTCACGGCTAACGGCCGGATAGGCGCGGGTGATATCAGCTGGCGACAGCCCGGCAGCCAGGTTGTCGAGCACGACCGAGACCATAACTCGGGTTCCCTTTATGCATGCCTTACCGTGGCATACTGACGGGTCCACGGAGATGTAGTCACGCCAGTTCACCGTTTCCATTCTCCACCCCTGATAGTTAGCCTCGTGCGAGAGGGAGGACGAGGCTGCGGGGGCCTCCCTTAGCGCGCGAGAGTTCCGCGCCCCGGATGAGCACAACACACTTCTCGTGGGCATGCGGGTCATGCCTGCCCTCCAGCACGTCCTCGGCGTCCAGCCCGACGTAGCCCCTGGCCTCAAGCTCCTGGAGGGTGCGCTCGGCACTGCGAAACGCTACCAGCTTGCCGGGCGCCACAGCCAGGATGCTCGCGCCGCCCCACCACTGCTCCCGCCGCTGCTCCAGCGGGCTGCTCCCCCCACAGCTCACGGCGTGGAGCCGCACGCCCAGAGCCTCACCCAGGGGGCCGATCAACTCTCCCTGGCGGTGGTACTCGGGCTCCTGGCCGGGCCGCATAACTACCTGCAATACGTTCACCGATTCCGGGCCGTGCCCGAAGAGCGACGGGGGAAATACAACGCATTCGTTCTGGGAGATCATGCCGAACACCGTGTCGAGGTGGTCCAGCGGCTCGGGCAACATGACCAGAAAGAGGTGACTCTCTTGCGCTGCGTGCTCCCATAGCCAGCTGGCGAGCTTCTCCGCAGCCGCCGAGCCGGTGCGCAGGCTCTGGCCTACTACAAGCACGTGCTCTGCGGGCTGCACTACGTTGCCGCCCTCCAGCGCGTACAGCGGGCGCTCGGGCCGAACCGCCTCATCGAGCATCCAGTTATGCCAGTGCACGCCGTGCCGCCACTCCGAGTGCTGCAGCACGAAGCGCCACAGCAGGTTCTCCCGCTTACGTGCCTGCTCGGAGTTCCACGCAACGAACATCTCGTTGCCCACGACAGCCGCGAGGTCGCGCACGAGCATCAGGTTAGGGATCGGCGGCAGGTGGTAGAGGTTGCGATTAAGGAACCCGCTGACCGAGGAGTCGGCCTCGCCGACGGGCTCACCCGCTATCAGCAGCTCCGTAAGTTGCTCTGCTTGGGCGTCGTCCCCTACGTTGATGTGCCGGAGTAGCCGCTCCTGCTCCTGAGCGGTCAACCCCTCGAGCTGTCCCACCGTCTCCAGCAGCCGGAGCCTATCCATCGAGTTCGCACGCAGCAGCGACTCAGTCAGCAGCTCACGAAAGAAGAGCACCTCCACGCCGAACACATCGCGCAGGAGCCCGACGAACGTGTCGTGCTCTCGCCTGGCATGGCGCTCGTAGAGCACGTCGCTGAACAGGAAGTCCCCGCGGTTCGAGGGGGAGACGTGGGAGAGCTCTCTGCCGGGGGAATGGACCACCGCACGCCTGAGCGGCCCCGTCTCGGAGCACACGTGCGGCTGCGGCATACCCTACATCACCTCCGGAGCGTGGATCCCCAGCAGGCCCAGAGCGTTCGCGAGCGTCGTCCTGGATGCGTACACGAGCGCGAGCCTGAGGTTACGGGTGTCGCCCTCGGAACGCAGCACAGGACTCTCGCGGTAGAACTCGTTGAAGGAGCGCGCCAGGTTGTATGCGTACGTAACCACGTGCAGCGGCTTTAGCTCCCTTGAGGCCCGCTCCACCGAGTCCGTGAAGCCGCCTATAGTCTCCAGCAGGTTCGTCTCGACCTCGCTGAGGTCGGCAGCGCGCAGCTCTTCCCAGGCGATCTCCGGGCCTTGCTCGAGTATGCGGCAGGCGCGCGCATGGGCATACTGCACGTACGGTGCGGAGAAGCCGTCGAAGTCGAGCGCCTCCTCGCGGTCGAAGACGAGCAGCTTCGTGTTGTCGCGGTCGAGCATGCCGAACTTCATCGCCCCCTGCGCGACGATCCGCGCAACCCTCTCCTGCTGCTCGGGCGGCATCGAAGGGTTCTTCACTCGTACGGTCGCGAGAGCGCGCTCCTGAAGCTCAGCGGCGAACTCCGCGTACGGCACGACGTTGCCCTGCCGAGAGCTCATCGCGCCCGTGGCAAGCGTGACATACTCGTACGGGACGTGGGTGCTCTTTACCGCCTCCTGGTAGCCGAGGAGCTCCAGAGTCTTGAACACCTGCTGGAAGTACAGCGTCTGGCGCACGTCCACGACGTTGAGCGCGCGGGCGATAGGATAACCCTCGAACTTCGCGCGCGTCAGCGCAAGCTCCTTCGTCTGGTACAGCGAGGTGCCGTCGCTGCGCTGCAGGATGAGGGTGCGGTACGTCTCTCTCTCCAGCCCCAGCTTCTGGTCCAGGCGAACGACGGGCGCTCCCTGGTCCACCTCCGCGATCCCCTTCTCCAGAAGCTCGCGCACCACCTCCCGACCGGGGTCCTCGAACTGGCTCTCGTAGAACCACACGTCGAAGTGCACGTCGAGCTGATCGAACAGGTAATGGAGGTATCGAAGGCTGACATCCCGCGTGCGGTTCCACAACTCAACCACTTCCGGCTCGCGGCGGTCCCACGCGGCGAAAAGCTCGCGATACTCGCGCTCGTACTCCGGGTTGTCGCCGATCGCCCGGTTGGACTCGACGTAGATGCCCTCCCACCACCGGCCGTCGTCGGCGCGGAGCTCTTCGTGCGAGTGCCACTTGCGGTAGCCCCACAACCACTTCATCACGTGCGCACCGATGTCGCCGATGTACGTGGCCTTGAGCACCTGGTAACCGTCGTGGGTGAGGATGTTCGACAGAGCGTCACCGAGCGAGATGTTTCGCAGGTGCCCAACGTGGCCGTCCTTGTGGGTATTGAGCTGTCCGTACTCGACCATGACCGTCTCGGTTTTCGGTGCTCCTCGGCCGTACCCAGCGGCAGTAGCGTGGACTCCCTGTAGCAGCCTGCGGGCCACGTCGGCAGTGTCGAAGTACATGTTGACGAAGCCATTCTGAGCCTGTACGTCGGCGAAGAGGCCCTGCTTGCTAAGCTTGCTGGCTACCTGTTCCGCCAGGTTCTGCGCCCGCTCGCGCGCGGCGGCGGCCTCCTTCTGGCGCAGCTCCTGCCGCTCCTTCTTGGAGAGCCCTTCGGGCGCGGGCGCACTGCCATTAGAGCGGGTCAGTTGCATGCAGACTGAGCTCGCCATGCCCCACTGTCCGGAAAAGGGGATACGCCGTAGGTCAAGCGTGGCGGGGGGCTCCTGGCCCAGCTCGCGCAGCGACTGCGAGATCGCCAGCCGCGCCCTCTGTTCGTCTTCCTTGAGTACCAAGATATAAGCTCCGCTAGGTGAAGTAGGGTACGTAGGATTATAGGCGAAGAGTCCTGGTGGAGGTAGCCGCGCTGAGCGCCCCGATGCTCGTTCTTCAGGCATCGGTTATGCGTACGCGTCCGGAAGAAGCGAAGGGAGGATGCAGATGTCTCAGTCCGATACCGTAGCGCTGTTCGTGAACGAGGCCGCTATGCGCAGTGAGGCCGGGGACCTGGAGAAGAACGCGGGCAATCTGACCGGGGTGCTCTCGGTGCAAGTGGACAGCACCCCGGCGCAGCAGAACATGGGACCGCAGCCCTCGATGGTGAAGAGGGCGACGATCACGTATGACACCACACAGACGAACCCCCAGGCGTTGCGCGCTGAGCTCGAGGACCTGGGATACGCAGTTACCGCGGTAGGCGACGTGGGCGAGTAGACGCGACGGTCAGACTCTCACCGTCGTGAAGGTACTACTCCAGCGTGTGAGCCGCGCGAGCGTCTCGGTGGACGGGGAGCAGGTAGGAGAGATAGGGCCGGGTCTGCTGCTGTTCGTCGGTGTGGCGCCGGAGGATACGGCGGCCACGGCTACGAAGCTCGCGGAGAAGGTAGCGGGGCTGCGCGTCTTCGACGACGGATCGGGAAAGCCGAACCTGTCCGTGCTCGATACCGGGGGCGAGGTGCTCGTTGTGTCGCAGTTCACGCTGCTTGCTGATCTCTCCAGGGGCCGCAGGCCGAGCTACTCCGGAGCCGCCCGGCCGGAACAGGCGCGGGAGCTGGTGGAGGCGGTCGCGAGCCGGCTCGTCGAGCTAGGGCTCAGGGTAGCCAGGGGAAGCTTCGGGGCGCACATGGAGGTAGCGCTGGTGAACGATGGGCCGGTGACGCTCATCCTCGAGGGCTGAGGCCGGCTCATTGCCGGAAGCGACACGCCATCACACGTCACAGCCGTTGCGCGAAGAGACTGTAAGATGGGCGGGAGGGGATGCACCCCTCCCGCTGGAAGTAGGCTTAGACCCGCGCCGCGCGGACCTGCTCGAAGCAGGATGAGCAGTACACAGGCTTGTCGTTGCGCGGCAGGAACGGCACGCGCGCTACGCCCCCGCACTCAGCGCACGTCACCTCGTGCATCTCGCGCTCGCCCCCACTCATCCGCTCTGCCTTGCGAGTCGCCCGGCAGGTAGGACAACGTGATGGCTCGTTCATGAGTCCCTTGCTGGCGTAGAACTCCTGTTCTCCGGCGGAGAACAGGAACTCCGCGCCGCAGTCCCTACAGGTTAGGCTCTTGTCCTGGTACGCAATCACCTCGAGACTCCCCTTCTCCGCTAACCGCGCCTTATACATCCTGGAGACCACCTCTAGGATCGGCCACTCGCCCGTCCAACCCACGGGTTGATACAGAGTGTACTCCCCGCAGGTAAATAACCGGTCAACGCGAAGGTCAACGTTTGGTCAATATACCGGAGCTCTGCTGTCGAAAATGCAGGACTTAAGAGCCGGTAAGAGGCCGACGCTACTGCGAAGATGACACTTCATCAAGCATCACCGCATGAGCAAGTGGAGGCGGAAATCAATCTGCTGGAAATTCACCCTTGACATACGACGCCGCATTTGCTAAGGTATCGGCTACAGAGGCGGGACGCCCACAAGGCTTCTCAGCGCGAAGTAAGGAGGACTGTATGTACAGAGTTTATCCTCTAATTAAGCCTCACGTGCTTCAGATGAGGTTCCAAGTTGATAGATAGGGCCCCGTTGGGGGCTGACAGGTAACACAAGAGCAGGATGATCTTTCCTGCAGGCACCGAGAGATGGTGCCAAATAGAAATAGTGAGCGTGCCAGGGTTCTGCCCGGCGCGCTCCTTTTGTTTTAGGTCTGTAACCCCTGCCGCCGCATCCGACTTGGCGTCACACTCCTCCTGAACGGGCAAAAGGCGCGCGGGATAACGGAGTCCTACCGCCCTCCCCGTGCTCACTTCCTGACCAGGATGATGAAGAACGACGCTCGCCCCCCGGCCACAGATTCTGAAATGACTCCGAGTGCCGGCGTCTTAACCGAATCTTAACGTTATTGAAACCTAGGTTAAGCTGTTTTCCGTTGACAGGCCAGTTATCAGATGTTAGCCTTAGATCGGCTCGGGCACGTGATATTTTTCACGAAGTTCTTGTCACGACTTTGCCGCGATATTTTTCATTCTTTATCCCGGCTGCCAGGCTTGTGAGTAAGGAGGGCTTGCTTATTGTTTTTCCTTGAACTCTAAGGCGTGGGGCCAAGAGTTCTGAGTACGCCCGGCAGCCGTGAGCGTCTCGGGGCAATGCCAGCGCCGAACAGTCCCGTTCTCCTACTCACCACAGGGGTCTCGGGAGGAAAACAAAGACCACACAACCAAAAATTGCATCGGAGGGATGTCTGTTGACCACAAAGTTCCTGGGCGTATTCTTCGCCCTTGTTCTCGCGTTCGTCTCCATGGGTACACCATCTGCAAGTGCCCTGACCACCGGAACCGCCTACACCACAGCGAACCTGAACCTGCGCAGCTGCGCGAGCACCGGGTGCAGCGTCAAGCTCACCATGCCGTACGGCGCCAAGGTGTACGTCAACTATTACGCCGGCAGCGGCTGGTACAAGGTTACGTACTCGGGTGTCGGTGGTTTCGCATCCGGCAGCTACCTCAGGCAGGGTAGTACGAGCACTTCCTCAGGCACGACGAGCTACAGCTCGAAGGGTCAGGCCCTGGCTAATACCGCCAAGAGCTACGTCGGCTACCGCTACACCGCGTACGGCGACACGCCCTCGGAAGGCTTCAGCTGCGTCGGCCTGACTGAGTGGGTGTACAAGAGCAACGGTATATGGATCCCCGACAGCCTCGGCGGGCAGGCCTCGAAGGGTTGGGCCGTTTCTCGCAGCAACCTGCGGCCCGGCGACCTCGTGTTCTTCCAGAACACCATGTGGGCAGGCCTTTCGCACGCCGGCATCTACGTCGGCAACGGCTACATGGTGAACGCGAGCAGCCCGTCCCAGGGAGTCAGGTACGACAACATCTACAGCTCGTACTACAGCCCCAGGTGGTACACGGGACGACGCCTGGTCAACTAGCAGCCCCAGGCGAGCGATAGACGATTGTGGCAGAGGTCCTGGTCTTCCGGGGCCTCTGCCTTTTCCGTTATGCACCGACAAGCCGGCTCCGCCTTGACTACGATCCTGCCCACTCGTAAACTGTTACCCCGTCCGAGCCGCTCTCATATACAGCACGAGGTACGCATGCTACTCGCCACGACACAACAGGCCGCTCCCGCGCGTGCCACGGGCCGCTACACGATGCGCGAGGCGCGGAGCGTGAGCGAGCAGGAGTGGGACAACCTCCTGCAGAACTCTCCCGGCGGCGGCCACTGGCTGCAGACGTACGCGTGGGGCGAGCTAAAGCGTACCCTGGGCTGGAAGCCCGTGCGCCTCGTGCTCGAGCGTGACGGTGAGCTGGCCGGTGTAGCCCAGTTCCTGGTATATTCCACACCCTTCGTGCCGGGGACCCTGATGTACTCCCCTAAGGGCCCCTGGATACCGTGGGAGGATCCGGAGGCCGTCCGAATCTTCTTCCAAGGGGTTCGGACGGTAGCCCAGCGGGAGAAGGCGCACACCGTCAAGATCGAGCCTGAGGTCGTCGAGCAGCAGACCGAGGTGAAGGATCAGCTCACGGACATCGGCTTCCGCAAATTCCGCTGGGACATGCATTACAAGACCACCATGGTCATGGACCTCAGCCCATCACCCGACGAACTGCTTGCCCGCATGAAGGAGAAGACGCGCTACAACATCCGGCTGGCGGGTCGAAAGGGCGTCGTGGTCGAAGAGGACAACTCCCCGGAGGCACTGGAGCAGATCTGGGACATGACGCAGGTAACGGCGGATCGCCACGGCTTCACGCTGCGGCGGCCGAAGGACTACCTCCTTCCCTCCTGGCGTATGTTCATTGACAAGGGGAAAGGCCACATCTTCTTCGCGACCCACGAGGGCGACCGCCTGTCGAGCATGCTCGTCTACACCCTCGGCAACAAGTACTGGTACCATAACGGCGCGTCCATCGAGCTCAAGCGCAACCTCATGGCCCCCTATAAGGTGCAATGGGAAGTAATGCTTTGGGCAAAGGAACGTGGCCACACATACTACGACATGGTGGCCATTCCCAACCCGGACGAACTGGAAGACGAGAGCCACCCGATGCATGGCTTGTACCGTTTCAAGTCAGGCTTCGGCGCTGAGATTCGGGAGTTCGTCGGCTGCCTGGACTGGTACATCAAGCCGATGCGCGCGAAGGCATGGAACAGGCTTGAGCCCGCCTACTACCGGATCTACCAAAAGATAACGGGCGACGTGTACTACTAGTAGCACAGTGTTGCCGCGCCCTATCCTTACACCACCTATGAAGGAGGCAGGATGCTTCTCGCTACGTCCCAGACGATCGAATCTCCACCGGCGGGCGGGCGCTACAGCCTGCGCGAGGCACGATCAGCCACCCAGGACACATGGGACGAATGGCTCGCCATGAGCCCTGGAGGCGGGCACATCTTTCAGAGTTACGTCTGGGGCGAGCTGAAGCGAGATCTCGGCTGGAGACCCATTCGCCTGCTGATGGAGCGCGACGGCAAGGTGGCGGGCGCCGGGCAGTTCCTAGTGCGCGGCACCCCCTTCGTCACGGGCAACCTCATGTACTGCACGAAGGGGCCTTGGATCCCATGGGAGGACGATGATGCAGTGCGCACTTTCTTCGGGGGGGTGCGCACAGTTGCCGAGCGCGAGGGCGTCCATACTGTCAAGATCGAGCCGGAGGTGCGGGAGAGCGACGCGGACGCGAAGCGGTTACTCTCCACCATCGGTTTTCGAAAGTTCCGCTGGGACCTGAACAATAAAACCACAATGGTCGTGGACCTCTCTGTCCCTGAGGAGGAGGTGCTAGCCCGCATGCCGGGCAAGACGCGCACGAAGATCCGCGCCTCCGCCAAGAAGGGCGTTGAAATCCTGGAGGACAGCTCACTGACAGCCCGAGACGAGTTCTGGACGCTGATGAAGGTTACGGAGGAGCGCAACGGCTTCCGAATGCACCGGTCTGGCGAGTACTACCAATCCGTCTGGCGCGCCCTGCTGGACTCGGGCCAGTTCAACCTCTTCCTCGCCAAGCACGAGGGGGAGACACTTGCGGGGATGTGTGTCTACACCTTCGGAGAGAAGTACTACTACATGTACGGTGCGTCCGCCAATGACAAACGGAACCTCCGGCCGACGTACCTGCTGCAGTGGGAGGTGATGAGGTGGGCGAAGGCACGCGGCTACACATACTACGACATGGTGGCGATACCCAACCCGAATAACCTCAACGAGAATGACCCGCTCTGGGGGGTATACAACTTCAAGCGGAGCTTCGGCGGTGAGATTGCCGAGTTTGTGGGCTGCCTGGACTGGTACGTGAAGTCCGCCCGAGCCCGGGCCTGGAACCGCTTCGAGCCGCTGTACTATCGTGCGTACCAGCGGCTCAGGGGTGACATCTACTACTAACCAGCGGTTGGGCCCGTCAGCCAGGGCGCTCGATCAGCTTAGGTATCAACGCGCTAGTGGGGCTTCATGCTGGGCGAAAGACGCCCTCACAGCTGTCCCACGGTGTAGATACCGGCATCATTAGAATGGATGGCCTGGATGGCCCCTTCTAGCAACGCATCCCCTGTAACTTGGCAGAGGACGGAGGCGCCTTCCTCGTGGCCCTGGGTGCCATCTCCCTGTCGAGCCGATCGGACCGACGATGCGGGGCTTAAGAACTTGTCGAATGTACCCCTCGTGGGAAAAACAGACGAGGCTGCAGGGAACTTCTGCAGCCTCGTCCTGAGAGGGTAGCTAGTTGACGAGGCGACGTGCGCCCCACCAGTGGTAGTTCCAGTAACCATTATCTATCTGGACCATCTCGACGCCGGTGCTTGGGTTAGAAGCGCTGATCATCCAGCCGTTGCCGTAGTAGATGGCCACGTGGGAGATCCCCGGTCCGTTCGTGCCCTGGAAGACCAGCAGGTCACCCAGCTGCAGTTCGCTGCGAGAGACGGGGACGCCCATATACGCCTGGGATGCGCTGCTGTGTGGCAGCGAAATCCCGTTGAGGCCATACACGTATTGAACCAGCCCGCTGCAGTCGAATCCCGCACCCGTCGCACTCCTCCAGCGCGTGCT
>JADDPT010000009.1 GCA_016781735.1 Rubrobacter sp.
CGCTCAAACCTTCGCTTCGCCAATTACCTCTCCTTATATGCCTCTTGCTGAACCCTTCGCAGGATTAAGCTATCTCTTGGCCTTCGCCATAATCTCCGTGCTCACAGACTGCGGCACGGGCTCGTAGTGATCGAACTGCATCGTGTACGTCGCCCGGCCCTGCGTGTTGGACCGCAGGTCCGTGGCGTAGCCGAACATCTCCGCGAGGGGCACGCGAGCCTTCACGGCGACCGCATTGGCGCGCGGCTCCATGCCCTCGATCTGACCGCGGCGCGAGCTGAGGTCGCCGATGACGGCTCCCTGGAACTCGTCCGGCGTGACGACCTCGACTGCCATGATCGGCTCGAGTAGCACCGGCGACGCCTTGTTGACGCCGGACTTCAGCGCCATTGAGCCGGCGATGTGGAACGCCATCTCGCTCGAGTCCACCTCGTGGTACGACCCGTCATACAGCGTGGCGCGGATGCCGAGTACCGGGAATCCGGCGAGCACGCCGCCCTCCATGGCCTCCTTTATTCCCTGCTCAACGGGAGCGATGTACTCGCGAGGGATCGTGCCGCCCGTGATCTTGTTGACGAACTCGAAGCCCGTCGCGCCCTCCAGCGGGTCAAGCTGCAGCCACACGTGACCGTACTGACCCTTACCACCGGACTGCCGAACGAAGCGGCCCTCCACCTGTGTGGACTTCGTGATCGTCTCACGGTACGCCACCTGCGGGCGGCCCACGTTCGCGTTCACCTTGAACTCACGCAGCATTCGGTCTACGATGACTTCGAGGTGAAGCTCGCCCATTCCCTGGATGATGGTCTGCCCGCTCTCCTCGTCCGTGTGGACCCGGAAGGTCGGATCTTCCTCCGCCAGTCGCGCGAGCGCGTTACCCATCTTGTCCTGGTCGGCCTTGGTTTTGGGCTCGATAGCGACCGAGATAACCGGCTCTGGGAAGACGATCGACTCAAGCACAACGGGCGCTCGCTCATCAGACAGGGTGTCACCGGTGAAGGTGTTCTTCAGGCCCACAGCCGCCGCAATGTCGCCGGCGTGAACATCTGGGATCTCCTCCCGGTGGTTTGCGTGCATCTTCAGCAGACGACCGATCCGCTCCTTATTACCCTTCGTGCTGTTCTGCACGTACGAGCCGGACGAAAGCGAGCCTGAGTACACGCGGAAGAAGGCCAGCTTGCCGACGTACGGATCGACGGCGATCTTGAAGACCAGTCCGCTGAACGGCTGATCCTCATCGAGCGTCCGGAGAACCTCTTGCTCGGTATTGGGCAGCACACCCTGAACCGGCGGAACGTCGAGCGGTGACGGCAGGTACTCCACGACCGCGTCGAGCATCGGCTGAACGCCCTTGTTCTTGAGTGCGGAGCCACAAAGCACGGGACAGATGCCCTGGTGTATCGTCGCCTGTCGGAGCGCGGCCTTCAGCTCCTCAGGGCTGATTTCCTCGCCTTCCAGGTACTTGAGGGTGAGCTCCTCATCCGTCTCTGCGATGGCCTCGATCATCTCTTCGCGCCGCGCCTGAGCCTCAGCCTGGAACTCGGCGGGGATCTCCGACTCCTCGAGCTTACTCCCGAGGTCGTTCGTGTAGATGATCGCGACGTTGTCTATCAGGTCTATGATGCCCTTGAAGTCGCTCTCGGAGCCGATGGGCATCTGGATGGGAACCGGCTTAGCGGCGAGGCGATCGCGCATCATCTGGATCGTGCGCTCGAAGTTCGCGCCGGTACGGTCCATCTTGTTGACGAAGGCAATGCGAGGCACCTTGTAGCGGTCGGCCTGACGCCAGACCGTCTCACTCTGCGGCTCCACACCCGCGACTGCGTCGAACACAACCACGCCACCATCGAGCACGCGAAGTGACCGCTCCACCTCGACCGTGAAGTCTACGTGACCGGGTGTATCGATGATATTGATGGGATGGTCGAGCCAGCGGCAGGTTGTCGCGGCGGCAGTGATCGTGATACCACGCTCCCGCTCCTGCTCCATCCAGTCCATTGTCGCCGCGCCCTCGTGCACCTCGCCCATCTTGTATAGACGCCCCGTGTAGAACAGGATGCGCTCGGTCGTGGTGGTCTTGCCGGCGTCAATATGAGCTATGATGCCGATATTTCTCGTCTTCTCGAGCTCACTTCTCCGCGAGCTCTTCGATTCAGCTACAGTCGTTGCCAAAGTCCCTTTTCCCCTCAAGTCCGCCGGTCAAAACATGCCGGCTGCGGTGCGTCCTACCAGCGGTAGTGCGCGAATGCCTTGTTGGCTTCCGCCATTCTGTGCGTGTCCTCGCGGCGCTTCACCGTCGCCCCCAGGTTGTTGGATGCATCAAGCATTTCTGCTGCCAGTTTCTCGCTCATCGAGCGACCGTTGCGGTTCCTGGCAGAGCCAATGAGCCACCGCATCGCGAGAGACTGGCGACGGTCGCCACGGATCTCCACCGGCACCTGGTAGGTGGAGCCGCCAACCCGCCGAGGCTTGACCTCGAGCACCGGTGTGGCATTGCGCATCGCCTGCTCGAACACCTCGAGCGGCTCGCGCCTTGTTCGCTCACCGACGATGGCCATTGCCCCGTACACCACGCGCTCAGCAGTGCCCTTCTTGCCACCGTACATCAACTTATTGATGAAGCGGCTAAGCACCCTGCTGTTGTAGCGCGGGTCCGGCAATATCTCCCTCTTCTGTACCTTTGCTCGACGCGGCATTTACGTCCCTCTCCAAATGAGCCGGTAAGCGCGGCTATTCGCGCCCTCCCGACTCCCTAATGACCTACTTCGCCCTCTTGGCTCCGTACCGGCTCCGTCCCTGCTTGCGATCCCTCACGCCCTGGGTATCGAGAGCGCCTCGGATGATGTGGTAACGCACGCCTGGCAGGTCCTTGACCCGGCCACCGCGTATCAGCACCACGGAGTGCTCCTGAAGGTTGTGGCCCTCGCCGGGTATGTAGGCTGTGACCTCCATACCGTTCGTGAGACGCACTCGGGCGATCTTGCGGAGCGCCGAGTTCGGCTTCTTCGGCGTGACAGTCTTCACCTGGGTGCAGACGCCCCGCTTCTGTGGGGCTCCATCCTGCCTGCGCAGCCTGCCAGCGTAGCGACCGAGGCCGTTGTTCGTGAACCGCAACGCCGGCGCCTTCGTCTTCTTCGTAACCTGAGACCTGCCCTTGCGCACCAACTGATTTATTGTCGGCATGTATCGTTCCTTCTTGTCCAGCTCTAGAGTATCTTGTCTCTAAAGAGTCCCGCACACAGTTGTGGCCGGGCACAGCGCTTGCGCCCAGCCACAAAAGCTAAGTTTATCAAAGCTATAACCAAGTGGTCAAGCCGTTATGGCCGCTTACTCCGCCTGCATTAGGCCGATCAGCGCCAGGTCTTCCGGCACGGTTGTGGTGTCTTCTTCCCTGGCCCTCCAGCCGGACCCAGCTGGTATCAGCTTGCCGATGATGACGTTTTCCTTGAGGCCTCGCAGGCGGTCCACCGAGCCATTTATCGCGGCCTCCGTGAGCACCCTCGTGGTTTCCTGGAAGGACGCCGCCGACAGGAAGCTGCTGGTCTTGAGGCTTGCCTTTGTGACGCCCAGCAACTCGGTGTAAGCCGTTGCCGGCACTCCACCCTCTGCCAGGACGAGCGAGTTCACCTCCTGCAGCGTGAAGCGGTCTATCATCTCGCCCGGCAACAGCTCCGTGTCACCCGGCTCCTCGATAGTCACCTTACGCAGCATCTGGCGAACCATCACCTCGATGTGCTTGTCGTTCGTGTTCACGCCCTGGCTGCGGTACACGCGCTGCACCTCATCTACTAGGTAGCGCTGCACCTCTTCGCGGCCATTGATGCGCAGTATGTCGTGCGGGTTCTGGCTTCCCTCCGTGATCTGGTCACCTGCGGCGATCACCTGGCCTGCCTCCACGCGCATGCGAGCGGCGTGAGGTATGGTGTACTCCTTCTCCTCGTGCGTTACTCCCTGCACCTCGATCTTGGAGCGCTTGACGACCGCCTGTCCCGGTGTGCGTGAGAGTATCTCGTGGACGTTCTCACCATCTGTGATCCTAGCCAACGGCGTACCCTGCGCCACGTTCTGACCGCTCTCGATCAGCACCTCGGAGTTCGTGGGCAACTTGTACAGGTCGACGAACTCCTGATCCGAAACAATTCGGACCCGGCGGCTGCCGTCCTCAGTCTCGGGTATCTCGACGATACCATCCTGCTCGGAGAGCAACGCCTGCCCCTTGGGGTTGCGAGCCTCGAACAACTCCTCCACGCGCGGTAGACCACTCGTGATGTCACCGCTCTCCAGCGCCACGCCTCCCGTGTGGAAGGTGCGCATCGTGAGTTGCGTGCCGGGCTCACCGATGCTCTGCGCGGCTATGATGCCGACAGCCTCCCCGAGCTCGACCAATACGCCGGTCGCCAGGTCTCGCCCATAGCACTTCGCGCACACACCTTGGTTGGCGCTGCACGTCAGCGGTGAGCGCACGATGACCTCCGCCACGTCGGAACTCACGATAGCGGCCACCGCCTCCTCGCGGATCTCCTCGCCACGGTTGACCAACACCTCACCCGTATTGGGGTCCACCACGTTCTCCAGCACTATGCGACCGAGTATGCGGTCCCGCAGTGGCGGAGTCTGGGCATGTTCGTCAGCCTTGCGGAAGATGATTCCGGCGTCAGTTCCGCAATCCTCCTCTCCTACGATCACGTCCTGCGCCACGTCGACCAATCTGCGGGTCAGGTAACCCGAGTCGGCGGTCCGGAGCGCGGTGTCCGCGAGACCCTTACGGGCGCCGTGGGTAGACATGAAGTACTCGAGTACGGTCAGACCCTCACGGAAGTTCGAGCGAATCGGCAGCGGGATGATACGCCCCGAAGGGTCGGCCATCAAACCGCGCATACCAGCCATCTGAGAGATTTGCTGGATGTTCGCCCGCGCACCGGAGTTGGTCATCATTGATATGGAGCCATAAGGGTCCAGCCTACCCTGAACGGCCTGGTTGAGACGCTCCCGAATCTCGGTCCAGATCCTGATCAGCTCGATCTCCCGCTCGTCCTCAGTCACAAGGCCGCGAGCGTAGTCACGGTCAATCTGATTGGCCAGGTCGTCCCCTTCCTGCAGAAGTTGAGGCTTGACCTCGGGGATCTCCACGTCGTCTATAGCGACGGTGACGCCGCCCTTCGTCGCGTAGTGAAAGCCCACGCGCTTGATCGTGTCCACCACCTCAGCGGTGAGGGCAGGACCGTACCGGCGGTATACTTCCGCCACTACGTTTCGCAACCCCTTACGATCGGTAACCTGGGCCAGTAAAGTGGGGTTGAACTGCATCGCCGGGGGCAACGTCTCGGTGAAGAGCAGCCGGCCTATGGTCGTATCTGCCGTGAACGCAGGTACTCCGTTCTCTGGAATACGAACCTTCACCGGAGCCTGCAGGTCCACGTGCCCCAACTCGTACGCAAGGTGCGCCTCTTCAGGGGATGCGAAGATCTTGCCGGTACCCTTAACGCCGGGCCGGGCCTGCGTCATGTAATACACGCCGAGCACGATATCGTGTGTAGGAGTTACAACCGGGTCGCCGTTGGATGGCGAGAGCAGGTTGCTCCTCGACAGCATCCTCTGCCGCGCCTCCGATTGCGCCGCCTGTGACAGGGGCACGTGCACGGCCATCTGGTCGCCGTCGAAGTCGGCGTTGAAAGCGCTTGTAACGAGCGGGTGCAGCTGAATCGCAGACCCCTCGATCAGCTTCGGCTCGAACGCCTGAATTCCAAGTCGGTGCAAAGTTGGAGCGCGGTTGAGTAGAACGAGGTGCTCCTGCGTTACCTCCTCCAGTACATCCCATACCTCAGGGCGCATGCGCTCGACGATGCGCTTCGCGCTCTTGATGTTCACGGCGTGACCTGCTTGTACGAGCCTTCGCATGACGAACGGCTTGAACAGCTCGAGCGCCATCTTCTTAGGTAGACCACACTGGTGCAGAGCCAGGTCCGGCCCGACCACGATCACCGACCGGCCGGAGTAGTCGACGCGCTTGCCGAGCAGGTTCTGGCGGAAC
>JADDPT010000092.1 GCA_016781735.1 Rubrobacter sp.
CCACCCAGGAACCGGGTGTCCTCAGTATACGAGGCTGTCATCACCTCGGGCCTGAGGGCGAGTGTGCGGAACATATTGGGGACGTTGTCTCGTTCCCTGCGGAAGCGTTCGAATAGCTCTCGTGCCTCGGCCGGGGCCCCGTCTGTCTCCAGTGGTCGTACTCTTGGCAGGCTTGCTCCTTGCCTTTCCGCAGGCGTCGCGCCAGCGTAGTGCAGATACATCATAGCCTGTTCACCAACGGGGCGGCAGTAGTTGCGTGGAGACGGAGTCGCGCAACCTGCGCCCAGCAGGGCGGTCGGCATGCCCGGATGCTTTGTCCGACAGGAGGCTGCGCTGTTATACTGCGGACGCATCACGGCTGGGAGGTTGGAAGCTTTGGGAGAGCGGTTCGAGGGTAGCCGGTACCTACCCAGCTGGGCCGCTGGGCCGGACGACGACACGCGCCCACCGGCTCTACTGCTTCTCCCCGCAGGTCTGCTTGCTTTCTTCGCGCTTCCCGGCTCCGTGGGTGTCCCGCTGGCGCTGTTCTGCTTTGCCGGGCTGACGGCAGCTGTACCCCTCGCCGCTCTCCTGGCGCTCCTCGCCCTTATCCCGCTGCACTTTGTGCTCCGCAGGCCGCTCGGTCCCGTGGAGCTATCAGTGCCTGAGATATCCCTGTTGGGAGCGGTACTCGGGCTAGTGGCCGCGTGGTACTGGACCGCATTGCTTAGAGGTCGCTCTGCACTCGCGCTGCCGCTGCGGAGGGCAGTCCATAGTCCATACTTCTGGTCGGCTCTCCTGCTCCTGGTCGTGGCAACTGTCTCACTGCTCTTCCCTACACAGTACCGGCGGGAGCGGCTGTTTGTCGGCCTGCGGCAGTACTCGCTACTAGTCGAGCCCGTCGCCGTCTACGTGCTGGTCGTGACTTGCCTTCGGGACCGGCGCCGACTGTGGCTTGCGCTTGATGTGCTCTTCCTAAGTGCGATGGCAGTGACGCTCTTCGGCCTTGGACAAGCGCTGTGGTACGCTGTCGCGCCGCCTGAGAGCATCGGGGGATACTACCGAGCAACGAGTCTCTTCAACCACCCGAATACTTTTGCCCTGTATCTGAGCAGGGTCCTGCCTTTGTACGGCATGCTCGCACTGCTGCTCCATGGACGCGGTGGCCGAAGGCTGAGTTATGCCGGGGGCGCGGTCCTGATGGCGGTGGCCCTGCTGCTGTCCGGATCACGCGGTGGATGGCTTGCAGTGGCAGCGTCGGCCCTCTTCGCAGCGATGCTCACCAGACGCTTCAAGTGGTTGCTGCCCGCTGCACTCGCCGGGGCCAGCGGCCTCGCACTTCTAGTTCTATCCGGCCAGAACCGCCTGTCTGACGCACTAACCTCGGGACGGGGTTCCGCGGATACTCGGGAGCGCCTCTGGCGGGCAGCAGTCGATGAGATCGGCAAACAGCCATTGCGTGGGGCGGGCCTGGGTAACGTAGGCTGGATGCGACGCTACATACCCCGGCAGAGGCTAGTGGAGACCGAGCTAGTTGACGCTCACAACTTGGTGCTCGACTTGTGGTCGAAGATGGGTTTTCTGGCCGTTGTAGCGGTGCTGTGGCTGCTCGGTCGCTTCTACTGGCTGGCGTGGCGGGGATCGAGACAGGGAGACGACACGACGAGCGCGGTTCTGACCGCGCTTCTCTGCGCTATGACCGCAGCCATTGTTCATGGCCTTGTCGACGCGTTCCTCTTTGGCCTACCACTCGCCGTGCTCTTCTGGTTTATGCTGGGGATGGCAGAGGTAGTAGTTCCGGATGCGCCAACGCCAGGTGCGGCGCAGCGTGGCACACGAACCGGCGACCGGGAAGTGCACTCACCTGCGACGCTATCCGGATAGCGTCATCCTGGGTGGCGGCCAGCGTGAAGCACGTCGGTCCCGCGCCCGAAAGGGTCCAGCGACGGCCGGAGAGGTCCTGCAGAGTTTCCAGATATTCGGCCAGCGGCTCGAACGCAGCGCACGCGGAACCGAGGAGAGCGTTATGAAGGTCCTCCTGACGCAGTCTTTCCCCAGCGGCCAGCCTTCTTAGCAGCGCTCGTGTCACTGAGCCGTCGGAGTAATCTTCTTCTCTGACCCGTTGAAAGATCTGTGCGGTCTTGTCCGGAAGTTCGAACGGCGGCGTTGAGAGGACGAAGTGCAATGGCGGCCCTGCATCGGAGTCGCCTTCGTCTCCGTACAGCTCCAGCGGGCGAATCTCGTCGCCCCTCCCTGTTCCGAGCGCGACGCCACCCCAGAGAAAGAACGGCACGTCTGCGCCGAGGGATCGAGCCAACTCTGCGAGCTCGCGTCGAACCAGCCCTGTCTCCCAATGCCGGTTAAGGAGAATCAATGCGGCTGCCGCGTCGCTGCTACCGCCGCCCAGCCCCGCGCCGGTGGGGATGCGCTTCTGTAGGTGAAGCCGCGCTCCGCGTGCGGGGGCGTAGCGGGCGACGGTCCTCGCGGCCTTCAGGACCAGGTTACCCTCACCGTGGGGAGCCTCCCCTTCCACCACGAGCTCGATCTCCGCTGCTGGTAGCACCTCCAGAACGTCATACAACGTCACGGCCTGGAATATCGTGTGCAGCTCGTGGTATCCGTCAGGACGCCGCCCCAGCACCTCCAGAGTGAGGTTGAGCTTTGCGGGCGCACGGATGGTCAGCTGTGGGGCAGATTTTGGCATAACCGTGCCCAGTCCTCCAATTTGAGCTCCTGTGCGCGCGCAAGGGGCTCGATCTGTGCTCCTTCCAGCGCAACCCGCACGTCCTCTTTCTGCAAGCCTAGGTTGGAAGACAGGGCGTTGATCAAACCCTTGCGTTTCTGCCCGAAGCCGGCTGAAGCAACCTCAAAGAATCGATCGCTCCCAATATCTGTAAACAGGGGGCTGGGCCTTAGCCGTATACGCAACACCGCGGAGTCTACCTCTGGCCTTGGAATGAACGCCGCAGCAGGCACTGCCGCCGTCATCTCCGGGCAGCCATAAAGCTGTACCGCAACCGACAGCAGGTTCATGTTGGGAGGCGTAGCAACCGCGCGTTCCGCTACCTCCTTCTGCACCATCACAACGATGAGGTCCGGCCGCGGCTCCGTCTCCAGCAGCCGTCGCAGCACGAAGGAGGTGATGTAATAGGGTAGGTTCGCGACGACCTTGTAGGGCCTCGCCGACGCACAATGCCGCTCGATCAGCGACGCGTGATCCAGCTTTAGTATGTCGCCTTCATGGAGGTGCAGGTTCTGTGTATCGCTCAGTTCGTTCCGCACTACGGACGCGAGGGCTGAGTCGAGCTCGACGGCGGTCACGCATTGCGCTCGACGAGTCAGTTCTCTGGTCAGTACCCCCAGACCAGGGCCGATCTCCAGTATCGTGTCCGTAGGACGCAGCTCGGCGGCATCGAGCACAGCCTGGAGGGCCGGCGTGCTCACTAGAAAGTTCTGCCCGAGCTTATGCCTGGGCCGCAGATTGTACCTGCGGAGTAGTTGTTGAACGTCCAAGCGTGTCCAGTTTCTGCTATATTCGCCTCACGGCCGGATTATATCAGCGAGCGGCGACTGGCGTTTAGCGCCTTCGACCCGCCGTGCTATACTGCCTGTCACCCAAAGCGTAAAGAGTCGCAGCTCACCTCCGTAGAGCTGCGCGTCAGGCAGTACTGGGAGGCGTCACGTTTGGTTCCTGTTGGGGCAGCTTTCGGTGAGGCTTAACTCAGGATTAATGCGCGACACTGTGCCGGCCTACACAACTGAATCAACCGCGCGGCTATCAAATGCAGCGGTACTCCAGCGCCGGGCGCAGCCAGGCTCATACCCCCTTTGCGTCGCGAATACTGACCCCGCCGTACATCAGCACCGCCACAGAGGGCTTCAGCCACTATGAAGATAGCCCTGGCGTCTCCTTACGACTTCGCCACCCATGGCGGCGTAAATCAGCACATCGCCCATCTTAAGACGGAGTTCGAGCGGTTGGGCCACCGTGTTGTGGTAATCGCGCCACTGTCCGAGTCCAACTTAGACGTGGACAGGCCGGACTTCCACGGCTTTGGTGGAGTGCTGCCCGTCTCGGCTAACGGCAGCGTTGCTCGGATCAGCTTCTCACTGAACCTCCGAAGGAGGATCAAGCACCTGATGGAGCGGGAGCAGTTTGACATCGTGCACTGCCACGAGCCGCTGATGCCCGCCCTGCCCCTGGTTGTGCTCAACTACTCGCGCGCGGTGAACATAGGCACATTCCACGCCTACGCGGAGAGCAACCTGGGCTACTTCTACGCCCGGCCCGTGCTGCATCGCTTCTTCGATAGGCTGGACGGTCTTGTAGCGGTCAGTGAACCCGCTCGCGCGTTCGCGTCGCAATACTTCGAAGGCAACTGGCGCATCATCCCAAACGGGGTAGATACGTCGGCCTTCTCCCACCCCACCGAAACACTGCCCGAGTTGATGGACGGCAGGCCGAACATACTATTCATCGGGCGATTTGAGGAAGGACGAAAGGGGTTTAAATACCTGCTCAAGGCTATCCCGTGGGTTAAGGAAATCTTTCCGGACATCCGCCTCATAGTCATCGGACGTGGCAGCCCAGCGAAGTACACCAGCCGAATAGAGCGCTATGGCATCGAGGACAACGTGCTCTTTGCGGGTCCGGTTGCCGATGAGGTACGACTGCGTTACATGGCCGGCAGCCTTCTGCTGGTGGCGCCAAGCACGCACGGTGAGAGCCAGGGTGTCGTCCTGCTGGAAGCCATGGCGGGGGGGCTACCGGTGATCGGAGGTGACATACCTGGCTACAGCAGCATACTGTCCCACGGCCGCGAAGGTCTGCTCGTACCCACGCGTAGCGAGCACTCGATTGCGCTCGCGATAGTCCGGCTCCTGTCCGATGAGTCGCTTCGTACACAGATGTCGGCCTGGGGACGGACAAGAGCTGAGCAACACTCCTGGCCGAAGGTGGCCGCGCAACTGCTCGAGTACTACACCGACGAGTGCGACCGAAAGAGCTTCGAGGACCGGAGAGAGTCGCGTCGCGCGCATCTTCGGATCGTGCTCAAGCGAGCCCGCGGTGCTTAGCACGGCCCTCGGTGGGAGGGTACGCACGTGGATGAACGTTATAGGCGGCATACTCCACAAGCGAGGAGTCTCACCGAACACCGTCACCGTCGTCGGCTTATTACTCAATGCTCTCGTGGCTGTTGTGCTATCCGGCGGAAACTACGTCTTGGGTGGGGTGCTGACGCTTGTTGCCGGCTCGTTCGACATGCTCGACGGAGCAGTTGCGCGGGCGGGGAACAGGGTTAGCCGGTTCGGTGGATTCCTCGATTCGACGCTCGACCGCTACTCTGAGGCGGTGATGCTGCTGGGTCTGTTGGTGCACTTCCTGCGTATCGACAGTCCGACGAACGTGTTCTTGATCTATGTGACGACGGTAGGCTCGCTCATGATTTCTTACACGCGGGCACGCGCGGAGGCCGCCGGCATTCGCAACGAGGTCGGCCTGTTTGCGAGGCCGGAGCGGGTCATACTGTTGGGAGTGTGCCTTCTCTTCGGGAAACCAGAGGTTGCCCTCTGGATACTTGCCGTCGGCACGAACGTGACCGCCGTCCAGCGCGTGTATCACGTGTACCGCACCGGACAGTAGTGGTGTATTTCTCGGCGGGAATAGAGAGGGTACCCACTGCGTTGCGCTAGGCAAGTGGTCTACCAACCGTTGGGGACATAGCTCTGTGAAGCCGAAATGTTTGGCTGCCTGCTGTGGTAGGAATACGGACCGCGAGATGAGCGAGCGGCTGGTCCGGGACAGGTAGCGTATCCCCATCATCCTGGGATTGATCGCAATATTGCGGCAGTGTTTCAATGAGAGGAAAAGCGGTGCCGGGGACCGTAGCGCTGGCGGGCGGAGTAGGAGGGGCAAAGCTCGCGCATGGGCTGATGCTCGCCGTCGCTGATTCTCCCCTCTCCGTCGTGGTCAATACCGCAGACGACTTCAACATGTGGGGCTTGCGCATTTGCCCTGACCTCGATACGGTCATGTACACACTCGCGGGCATAGCGAACCCTGACACCGGCTGGGGTGTCGCTGGCGATAGCTGGTCAGCGCTGGAGATGCTTCGAGCGTACGGTCAAGACACCTGGTTTCGAATCGGTGACAGAGACCTGGCAACGCACGTGCTCCGCACGTCGCTGCTCGCTAGCGGCCAATCACTCACGCAGGCGACGGCCCGCCTCTCGACGGAGCTCGGAATACCAGCATCCCTCCTCCCCATGTGCGACGAGCCGGTTGCTACAATTGTCGACACGCCGGACGGGCCGCTCGAGTTTCAGCAGTATTTCGTTGCGCGCCGCCACGCTCCAGTGGTTACCGGCATCACGTTCCAGGGATTAGACAAAGCTCGCCCGACCCCGGCGGTGATGGCTGCTCTGGAAGCCGCGGATGTTGTAGTTTTCTGCCCATCGAACCCATTTGTCAGCATAGGCCCGATACTCGCAGTGCCGAGTTTCACCCAGGCACTGCGAGGCTGTGACGCAGTGAAGGTTGCGGTGAGCCCCATAGTCGGAGGAGAAGCACTGAAGGGACCAGCCGCCGAGATGCTCACCTCATTGGGGCACGAGGTATCGGCTCTTGGAGTCGCTCGCCTATACATGGGCCTCGTCCAGGGGATGGTGATTGACGACGTCGACAGGGGGCTCCGCACAGCGATAGAGGACCTGGGTATGGACGTGCTGGTGGCGAAGACGATCATGAGGGCCGAGGAAGATCGGCGCCACCTGGCGGAAGCAACGACGCAGTTCGCGCGCAGTCTCTCCCCGACTGCTGGTGTCCTGTCTTGAAAGCTGTCGCGCTCGTACCAGTGGGACATCTGTCGGCCGCCAAGACTCGGCTCTCAGGGGTGCTGACGCCTGTCGAGCGTTCTGAGCTGACACTCTGGATGCTTGGCCGGGTGATCGAAGCTTTGCGGTCGTCGGGGCGGCTGGCGAGTATCTACGTCGTGTCGCCTGACGAGACCGTATTGCGACATTGCAAAGCGCTGGGAATCAGCGGCATCCATGACGGCGGGCGCGGGCTCAATTCGGCCCTGGAGTCGGCTGTCGACGAGGTCGCGATGGAGCCAGTCTCCGCGTGCCTGACGGTGCTGGCCGACCTTCCGTTCCTAGCCGGTAGCGAGATAGAAGAAATGTTCAAGCTCGCGACGGAGGTTGGGTCCAGTGTGGTTGCGCCGGATAGGCTTGGTACGGGCACCAACGGCTTGCTCCTCTTGCCGGCACGTGCCCTGACCTTCCGCTTCGGGCCGCGCTCACTCTCCCGGTACCGCGACGCGGTACGGGAAGCGGGAGTGGAACTGGCGACGTATCTCTCCCCCGGCACTAGCTTCGATGTGGACGAGCCGGCTGACCTTGCAGAGCTGGAAACTCGCCTGGGAGCCACCGGGTCAGTGCCTCCTTACTCTGCACGTATGTTCGCTGATGCGAGCCGGGCAGCGGACAGGTGAAAGATACCCGCGCGGCATGAACACTCCGACGAGGTCCGTACCCTGGCATTGGGCTCAGGGGGTTGGCTCGCTCTACAGGTCGACCGCACTATGCAAGCCGTAGCAAAAGTCGTCACATCAGGAGGTAATTGATTCACGAAGGGATTATTAGCTGCGCCACGCGCTTCGAGAGCGGTCAGTTGAACCTTGCGACGCAGCACAACTGCAACGCCGAGGGCCTTGAGGCGTCGCCGAGTCTTGCGGGGCCGAAGAACGTCAAGCGTCCAGTTGGGTGCTCAGCGGATATGGTCGGCCATAGAGCCCGCGACCAGAACTATAAAGAACCGGGTTTCGAGGAAAAGTATGTGCACCAAACGGGCACGAACCTGGAGGTATCCATTATGGGGGTCGTACGGGTAATCGTACGCGAATTACGGCGGCGACAGGCTGCCGGCAGTGGGGGCTCGTCATGACAAGGGACGAGGCGCTTGAATACTTGCGGGCGAATCACCGCGGCGTGCTTGCCACCCAGAAGAAGGACGGACGTCCGCAGCTGTCCAACGTAGCCTACATGCTGGACGACGATGGCACCGTGAAGATCTCCGTCACGAAGGACAGGGCGAAGACGCGAAACGTTCAGCGCGATCCCCGCGTGTCTATGGTTGCGCTCGGCTCCGACTGGTACCAGTACGTCGTTGCAGAGGGTGTCGGTGAGATCGTCGAGGAGAATGCGCTGGCTGAGCTGAGGCGCGTGTACGAGGCGGTATCGGGAAAGCCGCACCCAAACTGGGAGGAGTTCGATGAGGCCATGGTGCGCGACCGCCGGGTGGTGCTGCGCATCACGATCGAAAAGCTGTACCCCGTCGAGTGATTGAAATGCGTGTGCTGACGGCCGAGGAGCGGGCTTTCGTTCAGGCACAGCGGGTCGCACATCTCTCGACCTCCAGCGCGGAAGGCGTTCCCGCTGTGGTGCCCGTCTGTTTTGTCTACCACGATGACTGCTTCTACTCACCCTTGGACGAGAAGCCAAAGTCGGTTGACGTTATGAACCTCCGGAGAGTCCGGAACATCGCCGACAACCCGAAGGTCGCTCTGGTGGTGGACCGGTACACCGAGGACTGGGAAGAGCTGGGTTACCTGACGGTCAGGGGCGCTGCATCGCTCGTGGTCCCCGGCGAGGCTGAGCATCTTGCGGCTGTTGCGGCCCTCCGCCAGAAGTATTCTCAGTATCGGACCATGTCCATACACGAGCGGCCCCTCATCCGTATCGTGCCCGCCAAAGCCTCCAGGTGGGGCACGTTGCTGCCCGAGGAACGCCGAAGCCTGGACCTGCCCGCCCTTATGCGAGGCAGGCGCTCGGTTCGCCAATATACCCCGCAGCCTGTTCTACCGGAGCACGTGGAGGCCATACTGGAGGCTGGCAGGTGGGCACCGTCGCCCCATGGCCGGCAGCCGTGGCGCTTTGTGGTGCTGACCAGGGAGGAGCGAAAGCGACGGCTCGCCGACGCGATGGCGGAAGGATGGACTCGCCATCTCGAGATGGACAACCAGTCTTCTGAGATTATCGTTATTAGACTGAGTAAGGGCCGGCAACGCCTGATCGATGCCCCGGTGGCGGTAATCCTCTGCCTCTACCTGGCAGACCTGGACAGGTATCCCGATGCCGCACGCCAGGAGGCGGAGGCAACCATGGCCATTCAGAGTCTCGGCGCCGCCGCACAGAACATGCTGCTCACGGCTCACAGCCTCGGGTTGGACGGCGGGTGGATGTGCGCGCCGCTCTTCTGCCCAGCGGTCGTGTGTGAGGCACTCGGCTTGAACCCCGATCTCATACCTCACGCCCTGCTTACCTTCGGCTACGCGGCTGCTGATCCGAAGCGACGTGATCGGCTGACCGTGGAGGAACTTACGGAGCTGTACGACTAAGATGACACGCCCGGCTGTGGTGTCACTAACCTTGTAGCCTCGTCGCGGAGGCTGCTATACTCGGGCAAGCAGGTTCCCGTAGCTCAATCGGATAGAGCGTTGGCCTCCGGAGCCAAAGGTTGGGGGTTCGAGCCCCTCCGGGAACGCCAAGTAAGTCCTACGCTGGGCGCGCCGCTATCTCGTGATAGTACGCGACGGTACTGGCGAGCCCATCCTCAAAACTGACCTTCGGCTCCCAGTTGAGAATGTCCTTCGCCTTCGAAATGTCCAGGTAGAAGGTCCGCACATCACCCGGGCGCTTCGGCCCATACTGCGGCTCCACGTCGACCCCCATCTGCCGGCTCACCGCGTCGTATATAGCGTTTACGCTTAGCGGCTTACCTGTGCCGATGTTCAAGTGCTCGTTGTCTGCTTTTGTGAGAGCCGCCAGGTTCGCGGCAACGCAGTCGGAAACGTACAGGTAGTCCTTCGCTTGCTCACCGTCCCAGTGGATCGTAGGTGTCTTGCCGGCGAGCAGCATGTCGATGAACACCGTAATCACGTGCTCGCTGGAGGCATGATCGCGCGGCCCGAAAATGTTGGAGTAGCGAAGCGCGGTGTAGGTCATGCCTGTGGCGGACGCGAAGTAGCGAAGGTAGTGCTCACTCGCCATCTTCGTGATGCCGTACGGGCTCACCGGTGCGAGAGTTTCGGTCTCCTTGACGGGGAGATTCTCGGTATCTCCGTAGACGGTGCCGCCTGATGAGGCGAAGGTTACCTTGCGTACTCCTACCTCCGCGCATCCCTGCAGGAGGTTCAGCAGGCCCATGATGTTCACGTCCGCATCGTATCGGGGATCGGCCGTCGACTTCTTGACGGTCGTCTGTGCGGCCTGGTGCACGACCACCTCCGGGCGCACGGATGCCAATACTTCCAAGAGACGCGGCGACCGAATATCTACTTCGTGGAACTCGACGTCCGTCCGCAGGTTAGCGCGGTCGCCCGTCACCAGATTGTCCACTACAACCGTCTCGTGGCCGCTCTCCACCAGCCCGTCGACGATGTGCGACCCAATGAAACCGGCTCCACCTGTAACTAGTACCTTCAACGACCCATCTCCTATTCCTCTACCGCCTCCCGGAAACGCCGCATTGCCTCCTCGGCAGTCATCCGTTTGGAAGGGTCACGTCCCACAACCGTTGTCTCGTCGAAGTCGGGATGGTCAGCTTTGTGCCTGCGTACTGCAAGCCAGAACTCATTCCAGGTGGCGGCCTTCGGGGTCACGGCGGCCTCAACTGGTGGGACCGTCCGGCGGACAGCGCGCGGACGCGCCCGAGCGAGGTCGATTGGAGTATCCACGGGAGAGTTGATGCTGTCCGCATCCTCGTCGAATTCCGTTGCAAACTGCGTGCCATATCCCAGGCAGACCAGAGCACGGCCCAGGCTCTTCGTCTCCGTCTTCTCGTAGTACCCCGCCGGGAAGTCTCTGCGATACTGGAGCGCGTGCCCGGTCGCGCTGCCGCGGCCCGGAATCGAGACGCGTGATCGAAACTTCACCCATGCGTCGTTGCCTTCGCCGCCGCTGGCTATCTCCTCCGTGGCGATCTCAGCATCGGGATGCTCCGTGCGCAGCCAAAGCAGGCGCCACTTCACTTCGAGGTACTTGCGTCCTCGGTGCTCTGTAAGATAGGCAGAAGGGTCAAAACTTCGCGGGCTGTCCTGCGGCATGCTGTCTCCTGACCAGCCTCTCCGGCTGTGTCGGCTGTGTGCATCCCGATGATAACTCGCGCTCGCCCGCGAGACAAGCTCGCTTGTGAGCGTCTTTGATGCTGTGTTACACTCTTTGCGTTCCCGCAAGCGCGCACGGGTAAGTACGCGTGCCGCCGTCGGGCGTTACGCCCCTGGAGAGGAAACACGATCTGTGAGGGTACGGCGCGGCCGCGCTCCGGGCACGTTACTGGGCATCTTTATATTACTCCTAATATTGGTGGTTTCCGTGGGACGTTGCGGTCCGGGTACCGCAATAGAAGGGCGGGATAATGGTGCGCTGCCGTCTGCGACCACGCCCAACCTTGTCCCAGCAGCGTTGCCATCCCCCACAGCGGTGGCACTCATTCCCACTTCCGAGCCACAGGCTCCCACCTCGGGCAGCACGATGCCCACACCCGCTGTTGCGGACCCTACCTCCGGGAGTGCCCCAACCTCGCCGCCCGCGAAGCTGACGCCGACAGAGGTTGCGACCGTACCCAGTGCGACCGCCACGACAGCGCCCACCAAGCAGCCGGCTACTGCCCAGCCAACAACTGAAAATTACACCGTCAGGCAGGGCGACACTCTCTGGGGTATCAGTCGGGAGAAGGGAGTATCCGTTCAGGACCTGGCGCGCGCCAACGGATTGGATCCTGACGGGCAACTTGTGGTCGGTCAGCGGCTTCGCATCCCCCAGCCGGGCAGCCGCTCCGGTATCCAACTTCCCCCAATCCGAAACGGCCTCATGCCGCCTGCTTCACGTCCACTGAGAGAGCTTGCGCCTGCGGTCGTTCGATATCTTGAGAGCCGGCAAGGACGAACCGGGGCAGCGGTCTACGATCCAGACGCGGATGTCTTATACGTGTACAACGGGGGCACTGCGTTCGAGACGGCGAGCGTCGTCAAGGTGCCTATTATGGTCACGCAGCTCACTAGGCAGCAGTCAGCTGGAGCGGCGGCGAGGCCCGAGCTGATGTCGCCGATGATCACGGTCAGTAGCAACGAAGCTGCAACCGCGCTGCTTGCCCAGGTAGGGGGACCACAGGCAGTTGATAACGAGTTGCGCGCGCGCGGCCTCAAGCAGACGCGCATTAGCTCTGAGGCCTGGGGTTTGAGCACTACGACGGCCAGCGACATGTCGATGCTATTGCGTAGCATTTACTACGGAGAGCGCCTGAATGAACGCCTGCGGTCTACCGCTTTTGGCCTGCTGTCCGGTATCGTCGCTGAGCAGCGCTGGGGAGTGCCGGTCGGTTTGCCCCGGGGTGCGCCGGTTGCGTTCAAGGGAGGCTGGCTGCCGACGGATCAGGGCTGGTTGGTACATCAAATCGGAGTGACTGAATTGGACGGAAAGACATACGTTTTCGCATTTCTCACTGGTCAGGCGCCGACCTGGGACTACGGAAAAGTCACCCTGCGGGAGAGCGCGAGGATTCTCAGTACCCAGGTTGCCGACAAGTGAGATCGGGTCGGTTGACGGTAGGCGAGCTGCGCAGGCTCGCGCACGAGGGACGGATTGAGGCGCTTGCCACGCGTGACCCTATAGCCATCCGCATCGCGCATGGCCGCTGGCGGGTCGCCGAGCAGGCATTGGAGGGTAGGCCTGATGATGAGGTGATCAACCTGCACACGGCTACTATCGGAGTCAAACTCGCTGGCGAGGCGCTCGGATACACGCCACAACAAGTGCGCAAGCTTATACGGGAACGCAAGATCGCCGCGCAAAAGCAGGACGATCAGTGGCGGATCCCGCTCGATGCGATACTCTAAACTCTCTCTCCCGGCACAGGAGACGCTAGCTGCCTCGTACGGCGTTTTATATGGCGCACGAGCGGCCCACCTGTCGCTGGTACGGCGCCCCGGACAGGGCGCTGACTCGGATTCGCCACGCCTCCATCCACAGCCTGGAACGGAATCGGCCGCACCAGAGCTGCTCAAGATGCGTTTCAGCGGTAATAAGAGTGCTGTGATGAACCGTCGGTCAGCGGCGGGCGAGTTCCCGCTTCAGTACCCGACTCGCGAGGAACAGCGCTACGACCGAGATGCCGATAGGCGCGAGCAGTAGCCACGGCTCCGGGTTCCTGCCCCTCAGCATTACGTCCTGCAGCGTCATGAGTCCGTAGGTCACTGGCAAGCTAAAGGAGACGGATTGCACGTAGGGGAGCAGCGTTTCCAGCGGTAAGAAGAACCCGCTGAAGAATATGCTCGCAAGGAGCACAATCATTGAGAGCTGGACTGCCTGGCTCTCAGACTTACTCAGGGTGGATATAAGGAACCCTATCGAGAGGGAGGCAAGTACAAGCTCCGCGGTCACGAGTCCGAACATGAGGTATGAGCCATGGATCGGCACGCCGAGAATAAGGGTGAGGAGCAATGTCAGGATCAGACCGACCAAGAGGGTGATTGCAGTATAACCAAGGTACTTCCCAGTGAATATCTCGAATTTGCCGACGGGCGCGACGCGGAAGATCTCCAGGGCGCCAAGCAGTCGCTCCCGCACGATAGAGAGCGAGGACAGGGTTAGGGCGAGGTGTTGGAGTAGCAGCGCGAGCGCCCCCGGTACGTAGAACGCTACGAAGTTAGGCACGTTGGCCCTGTTGGTAGACTCTATGGTGAGCGGAGAGGCGAGCACCTCAGGTGGTATGCGGCTGATCCGTTCGGCTACCGGCATGGACGCGTCAACATCGCTGCGCAAGCGCGCCACGAGCTCCCTCTGGGTAGTAGGGTCGGTCTCACCCTCCTCCGAGCGCCGCCTGATCTCCGCGGCGTTCGCCCGCCCGCTTTCCAACCGCTCGCGTAGGTCCTGCGCCTCGCCTGTCTGCAGGGTCTCACCGGTCCCGCTAAGAACGCCGGCTGTTGCCAGTACGGCCTGCTCCATCGCTGTAAGCGCCACCTCTGCCTGTCCGGCGGAGTCTACCGTTGCCTCTGGATCTCCCGACTCAACCGCTGCTTCCAGGTTGTCCACCTGGGCGTCAACCTCGGAACGATGCGCCGCCACGTCGCCGGACTGCTCCTTCAAGCCGGCGACCGTGCGCTCGATGATGCGACGGTTAAGCTCGGCTCCCAGGACGTTGCCGAAGTACGGTATCCATCCTCCCTGGACGGGATCTATCTCGTTGTAGAGCAGGCGTAGTTGTGCACTCCTGCCGGACTCGATGGTCTCCACTGGGTTTGCCGGGAGGACGAATGCCACGTCCAAGGCGTTACTGTCCAGCCTAGCCGTCGCCGCTTCCTCGCTGTCCACTATCTCGCTGAGCACGAACGGAGGAGGAAGTCCCTGCTCATATCCGAAGAGCCGCAGCATCTCTCCCTTGTCTTTGGGCAGGTTTGACCCAGGCGGAATCACAAGAGCAGTGCGTAGGGGCGGCTGTGTCGAGTTATAACCGACCCCGAACAGCAGCAGGATGAGGAACGGACCCAGGATCAGGCTGGCGATCAGGCGTGGCTGCCTTCGGACCTCTGCCAACTCCTTGGCCGCGAACGAGAGGATGCGTACAAGACCTTTTACCAAGTCTGGTTCGCTTCCTGCTGGACAACCGCCTCACGCATGGGATCAATCACGCGCATTATCTCCTTATTTGTTGCAGTTCACGCACGAGTTGAGCCATCGTTAGTTTCCGCTCCTTAGTATGTTTCCCCAGGCACGAAGTCCATTGCTGACGGACTTGGTACCTTGGCACTCTGCTTGCCAGGAAGACCTTATTTGACCGGCTTTGCAAGGGGTTGTTATTATCACCGTAGGTGGGTAGACGGGTTCCGCTAGTGGCCGGAGCCGGATTTGTCTTGGAGTGGTTATGACTTTACTTGAAACTATCGAGTCTCCGCAACAGTTGAAGGAACTGAGTCAGGAGCAACTACAGCAGTTGGCGCAAGAGGTGCGGCAACGGTTGGTCGAGAGTATCACGGCAACCGGTGGGCACTACGCGTCCAACCTGGGCACGGTGGAACTCACGATCGCTTTGCACACCGTGTTTGACTCCCCTTACGACAAGATCATCTGGGACGTCGGACACCAAGCCTACCCCCACAAGATACTCACCGGCCGCAATAAGCAGCTGCACACGATCCGAAAGCACGGAGGCATCAGCGGCTTCCTCCGCCGCGACGAGAGCCCTCACGACCACTTTGGCGCGGGACACGCAAGCACGAGCATATCCGCGGCGCTTGGCATGGCCGTCGCCCGGGACATGGAGGGCGGCGACCACGACGTTATCGCGGTAATTGGAGACGGCGCACTCACGGGCGGTATGGCGCTCGAGGCTCTCAACAACGCTGGGCACTTGCGTACTAAGCTTATAGTGATCCTCAACGACAACGAAATGAGCATTTCACCGAACGTGGGCTCGGTTCCACGCCTGCTGACGAGGCTACGGACGCACCGGGCGTACAACCGGGCAAAGGACGATGTCGCGGGCCTGCTGTCCAGAATGCCGGCGGGCGATGCGCTCATGGAGTTGGGCAAGCGTTTCAAGGACGGCGTCAAAGAAGTTGTCCTGCCGAATATGATCTGGGAGGAGCTGGGTCTGACGTATCTTGGACCCGTAGACGGCCACAACCTCTCGGACCTGCAGGAGACGCTCACGCTTGCGCGGCAGATCGACGGTCCGGTCTTCATCCATGCCATAACGGTCAAGGGTAAGGGCGTAGAGACCGCCGAGGCTGACAGGCTCAAGTGGCATGCTATCTCGCCCCCCTCGACTAGTAAGGGGCCTTCGGAGATGGCCCCGGCGGAGGGGGGGCCGAAGTACCAGGACGTGTTTGCACAGGCGCTCGTGCGGCTCGCGGAGGAGGACCCTCGAATAGTCGCGATTACCGCTGCCATGGCAACCGGTACGAGCCTGGACAAGTTCGCCAAGGTTTTTCCCGACCGGATGTACGACGTCGGTATAGCAGAGCAGCATGCCGTAACCTTCGCGGCAGGGCTTGCGGCGTCGGGCATGCGTCCGGTTGCTGCGATATACAGCACTTTCCTGCAGCGGGCGTACGACCAGGTGGTCCACGACGTCGCGATGCAGGATTTGCCTGTCACTCTATGCATGGACCGCGCCGGCCCCGCGGGAGACGACGGCCCCACCCATCACGGCGCTCTTGACATAAGCTATCTGCGGTGCGTTCCCGGCATGACCTTGATGGCGCCCAAGGATGAGGATGAGCTTCAGCACCTTCTGAAGACTGCGTTGTCCCTTTCCGGTCCGTCGGCGCTACGTTACCCAAGGGGCGCCGGTTACGGCGTGCCGCTCTCGGAGACGATGTATACGATCCCGGTCGGCTCGTGGGAGAAGTTGCAGGAGGGTGAGGACGTGCTCATCCTGGCGACCGGCTTCCCGGTCTACCAGGCGATGGCGGCTGCGCGGAGCCTCGCTGGCAAGGGCATACACGCCACCGTTGTGAACTGCCGATTTATCAAGCCGATGGATGAGCAGATGCTGCTGGAACTTGCTGAGAAGCACAGATTTATCCTCACCGTTGAGGAGGGAGTAGTCCAGGGTGGCTTTGGTAGCGGGGTACTAGAGTTTCTCGCCGACCGCAACGCCATGCCCACGAAGCTCGTGCGCCTCGGAATGCCTGACCGGTACGTCGAGCACGGGAGCCAGCCACTGCTACGCAACCTTCTCGGCTTGGACGCCGACGGCATACAGCGTTCGGTACTCGACCTTGTGGGAGCGCCAGCTCTCGCCGGCCGCCGGACATCGCTCTAAGACGCTCGATTTCAGAGGGAGCTTGATGGTTGGTCGAGAGGCCGGCCAGTCGCTTGTCGGTTTGTCACGCGCTGTCGAATCGCTTGGTGTAGAGCTTACAGACGCTCAGCTAGCCCAGCTCGATGAGCTGGCTAGCCTGCTGCAGGAGTGGAACAGCCGCCTCAATCTGACCTCGATCACCGAGAGGGTTGAGATCGAGCGAAAGCATCTGGCCGACTCGCTGGCACCGGCGGCTCATGGCTGGCGCGCACTGTCTGGCAGACAACCGCACAGCCTGCTCGATGTAGGCAGCGGTGCTGGGTTCCCGGCACTGCCGCTTGCGATTGCCTTTCCCGACGTGCGGGTGACGGCGATGGAGAAGAGCCGGAAGAAAGCAGAGTTCATAGAGCTTGCGGCGGCCCACCTAGGCCTCGACGTGCGGGTCCTCCGCAGTCGAGCCGAGACCGAGGGACAGCGGCCGATCTGGCGAGAGACGTTCGATCTGGTGCTGGCCCGTGCAGTTGCTTATCTACCGACTCTCGCTGAGTATTGTTTGCCGCTCACCCGCGTTGGCGGCCACTTCATAGCGATGAAAAGTGAGTCGCTGGAAGAGGAGATGAATGACGGTATCGCTGCCGTGGAGCATTTGGGAGGTCGCCTGCAGGAGCCGATAGCCTATGAGATCCCAGGCCTTACAGGTACGCGCTGGCTCCTAGTTGTCGAGAAGGTAGCCCGCACGCCGAAGGAGTACCCGCGGCTACCTGGTGTTCCAAAGAAGCGTCCACTCACCGGTTAGGTGCGGGGCTGCGCTGTGGACGAGGTTAGATGTTGCTGAGAAAGTGACAGATCTCGGCGTCCTTTACCCGGTAGGTTTTTCCCTCCAGGCGCAGCAGACCGAGTTTCTTAGCCTCCGTTAGTCCACCGGCCCGCACTAGGTCTTCAAAGGCTATCACTTCCGCCCGGATGAGGCCGCGCGCGATATCGGTGTGTATAGTCGCCGCTGCTTCGAGGGCTGTGGATCCGTCCGCTATCGTCCACGCGCGGACTTCGTCCGGGCCGACGGTAAAGAATGAGATGAGACGCGAGGAGCGGTATGCCAGCTGTATGACCCGGTCTATGCCGGGCCTCTCGATGCCAAGGTCGTCAAGGAACGCCCGGGCATCCGCGGGCTCCAACTGAGCAATCTCCGACTCGATCTCGCCCGATACGGCAACCGTGGGCAGCCCGAGGTCCGGTAATGTCGCTTGATCCTGTAGCTGTTGTTCGGAAACATTGAGGATGACGAGGACCGGCTTGGCCGTCAGAAAGCCGTAGCCTCGAAGCAGCTTCTCCTCATCCCCGGACAGTTCCACCGCACGGAGGGGTGTGCCCTGCTCGAGTGTCTCCCGTAAGCGGGAGAGTAGCGACTGTTCTGCTTCGATCTGGGCCCGCTGAGCAGTGGGGCTCTTCTTCAAATCTGCGGTGAGGCGCTCCAGCCGCTTCTCTATCACCGACAGGTCGGCAAGATTGAGCTCCAACTCGACCTCTTCCAGGTCGCTGGAAGGACCGGCAGTCGGCTCGTATGCGCCGAGCACTATCGCAAGCGCATCCACCTGCCTCGCCGCCGCTATCAGTGCCGTGCTGAAGCCGCCGGAGCCGCCATCTCCACTGCCTTTCAGCCCGCCAATATCCGCAAACTCTACGGTGGCATACACCGTCTTGCGCGGGTTGAACATGGGAGTGAGAGTGTCTATGCGCTCGTCGGGCACTTTCACTACTGCCACGTTCGGCTGGTCGCGCTTCCCTGAGAAGCCCGTGGCGACTCTCGCACCAGTCAGCGCGTTGAACATCGTACTCTTGCCGCTGGCCGGCAGACCGATCAATCCTATCCGCAATGCTGTTCCCGTCCCTCCATACCGTAAAGCCCGGCGATTATAGGGCGCGTTTCCCCACGTCGTCAAACAGATGTAGCGACAACTGGGGCGCCTTTCACGGCGGTAGTAGACTCCAAGGGGCGTCGCGGCCATCAGCCGACTGGCGTTGACAGCCTGTACGCGCGAACCCTATACTTTGCGGCAAGGGGGCTCGTGCCCCCTCGCTTTGTGTATGCAGGGGAACGGTTTTGGTGGCGATTGACTTGGCGCAATACCTCAGGATTCTGCTCCGGAATGTGTGGCTTATAGGCTTGCTTGGCCTCGGTGGCCTACTTGCAGGTCTCGCATACTCGTACACTCGCCCCACGATGTGGCAGAGCACCGTCACGTTGATAGTGAAGCCCGCTCCTGTGAACCTCAACATCTCTTCTCAGTCACTCGCTGAAGGTATCAACCCAGCCGTGAACAGCGTGATCCTGCCGGAGTTACCTGTGCGCTCTCTTCCTTCGCTTGTCAACAACAATTTGGAAGTCGAACGGGCGGTGCAGGAGAAGCTGGCCGAGCGAATTCCGGAAGGACTACGGGAGCCCGGCTCTCTAATGTCAAGTGTCACCGTGCAGGAGGTACAGGGCCGCCCGAACATACTCGAGGTGAATGCGACTGTTCGGGAGAACGCGGAGCTCTCGCGGCTGATCGCCAATACATGGGCTGAGGCAACTGTCGAGTCGATCAACTCCCTAGTTGGGGCGGGATACTTCAATGCAGAGCAGGCAGCCCCAGAGCTCGAAGCAGCTGCACGTGACGCGCAGCAGTCCGAACGGGCACTAATTGACTTCGAGGAGAGGAGCGACCTGACCGGAATGTCGTCGCGGCTCGCACAGAACTATGCCCGGATACGCGACTATAGCCAGCTAAGCAACCAGATACAGTTCAACCTGGAGAACACGGCTTCGCTACGTCGCCAGCTACAGGACGCGGAGCCGAGTGAGGCCTCCAGTCTGCCGCTGTTGCTGCTGAGCCTGTCCTCGTTCACTGCGCAAGCATCCGACGTGGACGTGTTACCTTTCCTTCCCGGTGTGGCGACCGGGGCTGGTTCTCAGGAATCGTCGGAAGGACAAACGGAGCGGGTCGCTACAAGCGAAGGCCGTGGACAGCAGGGAAGCTCGGTCGTCGTCCAGCCTACGCTGGAAGCGCTTAGCGCGCTAACGCCTCGGGAGCAGACCCAGTTCGTTGACTCACTCAGGCAGGTTCTGGAACGCAGGCAGAGCGAACTGACCGCTTCGATTGGGCAACTCACCAAGGAGAGCAGCTCGCTTAGAGCGGGCCTTGAGCGGGTCTCTGCCGAGCGGGAGCGCCTGGTAGCCGACCGCGACAACGATCAGCGGGACTACCAGAACCTCGCGACCCTGATCAAGCAGCAACAGGTCAGTTCTCGCATACAGAGTGGCAAGGTCGCGATAGCGGCGCCCGCCGTAGACCCCGTGCGGGCGGACCTGCGTGGCCTGTTGCTGCCGCTGCTTGGAGGGATCGCAGGATTACTGCTAGGGATCGCTGCCTCATTCGCGAGAGAGTTCTTGGGCAAGTCACGGTCACGTGCTGCTGCCCCGGGGGGCGTACGTGGGGTCGGAACGGCGGCGCCCGGACAATAGGATTGCACACGGAGGGATAAGGCGTAATGGCGATACTTGTTACAGGTGCCGATGGCTATATTGGCTGGCCCGCGATGCTCAGGCTGGCCCGCGAGTTTCCGACCGAGCGTATAGTCGGCGTGGATAACTTCGCGAGGCGGAAGTGGGTAGAGGAGATCGGCTCCGTCTCGGCGGTCCCGATCGCGACTATGCCCGAGCGGCTGGAGGCAGCCCGCGCGACTGGCATAAACAACCTCTCGTTCGTGGAGGGCGACCTCGTGGATCTGGCGTTCGTGCAGCAACTGTACTCGATCTACAAGCCCCGAGTGGTTCTGCACCTGGCCGCACAGCCTTCCGCCCCGTACTCGGAAATCAATGGCGAGCGCGCAAACTACACGCAGCATAACAACACGCAGTCCACGCGCAACCTGCTGTGGGGGCTCAAGGAGAACAACCTGCTCGACTCCGTATTCGTCGAAACGACGACCACTGGGGTGTACGGCCAGCCCGGCTTTGATATACCCGAAGGATACATAGAGGTGGAGCGCAACGGTCGCAAGGACACTATCGTGTACCCGGGCATGGCCGGTTCGTGGTATCACATGAGCAAGTGTCACGACGTTAACAACCTATGGCTTGCCAACTCTAAGTGGAAGCTCTCCGTGGTGGACCTCCGGACGGCCATTACGTACGGTACCAAGACGGATGAGACGGCATCTGATCCCCGGCTCGCTACGCGGTTCGACTTCGACTTCTACTTCGGCGTGGTGGTGAACCGCTTCGCCGCCCAGGCGCTTGCCGGCTTTCCAATCACCGTTTACGGAAAGGGTGACCTGAAGAGGCCTATGGTTGGCCTGCAGGACGCGGTAGATTCGATCGTAGCATGTGCCCGACGAGAGCCGAACCAGAAGTTCGACATATACAACCAGACGAGTGGCCCTGTGAGTATCAGCGATATGGCGACCTCTATCGAGCGTTCCGCGCGCGCCCTGGGTATTGACGTGGAGATAGAGCACCTGGTGAACCCCCGTGTGGAGAAGGAGGAGCACCAGATGGTGATGGAGAACGACAGGTTCATCGCCGATCTCCTACCTCGCTCGACGGTGGACATTGAGTCCGGTGTGCGAGACACCATCGAAAGCCTCGCGCCGTACAGAGATACACTTGTGGCATACAAGGATCGGTTCATCCCAGAGCAGTTGCTCAACCGCGTTGCGGTAAGCTAGGGGTTTAGTAGAACCGGTTGTCCTTAGGACCATGGGCGGCGGACTCGCTCGCCCTGACGACACGAGTCCACCACCCATGGTATTTTGGTGGGCAGTGAACCTACTATCGGAGGGTACGGACCTTGAAGGTATTGATAACGGGTGCTGCCGGCTTCATCGGCTCCACCCTCGTGGCCACGTTGCGGAACGACTATGACGTGAGGGCGATAGACAACTTCTCCGTTGGACACGTACGGCGGATTGGGGACATAACCGTCGAGGAGATGGACGTGACTCAACTGGAGCACGTAGAGGAGATGGTGTGCGGGCGGGACGTCGTGGTGCATCTGGCCGGATATACGGGTATCCCGGCGTGCGAGAATGACCCTGAAGGCGCCGCTAGAAACATCCTGGTTGGCACCAAATACATAACGGAGGCAAGCGTGCGCGCTGGCGTAAAGCAGCTTCTCTTCTCCTCGTCCTTTGCCGTATATGGTGATGCACCGACGCATGTGAGCGAGTGCTCCCCCGTTGCTCCTATAGGTATGTACGGAAATCTACGGGCGGCGAGCGAGTACGTACTTCTTGCGGCGCGCCATTTGGACGGACTAAACACTCTGATATTCCGGCAGACCAACGTCTATGGCAAGGGGGTCACTACCAAGCGCACGGTGGTGAATCTGCTTTCAGAGCAGGTGCTGAAGCGCGAGGCGATCACTGTATATGGAACGGGCGAGCAGGTCCGCAATTTCGTGCACGTGTTGGATACAGTTCGTGCCTACAAGCTTGCCATAGAGCGGGGCTCAGGGGGCCTCTATAATCTGGGGAGCGCTGAGACCTTATCGGTGAACGACATCGTCCGGACCGTCAACGATGCAAGCTATCACCTGCTCGGATATCAAGTGCCGGTGGAACACAAGCCGGACCGCGGTGCTGGGAAGCGCGAAATCGCATCCACGGAACTCGTTCTCGATGTAAGGAAGGTTCAACGTGAACTGGGTTGGACGGCGGAGCACACGGTTCGTGGGACCGTCGAACAGATGCTCGCCGCGCCTGCAACTGCCGGAGCGCGCTAGCGTCCTGATCGTCATGGGTCCCGTGGCACAGGGCGGCGCAGAGTGGCAGATCCTGGAGTTGTTGCGCAGGCTCGACCGCGCGCGCTTCCGCCCTGTCCTCGCCAGTGTCGAGTTTCGCTCTTACAAGGAGTTGCGGATTGGGGCGGGCGATGACACGATTCAGGCGCAGTACGCCGCTCTTGATGTCCCGCACTACAGGATTACCGGTCACTCCCGATACGGACTCGCCAATGCGCGCGACCTACTACGGGTCATCCGACGTGAAAAAATAGATTTGGTCCACGCGAATCTGTTTGCGGGTGAGACATGGGGCAGGATCGTTGCTGTGATAGCACGTAAGCCCATCGTGACCCACAAGCGCGGCATGCCATTCAAGAGCCGGCGGCCCCAGAACGTCGTCGTGGACTGGCTGCTAAACCTGCTCAGCTCTCGCATTATCGTCGTCACCCGCGCCATACAGCGTGACCTGCAGAGACTGCAGAGACTGCCGGACGAGAAGTTCACGGTGGTGTATCCTGGCATTGAGCCTGCGCTCTGGGCGCGTGAGTCGGAGCTAGAAATCCTGCGGCTGAAGCGAGAGCTTGGTCTCGAGGGAGTCAAGGTCGTCACGGCGGTGGGAAGGATTCGCGCGCTGAAAGGACAGCGCTACCTGATTGACGCGGTCCCCTATGTGCTACAAAGCTGCCCGGACACCCATTTCCTACTGGTTGGGCACGGAGCGGAGGAAGCTGAGCTGCGTTCCAGAGTGCGGGAGGAAGGGCTCGAACGTCACGTGACCTTCCTGGGTGGCCGCTCAGACGTACGAAGCATACTTTCGTTGACAGATGTGTTCGTCCTGCCGTCGCTCTCGGAGGCCAGTCCAGTGGCCCTGATGGAGGCGGCCTTCATTGGTGTGCCGAGCGTTGCAACACGCGTCGGCGGCGTTCCGGAGATAGTGAAGGATGGCGAAACGGGCCTACTCGTCGCTCCGGCCGATGCTAACGGGCTCGCATCCGCCGTCGTGGACTTGCTTGGCAATCCGGATCTACGCATGCGGATGGGGGCCGCTGCTAAGGAATGGGCGCACGAGGCGTTCGATATTGAGCGGACCGTTCGACAGATCGAGACTGAATACGCGCGAGGAGCAGGAGCGCGATAGGACATGTTAAGAGGCGCAGCTCTGGTCTTTCTCAGCCGCAACCTGCAGAAGGTGCTGGCGCTGGCGATCTACGCCGTCATTGGCTGGAAGCTGGGAGAGCGGGGCGTGGGTGTGTACGGCCTCCTCGTCTGGGTCCCTGTGTTTGTCACAAACATTGCGGCCCTCGGTATCGGCCCGTCGCACGTATACTTTCGGGGGCAGGGGAGAATCGAGCTACGGGAAGTGCTCGGTAACTCAGTTGCAGGGGCGGCCATCCTGGGCGGGCTCGCTATCCTCGCGTTCTCGCTTCTCAGGCCCGTGCTTCGAATGGACCTAGACGAATTGAACCCGTGGCTGCTGACGATCGCGACTATCTCGTTTCCCTTTGTGATAATCCAGAGCTATGCTGACTATCTTTGGATCGGTGAGAACAGGATGGGCGTGTACAGCGCGCTCTACATCGCTCGTTTCCTTACGCTGCCAGTCTTGCTACTTGCTGGTCTCTCGGCTCCGGACCCGTACATCGGCCTTGCCGTTGCCGTGCTCGCGAACGTGGTATTGAGTGCGGCGGTCAACTTGTTCACGGCCCGACGTCTGTACCGGCTACGAGCGCGGTTCGACCGCGCGAAGTTCGCCTCGGTCATGCGCTACGGGCTCCGTATACAGCCGGGTACGGTCGCTCAGGCTATCGGGTATCGGTTCGATTACCTACTAATCAACATAATGATCGATACGAGAGCTACCGGCTTGTACATCGCCGCCACAAACCTGGCTGAGGCGCTCTGGATCGTTCCCGCCACGATATCTACGGTGCTGCTTCCTCGCGTCGCGACGAAGGAGGTAGGGACGGCACGCGCTCTGACTGCACGGACGTGTCGGGTGGTGTTCGCGACCAGCTTAGTGGGCGGGCTCGCAATCTTCGTAGCCGCCGAGTTCCTTCCGCAGGCGGTATATGGCAGGTCCTCGTTCGAGCAGGCGATCGCGCCGCTACGGATCCTGCTGATCGGCACCGTCGTCTTCTCCCTGCAGAAGGTGCTGGCGAACTACTTCATCGGCCAAGGTAAAGCCTCGTGGTTCCTGAGGGCTACATTGGTCTCAATGGCAATAAACTTGGGTCTCAACTTCTGGCTTATACCGAAGCCCGAATGGGGCATCCAGGGCGCGGCACTGGCCTCCGCGGTCAGCTATAGCCTGTCCACGATCGTGCTCGCGGTCCTGTTCCTTCGCGAAACAGGCATGCGCCCCTTACAACTGCTCGTGCCGAATAGGACGGACCTCGCCGAGGCGGCCGGCCAGCTAGGGAAGCTCCGTGCCCGCGCGCGAGCCGCGACAACCCGGGGTGCGATGCCGTGAGCACTCAGGACGAGCGTCCTACTCTTTCGGTTGACCCGGCCTCCGTTCCAATCTTGCTGCTGACGCTCGCGCTGATCGTCAACTTCTTCTGGCGTGCACAATTGTTCACCGGCAACAACCTTCCGCCCGTTGTTCTTCTCGCTCTCGCCTTCACAGGGATGTGGCTTCTCAACGGTCTCGGGGTCACGGGAGTGCTTCCCGTGCGCATTCCGCGCGTATTCTGGCCCGTCGGCCTGTACGTATTCGCCGTCCTGTTTTCGATGGTGGTGCGCGGAGACTTCGCCGGTCGTACGATCCAGTTCGCGTTACGTTTGCTCGTACTCTTGTTGCTCGCGCTTCTGGTTACCAACCTAATACGGAGCTTGGGGACGCTGGAAGGCGCGATCTACCTGCTCCTGGCCGGGTTCACGTTGGCCGCACTCTATGGGTTCGCTGACTATCTGATCAACGGCCGCTTCTTCCTCAACATCTTCGTCGGCATATCGAGGAAGAACGCATCCGGCTACTACTTCATGGCCGTTCTACCGTTCGCGTTGTTCTGCCTGCGATCCCCTTATATCTCACGGGCTGGTCGTCGCCTTCTGCTGGTCTCGATGCTGCTGTGCTTCTTCGCAATGCTGCTCACGCTTGCTCGAAGTGCGGTCGTGGGCCTAGTCGCTGGTCTCGCCGCCGTCTTCGCTCTGTACGTGCGACGGGTGAACAAGGGGATAGTAGTTCTGCTGATCGTACTCGTCGCGATCTCGGCACTACTCGCGCCCGCTAGCGTGAAGCAGCGACTTGGAACTACCTTCGACTTCGAGCAACGAGCAGCCACGTCCAACAGCAGCCGGCTCATCCTGCTTCAGGCCGGGCTGCGGATGGCGTGGGAGCATCCACTCGTCGGCGTGGGCATCGGCAGGTTCGATGAGAATCTGGAACTGTACACTTCTCCCCGTGAGCGCGCTCTCCTCGGGTTCGAAACATACGAGGCCTCGCACAATCAATACGTGGCTGCATTGAACGATGGCGGGATTGTAGCACTGCTGGCGATACTGTGGTTGCTCTACGAGATGCTGTACGGGCTCCACCGCCGGTTGAAGGGGGCGGACCTGCCGCGTAGATATCTATTTCTAGCATTTGCTGCCTTCTGGTGGGCACAGGCTGCTCACTTCTTCGTCGAGTGGCAGCTGGCGCGAGAGTTGTTCTGGTTCATGGTGGGGCTCACCGGCGCGACCCTGCAGCTATCCAGTCCCGCACCAGGTAGGCCACGAGAGTTTTAACTTACTCAGTCCGGGGAGATTGAGACGCCGATATAGACGCGGCCTTGGACCCATATCCCGTGCGCTGTGAACCACCGTCGCTTGTAAATTCAACGGGCATGCCGTCTTAAGGGGCTGTATAATAGGCGCTGGTTGCACTCAGTGGGGGTAAGTCACGGTTTGAAGATCCTTGTCACGGGCGGAGCAGGCTATATCGGGTCGCAACTTATACGCGACCTAGGAGAAGACCCGCGGTTCGCCGGCTCGCAGGTTGTCATATACGACAGTATGAGGGATGAGCGCTTCCAGTCGCTCATGCACCTGCCAGAGTCCGGCAGGTATGATTTCCATTACGGCGACCTGCAGGACGCCGACGAGCTTATCGCCGCTGCACAGGACTGTGATGTCATCGTGCATTTGGCGGCACTCACCAACGCCGTAGTATCGTTTGGCCGGGCGGAGGAGACCGAAGAGGTCAACTACAACGGCACTGAGAACGTGCTCGCAGCCGCCGACCGTTCGCCGACTGTTCGGCGAGTGATCTACGCCTCGACGTGTAGCGTATACGGCGAGACCAGCGGCTGCGTGGACGAACGCTCCGAGTGCCACCCGGAGAGTCCATACGCGCGCTTCAAGCTACAAGGCGAGCGGTCAGTGCAGGCGCTGTCTGGGAGGACCTTTGGCCGAGTGCTCGGAACGTCCCTGCGCCTTGGCACGGTCTTCGGCTTAAGTCCAGGGTTGCGGGTGCATACTGTCGTCAACATCTTTGCTTTGCATGGCGCTCTCGGGATGCCCATCACGGTTTTCGGGACCGGAGACCAGTACCGGCCCTTCGTGCACGTGCGCGACGCAAGCTCTGCGTTCCTCTTCGCGCTGACAACGCCGGAGACGCAGGAGCTTGTGCTCAACGTTGTCGGCGAGAACGCAACGGTAAACCAGATATTGTCGTACGTGAAGCCCCGTTTCCCAAAGCTGAAGGTGCGCCGAGAGCCGGGACGACACCTAAACCAGTTGTCGTACGAGGTCGACGGCTCGGCACTCAGACAGCTAGGCTGGCAGCCGGTGATAAACGTTCAGGACGGCATCGAGGAATTCGCAAGGCTTTGCTCCCCCTTCGCAACACAAACGTCTGGGGTGGTCATCGGTGGATAGGGGCTCGTCCCTGGTATCCCTTTCGGGACCGGCTAAGTTGCTGTTTTGGCTCAGCTCAGCCATCGTTGCCTACACCTGGGTAGGTTACCCACTTCTACTCAGACTTCTGCTCCTGCTGCACCGCAAACCACGTGCAGTGCCTGAGGCTATGCCCTCTGCGTCAATAGTCCTCGTGGTGCATAACGAGGAAGCAGTAGTACGGGAGGCGTTGGACGATCTGCTAGCGCTGGAGTATCCACGCGAGCTACTCGAAATCATTGTGGTGTCCGACGGCTCAACGGATCGAACGAACGAGATAGTCCGCGAGTACGCGAGACACGGTGTGCGGCTTTTGCCTGTGCCCAGGGTTGGCCATACCGCCGGTGTGGCGCAGGGCGTGGCGAGCGCTAGCCATGAGATAATCATCCGAACTGATGCCGATACCCGGCACAATCGAAACTACCTGCGGTGCCTGCTGCGCCACTACGCTGAGCCCCGCGTCGGGTGCGTAGGTGGACGCTTTAGCTTCAGGAACGAAGGGGAGACCGGGATCACCCGTAACGAAGGTCTCTACTGGAGATATGAGATGGCGCTGCGCAAGGCCGAGAGCGACCTCGGCGTACTCTCGACGACGAGCGGTGCAGTGATGAGCTTTCGCCGGCATATCTTCGAGCCTTTCTCGCACGTCTACAGTGAGGACGTGGTGATACCGAAACTGGTCGTGAAGAAGGGTTATCGCGTGATACAGGAGCCGGCTGCCGTGGCGTACGAGGTGATGCCTCAGACGATCGGAGGCGAGTTCGCTGCCCGCCGGCGGATGGTGGCACGAGGCGTGACGGGGCTGTTGAGCGCCGATGGCGCGCTTAGCCCCATGCGGCATCCTGGACACTGGGCGAGCATTATGAGCCACAAACTGCTCCGCTGGTCAACGCCGGTGTTCTTACTCGCATCGTTTGCCGGGTCCGTAGCCTCCGCAAGGCATAAAATCTACGCGGTGGCGGCGTGCTGCCATCTCGGACTATACACCGCCGCCCTGCTGGGCTACGCCCTGGAGCGTCGGAACAAACACTTGCGCCCGCTCTCAGCCGCGTTCAGCTTCTGTCTGGCGAACCTGGGCTTTCTTGTCGGGCTTTGGGAAGCCCTGCGAGGGCGCCGAATCTCGGCGTACGGCTCCCAGAAGTGAGCGCACAGAATACCGAAGGGGCTTCAGGGCGGTAGGCATGGTCGTGAACGAGATCCATAAAGACAGTGACGTTGCCGCTCGTCGGCGCGCTGCCAGTACGGCTCCATCATGGAAGGTAGGTCGGCTTCTCCTCGTCACGAGCGACTACCACTTCCATGAGGGTGATAAGATCCACACCACCAGTGCGTTCATGCGCTTCGTGCCTGAGTTACTCTCTCTCGCCAAAACTATTGAGGTATGTGCGCCCATCCATACAGTGTCTGCTGGCGAGCAAGGATTCGGAATTGAGAGTGAGGCTATTCGCTACAACCCGCTCCCACCGTCCAGGACGCTTGAGCAGTTCCTCCGCAAGTTGCCGGCTGACCTGCTGCCGATCCTGCGCGCGCTCTACGAAGCGGCGAGGCGGTCGGACCTCGTCTGGATCAACGGGCCACACCCCTTGCTTCCGCTCGCCGCACTCGCGTGCCGGCTGGCAGGCAAGCCATATCTGTTGTGGATGCGGGGCGACATACTGGAGACAACCCGATCTAAGTATGCGGGCTCCCGTCTGCGCAACCGTCTGGCGCTGCGGACGGCGTACTTCCTGGACAAGCTGATGCAGGCAGCAGCTAGGAATCGGGTGGTGTTCTACACCGGCAGCGGACTCTCCCGCTACGCTGTGCTAGCATCCTACTCACAACCCGCACGAACGAGTTTGGTGAGCGAGACCGACGTGGCAGCGGGACCGAAGGGGCCGCTTCACAGACCTGTCCGCCTCCTCTGGGCGGGGCAGCTTCGACCGGTCAAGGGACTCAAATACCTTCTTGGGGCGCTGCGACTGCTTCTCGATGAGGGTTACGAGGTTTGCTTAACCCTGCTTGGCGATGGCGAGCAGCGCGACGAGCTCGAGGAAGAGGTCAAGCGGCTCGAGCTGCACGACCATGTCGCCCTCGCGGGATACGTGGCGCCCGGACCTTCTTTGTCCGCTTACTTCGAGAGCGCCGATCTGTTCGTGCTGCCGAGCCTGTCTGAAGGGGTGCCTAAGGTGCTGCTCGAGGCGATGGCGCATGGCCTACCCATTGTGGCGACTGCGGTCGGCGGCGTGCCGGACCTGATAAAGGACGGCGAGACCGGCGTTCTTGTACCGCCGCAAGCACCACGGCAGCTGACAGACGCTATAGTCAGACTCGTAGAGCACGACGACTTAAGGCGAAAGGTGTCGGAGCAAGCCGTCGCGTTCACACGCGAACATACGACGGCGGCGGAGGTCGCTCGGATCGGAGAGGGAATGCAGCGGGCTTTCCCAAAGGTGATGGTGACTGCATGAGATTCACACGTCAGTCACTGGTCCTTCTTGACACACTCCTCATTGTCGCCGCGTTCCTGATCGCCTTCGCGATCCGTGTGCCCTTTCGCTTCCTCGATACGGAGCTGCCTCGCTTCCTGCCGCTGCTACCCCCATTGATCTTCCTGCGTATCGCGATCTTCGCACTGTTCGGTTTGTATAGTCCGATCTGGGCAAACGCCGCGCTACGCGAGTCCGTGGCGGTGCTCGCTGCCGTGTCCTTTGGCTCTGTAGTAGCGATCTTGCTGCTTGTCTTCCAAGCGGTCGCTGCCGAAATAACGTCCTTCCCCCGACTAGTGTTGCTTATCGAGTGGGGGCTTACCCTTGCGCTGGTCGGAGGTGCCCGTTACTCGCTGCGCGTGCTCGACCTGCGCGATCTTGGCGCTGACCCCGAAGACGACGAGCAGGAGCGTCACCACCGCGTGCTGAAGGAGAAGCTCGCCCAGTGGCTGTACGACGCGCCCTGGGAAGTGCAGCGTTTGTGGGATGAGTCGCAGCGCTGGAGTTTTCGGAGGGTGGCTAAGCGCACGTTCGACATCCTGGCCTCGCTTTTCGCGCTCGTGCTGTTTGCAGTGCCACTGCTGATCATCGCTTTACTCGTCAAGCTTGAGACGCCGGGGCCGGTGCTGGCGGATACGCCGAAACGGGCGGGACGCGGGGGGACTGAGTTCCGCATGTACAAGTTCCGCGGCATGTTCGAGAACGCGCACATGATGCTGGTCAACAACCCGCAACTGTGGGAGAAATACAAGAAGAACAATTTCAAGCTTGGTGACGACGACCCGCGGTTAACCCGCGTGGGCCGGTTTATCCGTAAGACCAGCCTGGATGAGCTGCCCAACTTCATCAACGTGCTGCACGGCGAGATGAGCATCGTCGGTCCCCGTGCGCGTTACCCGTTCGAGGTCGTCGCGCAGGCCGAGCGTTTTCCTGAGACGCAGCCGGAGATCATCCGAATCTTGAGTGTGAAGCCGGGAGTGACCGGGCCGTGGCAAGTGGCGGGTAGGAGCAGGCTGGGGTATGAGGAGCGCACCCACCTGGAGGCACGATACGCAGAGGGCAATTCGCTGATGGGTGACATAATCATTTGCCTGAAGACAATTCCAACCGTCCTGAAGAAGGAGGGCGCGCACTAAGCGCCGATACTCTAGCTCCCGGCGAACCGCGTGCGCCGCTGGCCCGCCAGCTCACTTCGCAGTTGACCGTCCTAGAAGCCGAGCTTGTCCCTCAATGCCTCATCAAGTTCCGCTAGGCTGACCCTGTCCTGCTCCATCGTGTCGCGGTTGCGGATCGTGACTGCGTTGTCTTCCGCGGTGTCGAAGTCTACAGTGACGCATAGTGGTGTGCCGATCTCGTCTTGTCGCCGGTATCGCTTTCCGATGCTGCCTGTCTCGTCGTACTCTACTGCGTAGCGCTCCGCGAGGCGGGCACGGAGCTCTCGTGCGGTGGTTGCCAGCGGCTCCTTCTTGGAGAGCGGCAGGACGGCCACCTTGACCGGTGCGAGCCTGGGGTGGAAGCGCAGGACGACTCGTGTGCCGTCCTTGTCAGCTTCCTCATCATACGCATCGAGAAGGAAGGTCAGAAAGGCGCGGTCCACGCCCAACGCCGGCTCTATAACGTAAGGCGTCACGTGCGTTTTAGTGGCCTCGTCGTAGTAGGTAAGCTCCTTGCCGCTGCCTGCGGAATGTGCCTTCAGGTCGAAGTCGGTCCGATTAGCCACTCCCCACAGTTCTCCCCATCCGAACGGAAAGCGGTACTCCAAATCGGTAGTACCCTTCGAGTAGTGCGAGAGGCCCTCGCGGGCGTGTTCGCGCAGGCGCAGGTTCTCAGGACGTACGCCAAGGCCCGTGAACCAGCTCACGGTGTAGTCGCGCCAGTACTCGTACCAGGTATCGTCCTCGCCCGGCATCACAAAATACTCCAGCTCCATCTGCTCCAGTTCGCGGAGCCGGAAGATGAAGTTGCCGGCGGTTATCTCGTTCCGGAAGGCCTTGCCGATCTGAGCTATCCCAAAGGGCAGCTTGGCGCGGCTGGATGTTACAACGTTCGAGAACTGCACAAACATGGCCTGCGCGGTCTCGGGGCGCAGGTAGGCGACGGCGGCATCTTCCTCCACGGGGCCAACGTGTGTCTTGAACATGAGGTTGAAGGCACGCGGCTGGGTCATCTGATTCTTCTGGCCACAATTCGGACAGGCGATGCCCTCAAGTGGGTCAGCCTTACCCGCGTTGACGTTCTCCTCGTATCCGGGGAGATGATCAGCCCGAAAACGCTGCTTGCAGTTGCGGCAGTCGACCAGTGGGTCGGTGAAGTTCTCCAGATGGCCCGAGCTCTTCCAGACGTCCGGATGCATGATGATGCTGGCGTCCAGGCCGACTACCTCTTGTCGCTTGTGGACGATGTCCTTCCACCAAGCATCCTTGATGTTCCGCTTCAGCTCCGCGCCGAGAGGGCCGTAGTCCCAGAAGCTAGCCCAGCCGCCGTATATCTCACTACTGGGGTACACAAAGCCTCGTCGCTTTGCCAGTGATACGATCGTGTCCATGCTTACTGCCTGTGCCTGCATCCGTGCCCTCCTTAAAACAGTGGTGCCCCGTCCCTACGGGTCTAGGGACGGGGCACACCCCGCGGTTCCACCCTAGTTGACCGCCGTTAGGCGGCCCACTTCTGGTCACTTCCGGCTCAGAGTCGCCTTCTCCGTCTGCGTTCGCCTGGGGCTCTCAGCAAGGGACATACGCCCTGCCCGCTTCTCTGTAGGCACGCTGCACGGGTACTACTACTCGTCTACGCCGTTTTTCTGATTGTGTCGTCTAGCTCTGGCGCTTGCCGGCGCCCAACCTGCCCTTGCCGGATGTGCGCAGGTACGCTACAAATCCGGGGGCTCGGCTAAGGCTTAGCTTGATCACCATTTTACCATCGGGAGCCGGATATGCGTCCACCTGCGGAGCGCCGACCTTGTAGTATGCGAGACCGAGCAGCGACGCGAGCAGCACCATCAACCCAGGTCTCAACTCGTTGTCTCCTGGGCCTGGAGTCTGGCGCGCGGGTGAGCGGCGTCGTACACCTGATGCAGCCGGTCCGTATTCAGCTGCGTGTATATCTGTGTGGTGGAGATACTGGAATGTCCGAGCCACTCCTGGACCTTCCGCAGGTCCGTGCCGCCGTTGAGCATGTGGGTCGCGAAGGAGTGCCGCAGGGTGTGCGGCGTAATGCCGTCAACCTTGGCGGCGGACGCGTATGACTTGAGGATCAACCAGAAGCCCTGTCGAGTGAGTCGCTGGCCACGGTGGTTGAGGAAGAGTGCATCGTCCTCCCTGCCGCGTAGAAGAGCCGGCCTGCCTGACTCCATGTATTCAGCTACTGCCTCGAGCGCCCTCGGATGCAGAGGCACCAAGCGCTCCTTCCGTCCCTTGCCGTGACACTTGAGGTACTGGCCCTCGTGGCTGATGTGGCAGACGTCCAGATTGACCAACTCGCTTACCCTGAGGCCGGAGGCGTAAAGCACCTCGAGCATTGCTCGGTCTCGCAAGCTTTCAGGCGATGTGCCCGCTGCCGCTGCCTGTAGCAGATCGTTTACCTGCTGAATCGTAATCGCCTTCGGCCAGTACTTCTGGACGCGAGGGGCGACAAGATCGGAGGTGGGGTCCTTGGCTACAGAGTTGTCGGCGGCAAGGAAGTGGAAGAAGCTCTTGATAGACGCCATCTTGCGCGCCTGGGTGCTCGGCGCGTAGGCCCGTTCGTCGCTACCTTTCAGATACATCAGGTAGTCTTGCACTTCCGACCGCTTGACGTCGGCCCAGGTCAACGCTCCGGTGTTTTTGTCGAGCCAGGAGTGGAACTGCGTGACATCGTTCCGGTAGGCTGCGATCGTGTTTGAGGAAAAGTGTCTCTCGGCGGTGAGGTGCGAAATGAACTCTTTGATATCGGCTTGTCCGTCCAGCACGGCGTACTCCTAACTTGTGCGACCGCCCAATTCTAGCATGCCGGGGCAGGGTTGCAATGGATTTATGACAATACTTATATGTCGGAAGTGGCGCCCGGGTTCGTACTGCCATCCCGTGCAAGCCACTGCTGGTACAGGTCTCTGCGATCGCATCCCAGCTTCCCCGCCACGGTGCGCACGGCATGGCTCGACTTGATACCTGCGGCGACCAACCTTGCTACTTCCTCCAATGGGTCTACCTGCTGGGCCGCTGACTCCTCGGGCTGCATGCCCCCCAGCACTAAAGTGAACTCTCCTCGCGGATCGTTGTGGCGCCAGTACTCCAACTCTGCAAACACGTTGGACCGACGCACCTCCTCGTGCAACTTCGTGAGCTCCCTGCAGACAGCCAGCGGACGATCTCCCAGGACTGCCCCTACGGCTTCGAGAGTACGCACAAGCCGGTGGGGCGCCTCGAAGAGCACGATAGTGGTCTCGAGCGGTTTGATCTGCAACAGCTTGTCCTCCCGTTCGCGCGCACGTCGTGGCAGGAAGCCCAGGAATAAGAAGGTATCTGTTGGCAGGCCAGAGAGTACCAGCGCCGTCAGAACCGCCGACGGTCCTGGCAAGGCAGAGACGGATATGCCCTCCCCTACGGCCGCGCGCAGTATCTGGAGCCCTGGATCGGATACCGATGGCGTGCCTGCGTCCGTAACTAGCGCGACATCGGTATCCTGTACGGCCCTCAGCACGCGCTCCATCCTCTTGGGCGGCGAGTGCTCGTTGAAGCTCAGCAGGGGACAATGTATGTCGTAGTGGGTCAGCAGCTTCCGTGTGCGACGGGTATCCTCGGCGACCACCAGGCCCACCCGTCGCAACGTGTCGAGAGCGCGCACGCTAATGTCGCCCAGGTTACCGATAGGAGTGCTCACGAGGTAAAGGGTGCCCACGCAACGGATTATAGCAGTGGGAGGCGGCACACCTTATGCCACTGAGCCACGGCACCGTACGGTGTGTCAACAGTCAAGAGCACGGAGGAATAGCACATGCTCAATAACAACTCTTATAACATCGTATCCGCATTGAGCGAGAAATCTAAGGCGCTGCAGTTGTACGACACTTATGTGCAAGACGCACAGGAGGCCGGCTCAGAAGAGTGCGTACAGCTATTCCAGCAGCTCAAACAGCAGGACGAGCAGGCGGTCGAGCAGTTGAAACAGCACGTGCAGATGCTAGCCCAGCAAGGGAGGTTCTAATCCCGCATTTAGGACTTCGCACAGTCCAGGGCTCACAACGCCGTGGGCCCTGGGCTAGGGGGAGACCGTATGTGCGATAATGACAGGCAGCTGATTATGAGGTCTTAGTTTGAATCTACCCCGCAACGGGCTTGCGCGGCACCTGCCGTCCCAACAATGGGAGCGCAACGTCTACGCGATCCTGCTTGCGGTGTTCGTCGCGTTCAGCGGCTTCACAGTCGTGATGCCGTTCCTGCCGCTCTACGTCCGGCAATTGGGCGTCACCGATCCCGGACAGGTGGCCATCTGGTCCGGACTGATTTTCGGTGTATCTCCTGTGCTCGCGGGTCTGATGGCGCCGGTCTGGGGTTCGGTTGCCGACCGCTATGGGCGAAAGCCGATGTTTGTCCGCGCTCTCGTCGCGTTCTTCTTCATATTTCTCCTCTCGGCGTTCGTGCAGAACGTCTACCAGATGCTGGCCCTCCGGGCGCTCGGTGGAGCCTTCGGGGGGTTCGGAGCGATGGCATTGGCGATGGTGTCCACATCGGCCCCTGAAGGGGAGGCGAGCAAAGCGATTGGCAGGCTCCAGTCCGTGCAGTTCCTCACGATGGCTTCCGGCCCTCTCTTCGGCGGTGTGCTGGCCAGCACAGTGGGGATCAGGAATACGTTCTTCGTGTCCGCGGCGATGTACGCGCTCGCGCTCGTGGCAGTTGTCAAGCTGTACAAGGAAGAGGATGTCCCGAAGGTGGAGCGTGAGAAGAAGGAGCACCTCCCGCTCCGCCAGGTGCTGTTGCTCCCCAACCTCCTGACCCTAGCGGTAGTGCTGTCGCTCGCGCAGTTCATGAACCGGGGACTCGGACCAGTACTACCGCTATATGTTGAGTCTCTGGGCATGCCGCGTGGCGCCGTAGCTTTTTGGGCTGGTCTAATCGTCAGTTCGGGCGCCGTGGCGGCGGCTGTAGCGGCTGGCGTGGCTGGACGGCTTGGAAGTCGGAAGCCCTTGAGAATACTTCTCCTAGCGAGCCTATCAGGCGGAATCATCGCCAGCCTGCTACTCGCAGCCGTGCAGAACGTGCCGCAGTTGCTGGCGGCACGGGTAGCGCTTGGCATTCTCGCAGGGGGCACGCAGACGGTAGCCTTCAGCCTGGGAAGTCGGCTGCTCCCAAACGAGACGAGGGGAGCATCGTTCGGCTTCCTCTCCACAGGCGCTATGGTCGGTGGCGGCCTGAGCCCCTTCCTGGCAGGCGGCATCGCGGCTCTCAACCTGCGATTCGTATTCCTGGCCGGCGCCGTCTTCTACCTGGTGTGCTCGCTGATCGCGCTACGCCTGCCGAGTCCTAGCCCTACGGTCGACGAGGAGGAGACCAGCGATACAGAGCAGCCTTCCCAGGTGGCGGCGCGTTAGGCCGCTTGAGCATTGCGGCCAAGCACGTGCGTGAGGCCCACAGCTCGTCGCCGGGCCGCACGACCTAACCCCACTCGATCTCGACCGTGCCTATGCGCAGCGTGTGCCCCGGCTCAATGCCGGCCTTCTCCAACTCCTGGGTGATGCCCATGCGGTCCATCTCGCGTTCGAGCCGGCGAACGGCCTCGTCGTTCGAAAGGTCGGTCATCACGGCGATCCGCTCTATGGACGGACCATTCACTACCCAGGTCCGGCCGGTCTTACGGCGCACCTGGTATCGTGTGGTGTCTACCTCGAGCGGACGCAAGACATCCGTTTCCGCGGGCGGTGCAAAGCGACCTGGCGGTGGAGCGTTCTTCAGCTCCTCTGAGAGCCGCAGCACCAGCGAGTCCAGCCCAATTCGGGCGGCGCCGCTCACCGGAAGCGCGTCGGCCACGCGGGCCGAGAGCTGACTTTCCAGCTCCTCCCAGTTCTCCCTCGCCTCGGGCATATCGATCTTGTTGAAGGCCAGCACGCGCGCCCTTGTGGAGAGCTCCGGCCTGTACGCCTGTAGCTCCTTTTCGAGCACCTCCAAGTCCTCGGTGGGCGACCTGCCTTCCTGTCCGGAGCCGTCCAGCACGAAGAGCAACACACGCGTTCGTTCGATGTGCTTGAGAAACTGGTCCCCAAGCCCGACGCCCTGGTGCGCACCCTCCACGAGTCCCGGTATGTCCGCGATCACAAAGGAGTCCTCCGCCGCGCCGGGCACCTGCACCACGCCAAGCTGCGGCTCGAGCGTAGTGAACGGGTAAGGTGCGATCTTCGGAGTTGCGGCCGTCAGTGCGGCGAGCAGGGTGCTCTTGCCGGCGTTCGGAAAGCCTACCAGCGCCACGTCGGCGAGCAAACGCAGCTCGAGTTGGAGAACACGCTCCTCGCCCGGCTCTCCCTTCTCTGCGAATCTCGGCGTCTGATACGTGCTTGTCGAGAAGTGAACATTCCCCAGCCCTCCGCGTCCTCCACGGGCCACGAGGGCGCGCTCGCCAGGCTCGGCTAGATCGGCAATCACCTGGCCGGTGACATCGTCGAGTACCACCGTGCCGACGGGCACCTGGAGCTCGAGGTCGTTCCCCGACTTCCCGTGCTGCTTCTGCTTCAGCCCCTGCCCGCCCGGCTGGGCCTTGAAGTGACGCTTGTACCTGTAGGCGAGGAGCGTGTTCAACTGTGGATCCGCGACGATATAAACGGAGCCACCGCGTCCGCCATCACCGCCATCCGGTCCCCCGCGGGGTGCGTTTTTCTCGTGACGAAGGCTTGCGCTTCCGTTTCCTCCCGCACCAGCCCGTATCTCAATAGTAGCTCGATCGTACATCCTGCTCCGTCCCTGCTGAATGTGTACGTGTGCCGTTTGGATGAGACACTATACCGTGTGGCATCCAGCGTAGAGAAGCCGGAGTGGCGGCTAGGCGTGTATCAGCAGCTCAGTGAAAAGGGCAACAGCTTGAGTCATGGCCCCATCTGAACCGGCGTCCGACAGTAAGGTGGATTCGCCCGTCTATCCCGACGCACGATCTCCCGCGCCACTTCGCGTCCAGTCGTCAAATCACCATAGGCAGGCGGCTTAACTGTATGGAGCACCCCGACACTACATTATCTGGGTACGATGTAAATGTACATCTCTATCTCGGTTCTATGACCGCCACTTATCACCGTTTCGGGCACCGTCACCAATCCAGCCCTCACCTCCGTGCCAATTGGTGGTAGGCGCGCCTCGCCGGGTAGTGCCAGGTACGTGCACTTTCGGTCAGCACCGTCCTGCACACAGGCCGTTCCATTCGCCTCGAACACATGGATCAGTCTCCCGCCTACGACCTCGACGGGGTCTCCCCGTGCCCACCAAAGGGACAACGGCCACAGGATTATGATAAGGACAGCGAACAGCCTTAGACCGACATCCCCTCACTCATCTCCTATAGGGACTACCACGACCAACGCCATGCAGTACTGTAGTACAGATTGTTGGAGTACCCTTAGGTTTCTTGACCATCGATTGCTCCACCAAGTACCGGGTGGCGCTTTTCGGGCCTCTATTATGAACTCACTCGACGTAGAATCGACTAGGAGAGTGTCGGGAGCGGAGGGAGCGGCAGCTAACGGCAACAATGCCCCCGAGGGAGCGTCGTGTGCGGCGGCTGAGCCTCAATCCAGGTAGTCTTGAAGGTGCCTCTTGTAGTTCTCCCTCCGAAGCTTCCTCAGCGCCTTCGACTCGATCTGCCGTATTCGCTCGCGGGTAACTCCGAATGCTCGCCCCACTTCTTCAAGAGTTCTCGGCTGCCCGGCGTCTAGTCCCAGCCGGAAGCGCATCAGGTCGCGCTCCTCCTCGGGCAGACTGTGCAGCGCGGTTGCCATGTACTCCTTAAGCCTCGCATCCTCCGCCTCAGCCTCAGGCTCGCTGAGGTTGTAGCGCGCACCGAACTGACTCACACTTAGCGGCTTTCCGTCCTGGAGTCCGAAGCGAACGCAGGCAAGCTCGCGATCGCGCGCGGGCATCGCCTGCTCGGCAGCAAGCAGTACTTTCTCCTCGGCGGCGGCGACACGCTCGGCCGGTGTCTCCAGGATCGTGCGTACTTCCTCCCGCGATCGCGGCTCGTTGTCGAGGCCAAAGCGCAATCGCAGCACGCTCCGCTCGCGCTCCGATAGTTGGTTCAGCACCCGGTCTATCTGCTCGCGCAAGCTTTTCTGAGAGGCGGCGTCCGCCGGCGCGGCGGCCTTAAAGTCAGGTATGAAGTCTCCGAGCGCCGAGTCGTCTTCCTCGCCAACGGGCGTCTCGAGTGAGACTGGCTCCTGCGCGATCTTCAGCACCTCGCGGACTTTCTCAACGGTGATGCCTAGCTCTTCGGCGATCTCCTCCTGAGTAGGCTCGCGTCCGAGGTCCTGCAGCAGGCGGCGTGTCGTTTGCAGAACCTTGTTGATCGCCTCGCCCATATGTACGGGTATTCGGATTGTGCGGGACTGGTCGGCGATGGCCCGTGTGATCGCTTGGCGGATCCACCATGTGGCGTACGTAGAGAATTTGTAGCCCTTTTGGTGGCGGAACTTCTCGACGGCGCGGATGAGACCTATGTTGCCTTCCTGTACCAGGTCCAGGAGCGATATACCCCTGTTAGTGTATTTCTTCGCGATGCTTACGACGAGCCGCAGGTTGGCCTGTATGAGGTGCTCCCGAGCTTGTTCGCCTGCGATGTGCCACTTTCTGACTTCCCGTTTCACCTGCTGGTCGTGCTCAGCGAGATACGTCATCATCGCTTGCCTGTCGGGCCAGTAGGAGTGTTCGTTGAGCAGCGCCGCCTCCTCAGGTGGCAGCAGCTCCCTCAGCAGGTCCAGCTCTATCGTGGCTGAGTCGAGATCGGACTCCGCGAGCTTCTCCTCGATGGGGTTGTCATCGACGGCCAGCTCAGGGGAGGACTCCTGCGGCTGTACGGCGCGCGTTATTAGTTCCAGACGGGTGGCCGGCAACTCCTCGTCGGGCCAGAGGCTGTTGAAACGAGCCGTGACCCTTTGCATCGAGTTCTCAAAACTGTTGAGTATCGCAAGACCGAGCTCGTCGGCCCCTAGAGCATCTCCGCCCTTCGGCAGCAACCGCTTGAGGTACTCGCCTCGCTCCAGGGCCCTGGCCTGCCGGGTCTCTTCTGAGTGCGACAGGAGGCTGACCTTACCAATCTCCCGGAGGTACATGCGCACCGGGTCATCAAGGCTGATGCCGTCGAGGTCCGCTGCGATATCCGCGCTCTCATCCGGCGGGTTGTCCTGCGCCCGGCCGTGGGACCAGCCACCGCCAGTGGAGGCGGTACCGTCGGGAGGCGGCGCCTCCTCATACCGTGCCCGCGAGCGCCTGCCGGCCGAGCTTACCTCGTCCGCCGAGTATTGGCGCTTCTCGCCGTCTGTGCCTGATCTCTGCGCCATACTTGCTGCCACGGTCCTTACAGTCACGGTGTCGCCCTCGCTCTCATTGTTATGCGGGGGCAGGAGCGAAGTTTAGAACAGTCTCTCCCGCCTGTCAACCGCTAATTCCGGTTTACTTCTCTCGCGAGTCCTTGAAGTACGGACTCCTGGGAGGATCAAGCTCCCTCACCTCGCCTGCCAGCACGGGCACTATCTCCAGCAGTGCCCGGACACCCGCCTCATCTCCGGCATTCATCGCTTCTTTCAGCAGCAGAGAGTGCTGGTTGATCTGCTCCTTCAGCCGCCGCATCCGAATGGTACGAAGCCGCCGCTCAAGCTCGATGGGCTGTTCAGTGCTAAGCAGCTCAGGCTGCGACTGTGTGAGCTCCACGAGCGAGGCTGCACTGCCCTTTAGCGTGTCGTCAACCGTGGACAGCAACCGGTCCGCGGTCAGCTCCGATCCTATCTCTCGCATCCGCTCGTACAGCTCTCGGTCCTGGCTCCTCTCCAGGCCGAGCATGAAGTCAGGAGGGACGCTGGGCAGTAGCCGAGGATGCTTGAGGAGCAGCGCAAGTGCGAGCTCCTCGGGCGTGACCTGGCTGATCACAGAGAAGTTCTGAGCCTCCTCCCTGCCTCGTTTGCCCCGACGGCTGCGGACGACGCCGTGTATCTCGTGCTCGTCTATGCCAACGAGTCGCGCCAGTTCGGCCTCGTAGTGCGCCCGCTCGATGGGGTTGCCGAGGTCGGCCACGACGGGCGCGAGCTCCTCCACGGCCTGGGTGCGTCCTGCAGGCGTGCTGAGGTCGGCTGTTTCCCGCACCACGGTGAAGAAGTGATCCACGACCGTCCGCGCGTTCTCGACAAGATCGCGCCAGGTATCCGGGCTCTTGCGGATCAAGGTGTCGGGGTCTTCGCCCCGGGGCAGCCGGGCGATCCTCACGGTGAGCTCGAGCTCGCTGCCCGAGGATACGAGGCGTCCGCGCGACCGGATCTCCATCTTGCGTCGTTGCGCCGAGTCGCGTAACACCTCCCAGCCGCGCATCGCCGCCGTGTCTCCCGCAGCGTCGGCATCTAGGGCTAGGCAGACGTACCGGGTAAGCTTCGAGAGCGTACGGACGTGTGCGGGTGTAAGAGCGGTGCCTAACGTTGCCACAACGTTCTCGAACCCGTGGGCATGGGCGGCGACCGCGTCGATGTAGCCTTCTACAACAACAGCGCGGTTCTGTGTCTTGATCGCACCTTGAGCCAGGTCGAGACCGTACAGGTGCGCTCCCTTGACGAAAACGGGCGACTCCGGGCTGTTCAGGTACTTTGGCGTGTCGTCGCCCATCGCCCGGCCGCCGAGGGCGACGTAGTTACCGTCCCTGTCACGGATTGGAAAGGTTATGCGCTTGCGGAACCGGTCGTAGTGTCCGCCACCCGCACGCTCGACTGCGAGCCCCGCAACCAGGATGTCCTGTGGTGCGTACCCACGTCCCTTCAGGAACTTCAGGGTAGTGTCCCAGGAATCCGGAGCGTAGCCCAGCATCCATAACTCCCAGCTCGCGCGCTCCACGCCACGACCCTCGAGGTACTTCCGCGCTGCTTCGGCCTCCGGTGAGTTCAGCAGCAGGTGGTTGTAGAACCTTGCAGCCAAACGGTTTATTTCGTGCAGCTTGCGGCGCTCTGCATCGTCTTCTGGCTGCGCCGGCTTTGGTTGCTCGTAGCTTACACCGGCGCGCTCCGCTAGTTGCCGCAGGGCGTCCTTGAACTCGATGTTTTCGGTGTCCATCAGGAACGAGATCACGTCACCACTCTTGCCGCAGCCGAAGCAGTGGTACGAGCCGCGCTCGGGGAAGACAACAAAGGACGGGGTCTTCTCCTGGTGGAAGGGGCACAGGCCCTTGAGATGCTTCCCAGCTCGGCGCAGCTCGACCTTAGAGCCGACCAGCTCGACAATATCAAGCCGGTCCTTGACCTCGTCAATCACCGTACGGCCGCTGGAGGTCACGCTCATACTCCTTAGTACGCCCAAGGCTGGGGGGTGAACAACTCAAGGAAGAGGGATGTGGCGTAACGGTCAGTCATTCCCGACACGTAGTCACACACGTTCCAGCCCTGCTCTCCGGACTCGACACGGGCACGGAGCTCGTCCGGATGTTTCTCGAAGTACTCGTACAGCTGAGTCACCACCATGCGGGCCTTCGTCGCTTCCCGTTCCACGTCCGGATGCTTATATACCTCGCGGAACATGTAATCGCGCAGCGCGTCGGTCGCCGCGAGTACGTCGGGGCTCATCCGCACGCCGTCGCCTATCTCACCTGTCGCGATACCGTAGCTCTCGCAGATGATGCCGTGCACCATCGCCTCTATACGTTCACTGTGCGAGATACCCAGCACCTGTCGGGATTTCTCGGGGAGCTCTTCGACGCGCATCAATCCCGCACGCAGTGCATCGTCTATATCCGCATTCAGGTACGCCACCGCATCACACATCCGCACCACCGTTCCCTCAACTGTGCCCGACGCGTTCAAGAGAGGCTGTGCAACACTCTCCTGATGCTTGGAGTGGTAGGCGATGCCGTCGCGCACCTCCCACGTAAGGTTGAGACCCTGGCCGTCCTTCTCAAGCGTGTCGAGCACCCTGAGGCTCTGCTGAGAGTGGACGAACCCCCCAGGGCAGAGGAGACCTAGCGCTTGCTCGCCTGCGTGGCCAAACGGTGCATGGCCGACGTCGTGACCGAGCGCTACGGCCTCCGTGAGGTCCTCGTTCAATCGAAGGGCTCGCGCGATCGTTCGGGCAATCTGGGCAACTTCCAGCGTGTGCGTCAGTCGGGTGCGATAGTGGTCGCCCGACGGGGAGAAGAATACCTGGGTCTTGTACTTGAGCCGCCGGAATGCCTTAGAGTGGAGGATGCGGTCGCGATCGCGAGCGAAGGCCGTTCGGACCTGCGAGTCAGGCTCAGGAATACGTCGCCCCCGACTCCGGCCGCTCTTAGCCGCCAGCGGTGAGAGTTGTTCCTCTTCACACTGCTCGGTGCGCCGCCGTATCTCGTCCAGCCGTGAGTTGTCCACGCGAACTCCAGTCCGGCCCCCCGACAGAGCGACCTAATGGCAGTATAGAGGTCGCGCAGTGATAGTACAGGTGGGTTTAGCAGGTCATAAATAAACGTTGATTTCGGACTTGCCTGCGATCGCTGCTCGGCACGGTCGGCTACCGCGCGCGTGAGACGCAACACGGCCCGCGTCGGACGCGGGCCATGCTCATAGCTACGCGCCAGTGATCGTGGGGGATTACATGAATCCCAGCTCCATCTTGGCGTCCTCACTCATCATCTGTGGGTTCCACGGTGGGCTCCACACAATCTGGACGCTAACGTTCTGCACGCCGTCCAGCTCGGACACCGCCTCCTCCACCTGCTGTACGATCATGGGGCCCGCCGGACAGCCCATGGAGGTGAGGCTCATCTCAACGTTGACCTGCCCCTGCTCCTCGACATCCGCGTTGTACACCAGGCCGAGGTCAACGATGTTCACGCCGATCTCGGGATCGTACACGTCCCTCAGTGCTTCCAGCACCTGTTCTTCGGTAGCCACCACGCACTTCTCCTTCGGTTGAGCGCCGCCTGTTCTTGACCGCAAGTATAACACCGCCCCACCGCAGCCCGCCGGGATCGTTCGTTCGAGCTGCGCTACATAAGACCCCGCAGTGGTCGGTCGGGCGAGTGGTGGATATTACAGTCTTCAGCCAGATATCGCCTCGTGTCGCGAGTTAGTTTTGGGATTCGTTCCCTAGCATCGAGGCGCGAAACGCGGCCATACCAGACGCCACCAGCGACGTAGTCTCGATTAGATCCGTCTGCGAGTGCCTAACCCTTCGTTGCAACGGATTCCGGCTGAATACTGCGCCTGATCAGCTCATAGTCCTCTTTGGGCAATCTATGGACGTTGCCCTGGAAGGCGAGCCTCCAATGTGCCTCCGGCCACTTCTTCGTGTGCTGCATGGGGGCCACAAGGTCCGCGGCAGGTACGTACTCGCCAGGCTCCGCGGCTGTTTCGAGCGTAACCGGGAAGCGATATGGATACACCTCTCCGTCCCTAGAGCTGGTCCAGATCGGTTCCTCCTGGTATTCAGCAGGGCCGGTCACCTCCGCCGTGCCGCCGAACGCCATCACACCGGTGAGGTAATAGACCACCTTGTCTCCGAGCCGCACTTCCGCCGCCTTCTTGCCGTGTCGTGACTTCATCCCCGCGATGTCGAACCCGCGCCTTCGGGATGTCTCGAAGTTCTCCGCGGAGGACACGAGCATCCAGTAAGTCGGTTCCTGGTTGTTGTTACTCACTACCTGTCTCTCTCCTGCTCTCCAATCGCCGCCTGTGCGGCTGCAAGTCTTGCCACCGGAATTCTGTACGGGGAGCAGCTAACGTAGTCCAGCCCCAGCTGGTGACAAAACTCCACGCTGGAAGGGTCGCCACCATGCTCGCCGCAGATCCCGATCTTCAGGTCACGCCGCACGGCACGACCGTCCTTGACGGCGGCCCGCATGAGCCTCCCAACGCCCTCCCTGTCCAGAGTCTGGAACGGGTTCTCTGGCAGAATCTTTCGCTCCACGTACTCCAGGAGGAACTTGCCTTCCGCATCGTCGCGCGAGAAACCATAAGTCGTTTGGGTGAGATCGTTCGTGCCGAAGGAGAAGAACTCGGCGTCCTCCGCAATCTCGCCCGCCACGAGACATGCCCGCGGTAGCTCCATCATTGTGCCGAACTTGTAGGGAACGTCGACTCCGTACTGAGTCTGAGTTTCCTGGGCGGCCTTCTCCAGCTCCTGTCTCACAACCTTCAGCTCGTTTGGGTGGCCCACGAGCGGTATCATTATCTCCGGACGCACGTCCTTGCCTGCCTGGATGAGCTCGCATGCGGCTGCAATGAGCGCGCTCACCTGCATCCTGACAATGGCGGGGTAGAGGATGCTGAGTCTCACCCCACGCAGGCCCAGCATCGGGTTCTGTTCCTGCAGCGCCTCAACGACTGCCAGCTCTTCCTCCGCCTCGGCGAGCTCCTTGCTGTCGGGTGCGCTCTCGTGCAACGCCTCCACCTTGAAGGCTAGCTCCTCGTGGCTTGGCAGGAACTCGTGAAGCGGAGGGTCGATGAGACGAACGACGACGCTCTTGCCTTCCATGACCTCCAGCAGCCCTCGGAAGTCGTTCTTCTGCACCTCGCCGAGGCGATCAAGTGCCTCATGGTACGCAGTCACAGCATCCGAAGCCTTCACCTTGCGTCTGGCCTCGTTTGCCTGCGCCTGCAGTCTCGGCTTGCGGGAAGGGTCGGCCGACGCGAGTGCCCGCTCGGCGTCCTGTAGCGCTCGTTCGAGGGCGACTGCCCTGCCGGCGCTCAGGATCATCCGGCGCACAACGGGTAGGCGCTCCGTCTCGAAGAACATGTGCTCTGTGCGGGCGAGACCTATGCCCTGTGCTCCGAAGCCAAGCGCCACTTCGGCGTCACGGGGATAGTCGGCGTTCGCCCATACCTCGAGCTCTCGAAGCTCGTCCGCCCAGCTCAGCAGCGTTAGCAAGTCGGGCTGCTCTCCTAGCTCACGTAGCACCGTTGGAAGCCGGCCGACGTACACCTCGCCGGTCGAGCCGTCAATGCTGATCTCCTCACCCTCACGCACGGTGATCGTCCCTGCCCGCATGCGTCGCTGTCGGGGCTGCACTAGCAAGGTCTCGGTACCCGCAACGCACGGCTTGCCGAGGCCGCGCGCCACCACGGCGGCGTGGCTAGTCGCTCCGCCTCGCGCCGTGAGTATGCCCTTTGCGGCGATCATCCCGTGCACGTCGTCGGGGTTTGTCTCGGGCCGGACGAGGATCACATCCTGGCCCCGCTCTCCGAGCTCCTTCGCTTTGTCGGCTGTGAAGATCGCCTTCCCTGTCGCAGCGCCCGGCGACGCATTCAGCCCCTTTGCCAGCATTTTGCCTTCGTCCCGCGCGGCCTCAACGGCTGCAGGTTCGAACTGCGGCATCAGCAGTTGGCTTATATCATCCGCCGCGATTCGACCGACCGCCTCGCGCTTCGAGAGAAGCCCCTCGCTGACCATGTCAACAGCCGTCTTCACCGCCGCCTGCACTGTGCGCTTCGCTGAGCGGGTCTGGAGCATGTAGAGCTTGCCGCGCTCCACCGTGAACTCCATGTCCTGCACGTCCTTGTAGTGCGCTTCCAGCCGGGCGGCTATGTCTGTGAGGCTTTCGTACACCTCCGGGTAGTCCCGTTCCATCTCGGAGATGCTCTTCGGCGTCCGGGCGCCGCTGACCACGTCCTCCCCCTGGGCGTTCGCGAGGTACTCACCAAAGAGCTGCTTCTCCCCAGTGGACGGGTTTCGAGTGAAGGCAACGCCCGTGCCCGAATCCTCCCCCATGTTGCCGAAGACCATGGCCACCACGTTGACGGCGGTGCCCAGGTCATGTGGTATTTTCATCGCGTTGCGGTAAGCTACGGCGCGCTCCGTGTTCCAGCTATCGAACACTGCTTCTACCGCCAGACGTAGCTGCTGGATCGGATCATCAGGGAACGGCTGACCTGCTCGTTCCTGAACGATCTGCTTGAAGGTTTCGACCAGGCCCTGAAGAGCCGTCTGGTCCAGGTCGGTATCCGACTGAACACCCTTTTCTTCCTTGAGCCTCGAGAACGCGTCCTCGAAGAGCTCAGCATCCACGTGCATGACGACCTTGCCGAACATCTGTATGAAGCGACGGTAAGCGTCGTACGCGAAGCGGGCGCTTCCCGTCTGATTGGCGAGTCCCTGGACCGTGCTCTCATTGAGACCGAGGTTGAGCACTGTGTCCATCATCCCCGGCATGGAGAACTTCGCGCCTGAGCGGACCGAGACAAGTAATGGGTTCTCGACGTCGCCCAGCTTCTTGCCGCTGGCGCGCTCGAGATCGCGAAGCGCGGAGGTTATCTGCTGCCACAGCACGTCGGATATGGAACGGTCGAACGAGTCGTAATACGCCCGGCACGCCTCGGTCGTGATAGTGAAGCCCGGTGGAACCGGAAGGCCGGCTCGCGTCATGTCCGCAAGCCCGGCGCCCTTGCCTCCGAGCAGATCCCGACCGCCCCCGCCTTCCTCCTCGAAGCCGTACACCCACTTGTTGCGCGTAGTGACCGCCATTTTAGGTCAGTCTCCTTTACTAGTCCCCGCCTGACACGGGGACCGTATGATAGCACAGCCGCCGCACGTGGGCAGCAAGATCCATAGGAGTGGGCGAGGGACGTTCGCCGAGGAGCCGTCCCACAGCGGAGTTGATGAGCGGAAGCAACCCGTCACGTCAACGGACGACGCCGGCGCCAACTCTTGTCCGGATGCGTTGAGGGGCCAGTACGCTACGCCTTCTCCAGCTTGGCGAGGCTCGCTATGAGACGCTTCGTGACTCCACCACCGAACCGCACCTCGACCTCGGTGTCCCCGTGGTGCATCCGGACTTGCGTCACGATGCCCTCACCGAACGTCGGGTGTCTTACCGTCTCACCGGGGGAGAAGGTAGGACCAGCGCTCGCCGAAGGAGTAGCCCCCTGCGCTACCATACTCCTCACAGTCGGCGGCAGAGACGAGGGGCGGCTGAGCGTTTGTTGGCTGCCCAACTGCGCCCGGGGGGCGGCACTGCTCCGGGGAAGAAAGCCCCGCACGAGTGAGTCGGGTATCGAGTAGAGGAAGCGGGATGGCGGGTTGGACTGTGTTGAGCCGAAGATGGATCGGTGGAAGGCGTAGGAGATGTACAGCCGCTCCATCGCCCGAGTCACCCCCACGTAGGCCAGTCGGCACTCCTCCTCAACCTGCTTCACCGAGTCGAGCGAGCGAGAGTGAGGCAGCAGCCCCTCCTCTACCCCAGCGAGGAATACCACCTTGTATTCCAGCCCTTTCGCTGCGTGCAGCGTGATGAGCGTGACCGCATTACCCGTCGCTTTGACGGTGTCGAGGTCACTGAGGAGCGCGACCTCCTCCAGGAAGTGAGACAACGCCTCTTTCGGCTCCATACCGGAGTAGTCCTGTGCCACCGTCATTAGTTCCCGCGTGTTTTCGGTGCGCTCGAGCCCTTCTTCCGTGCCGTCGTTGAGCGCGGCGGCGTACCCGGTGCGGGTCAACACCGAGTCGATCAGCTGGGACAGCGGCAGATCCTTGCGCTGCCCACGAAGGTCGCGGATCACCCGAACAAGCTCGCTCAGACCGCTTCTCGCGCGTCCCGTTAGTCTCGGCGGCTCGGCGTAGCAGGCATTCGGAGAGAAGAACGCGGTGTCTGTCGCTGCGTGGTCACCTGTGGCGGCCACGATGGCGTCCCATAGCGGTGAATGCGCGGACGCGGCGAACTGCTCGATCGAACCCATCGTGCTCTTGCCGATGCCTTTGCCCATGTGGGTCTGCTCCAGCACCCGGCGCAAGCTCGCAGTGTCGTACGGGTTATGCACTAGCCGGAGGAACGCGAGGACGTCCTTGACCTCTTTGCGCTCGTAGAACCGTGTGCCGCCGACGAGTTGGTATGGTATGCGGTAGCCTACAAGGCTCTCCTCCAGCGATCGGGACTGTGCGTTCGTGCGGTACATGACTGCGATGTCGGAGTAGTTGTAACCGCTGGAGCCAACGAGGCGATTGATCTCACGACAGATGAACTGGGCCTCGTCGCCCTCGTCGTATGCCTCCCGGACCTCCACGGGAACACCGCCGGTCTTGTCTGTCCACAGCTTCTTTGGTGTCCTGCCGGGGTTCGCCGCGATGACGTGTCCCGCAACGTCGAGGATGCTCTGCGTTGACCGGTAGTTCTGTTCGAGCAGGAACACCTTCGCCTCAGGGTAGTCTCGCTCGAAGTTGAGGATGTTCGTGATGTCCGCTGCCCGCCACGAATAGATTCCCTGGTCCTCGTCGCCGACGGCGAACACGTTGCGGTGCTTCGCGGTCAGCAGTCGAACGAGTGTGTACTGGGCGTGATTGGTGTCCTGGTACTCGTCCACCAGCACGCGGCGCCAGCAATCCTGGTAGCGAGCCAGCACGTCGGGATACTTGCTCCACAGCACGGCGGTCTTCATCAGCAAGTCGTCGAAGTCTGCCGCTTGATTCTGCTCGAGCAACTCCTGGTACCTGCGGTAGACGCGTCCTGCTATCTCCTCGAAGTACGACCGGGCTCCGTTCGTGTACTCCTCGGGCGATAGCACAACGCTCTTCGCGGCGGTGATCCGGCTCTGCATTGCCCGAGCACCATACTGCTTCTCGTCGAGTCCTATGTCGGATATGGCCTGTTTCAGCAGGCGTATCTGATCGGCGTCGTCATAGATTACGAAGTCGGGGCCGAGGCCGACGGGCGCTCCATCGCGTCGCAGCACGCGTGCGCAGATCGCGTGGAAGGTGCCGACCGTGAGCGACCGTGCTCCGTATCCGATCAGGCGCTCCAGTCGTTCTCGCATCTCGCGGGCGGCCTTGTTCGTGAAGGTCACTGCCAGGATCTCGCTCGGGTCGGCGTGGAGCTCCGACAAAAGGTAGGCAATGCGGTGGGTAAGGACGCGCGTCTTGCCGGAACCGGGGCCGGCGAGCACCAGCACTGGTCCTTCCGGAGCGGCAACGGCCTCCCGCTGCTGGGAGTTTAGTCCGGCCAGGACAGGTGTCTGCGTCATCTCGATATCCTCGTCTATGTCAGGGTGGGCGGCTCGGTCATTCTACCAGCGGTCGGTGCGCGTCGCGACCTGTGTTGCGGGCGCGGTTCGGGTTTAGCTAACATGTGTAGCACACAGGCAATTCTCTCGCCTCCCAATCCGGTCTAACTGTCCCAAATGAGGTAGATATGCCCACGTACGACTACGAGTGCGCGTCACCCGACCACCACCGCTTTGAGCGTTTCCAGCGCTTCTCCGACCCTCCTGTACAGGAGTGTCCCGAGTGCGGAGCGGCCGTCCGGCGGGTGATACATCCAGTGGGCGTCGTCTTCAAGGGACCGGGTTTCTACAAGACTGACACGCGTCCGAAGTCCGAGGCCGCTTCTGCTGAGAAGCCGGCTACCGATGGAAAGCCCGCCGAGGCGAAGGACGACTCCAAGAAGCCTGTTGAGAAGGCGAAGCCCCAGGAAACAACGCCGGCGACGACTCCCTCGGAGTAGCCTCGTAGGCGAGAATGCGCCACTGGCCCTCAACCGTTCGTTTTTCGCCTCCAGGATGTGCTCGGGTGCTACAGATATACAACACACTCTCAGGCAGCAAAGAGCCTTTTGAGCCGCTCGATCCGGGCGAGGTCAAGATGTATGTCTGCGGCCCGACGGTGTACGATGCCGCGCACGTTGGGCACGCTCTTTCATACATCGTTTTCGACGTCGTCCGACGTTACCTCGAGTACCGAGGCTATCGTGTGCGCCACGTCCAAAACTTCACTGATGTGGATGACAAGATCATCAATCGAGCACATCAGTTAGGGGTTCCGTGGGATGAGCTTTCACGGCGATACGCTGCAGAGTTTCTGAAGGATATGGAGGCTTTGAACGTCAAACAAGCCGATTCATATCCTAGAGCAAGCGAGACCATACCAGCCATCATCGAGGACATCTCACGACTGATCGAGTGCGGACACGCCTATGAGGTGGAGGGCGATGTCTACTTCCGGGTTCTAAGTGATCCTGACTATGGAAAGCTCTCTGGTCGTAGGCTGGAAGAGATGAACGCGGGTGCTCGAGTCGAACTCGACGAGCGCAAAGAACATCCAATGGACTTCGCCCTGTGGAAGGCCGCTAAGCCCGGCGAGCCCGCATGGGACAGTCCATGGGGCCAGGGACGTCCTGGCTGGCACATAGAGTGCACGTCAATGAGCACTCGGGAGTTGGGCCCGCAGCTGGACATCCACGGTGGCGGGAACGACTTGATATTCCCCCACCACGAAAACGAGATTGCCCAGAGTGAGGCCGTCACTGGCAAGCAGCCTTTTGCCCGGTACTGGATGCACAATGGATGGCTCACGCTCAATCAGCAGAAGATGGCGCGGTCAGAGGGTAACGTGCTCTCGGTGCCCGCAATCGTTGAGAAGTACGGGGCCGATGCGTTCAGGTGGTTCGTACTATCGTCGCACTACACCCGTCCCTTGAGCTATTCAGACAAGGCTATGATCTCTGCTGTCAAGTCGGTTGACCGTTTGGTCCAGGCTGCCGCGCCGCGAACGCCGGAGGAGGAGGCAGGCGACAGCGTCGCGTCGCGCACCGCGCTCCCAGAGCATGCGGTCATCCAGCTCGACAGCCTGCGTGGCGAATTCGAGGCGGCGATGGACGACGACTTCAATACTTCTCGCGCCTTAGCAGTGCTTGTCAAGCTTTCGAAAGAGGTTAACCGGCTGCGCGCAACGGGAGAGAGCGACACAGAGGCACTGGCTCTGCTTCGTGAGCTTGCCGGTGTGCTCGGGTTTACGCTCGCCCCACAGGACGGCGGGCGTCGCAGCAGCGGTGACGGGAGCGACGCTGCTGCAGACGTCGATGCCTACATAGAACTACTTGTAGCCATACGGGATGAGCTGCGTGCCGCGAAGCAGTGGAAGCTGTCCGACCGTGTCCGTGATGGCCTGCGAGAACTTGGCGTTGCACTGGAGGACACGGCAGAAGGCACGAAGTGGCGCGTGGACCGCTGAGGCCACGCAGGCAGCACGGGCGCGGCGTATCACAGGGCCAGCGCCGCGACGCTGGTGCTCCCGTTGGACTCGACACCCTCTATGGGAGGAACGCAGTCCGCGAGAGCCTTCGCGCCAGCCGGCGAAGACCGAAGCGCCTCCTCCTGGCCCGGGGTACGCTGACACACCAGCCGGTCAAGGAGTTGGCTGAGCTCGCGGAGACGATCGATCTACCGGTCGAGGAAGCGGAGCGTTCCCAGCTAGACGAGCTTGCGACCGGTGCGAACCATCAGGGAGCCTGCCTGGTTTCGTCCCCCTACCCGTACGTATTCCTCTCCGAGCTACTTGGCTCCGAGACTCATCCCCTCTACCTGGTGCTCGACTCCCTCCAGGATCCGCAGAACCTGGGCAGCCTGCTACGAACGGCGGAGGCAGTAGGAGTGACCGGTGTCATCATTCCCGAGCATCGAGCCGTCGCTGTGACGCCCGCGGTGGTCAACGCATCGGCCGGAGCCGCAGAGTACATAAGAGTTGTAAGGGTGGCGAACCTCAGGCAGGCGCTGGAAGAGCTCAAAAAGAGCGGTGTCTGGGTGCTGGGGCTCGACGCCTCTCCCGACGCCGTGTCACTGTGGCAGGCGCCACTTGAAGGACCGGTGGCTCTTGTCGTAGGTAGCGAGGGAACCGGCATCCGCAGGCTCGTCCTGGAGGGTTGTGACATAATCGTGAGCCTGCCCCTGCTTGGTAGGGTGGAGTCCCTGAACGCAGCCGTGGCTGGTTCTGTCGCGCTCTACGAAGTGCTGCGCCGGCGGTCCGTGGACGGGGAGACTTAGTCGCGTCACACCGCTGCTCTGGGCAGCTGTGATGCCGCGGCGTGCCAGGACGCATTTTGCTTGCGCATCCAGGTTGCGCTAAGTATAATTGTGCGGTCGCGGGCCGATGTAGCTCAATGGCAGAGCAACTGTTTTGTAAACAGTAGGTTGCGGGTTCGAATCCCACCGTCGGCTCCGGGGAGTTCATGGGTCGGTGCCAGAGCGGTCAATTGGACCTGGCTGTAAACCAGGCGGCGAAAGCCTACGGAGGTTCGAATCCTTCCCGGCCCACCCCACCAGAGCGAGAGGCCCGCGACACAGCGGCTCGCGAGCCCGGCGCCCACGTAGCTCAGTCGGCAGAGCACATTCTTGGTAAGAATGAGGTCACCGGTTCAAATCCGGTCGTGGGCTCCATCGGGTTATCAAGACTTATATCAGCAGAAACACATCAGGAGTAAGAGTTGG
>JADDPT010000102.1 GCA_016781735.1 Rubrobacter sp.
AACTTGACTTGAGCCGTGGTTCGGTCTTTGGGGTGCAGTCCAATACACCATCCGTGGATGCCTCTCGCCATATCACACATCTACTGGGCTAACCAGATGAATCCGCGCCTGGCTCATTTATTGGAGCTGGCTTTGCACAGTTCATTTGAGCTATCGGGGAGCTATCACTCGGCAGAGAACGCATGTCGCGGTCGATGCCCCTGACGCTGGCAAAGGCCCGGGACCTCCCCTAAGGACTACATATTGTCTGAACAGCTACCAAGCAAGGTTTCTCGTTCCAACAGTCTCAGGGTATTCCACGCAACCTCCTCCTCCGTGATATCAGGAGAGCGGTCCATAGAGCAACTAGGCCAGCGTATGAAACGGCAGACACGGCTATGCCCGTATGGAGTGTCCAGGACTCATAACGCATCTCGACCTCGTGCGACCCGGCAGGGACGGCGACTGCCCGCAGCACGTGGTTGGCGACGTAGATGGGCGCCGGTTTCCCGTCCACGTACGCCTTCCACGCGGGATAGTACGCATCACTCAGCACGAGGAGACTCGGCGCAGAGCTCATCGTGGTCAACCGGATGTTATCGGGATCGTAAGTGACGAGATCTACTCGGTTGGACCCTGGATCGGCGGGGCGGGCAAGCGCCGGCTCAGGCTCCTCAAGAAGTGCAACGTGCCTGGGATCCACAGCCTTGCCAGCTAGGAGAGGCAGCGCCTCTCCACGCTTGACCTGCTGGGCCTCGTGCACCAGCCACGCCCTCGGTAGGGCCTGCGGTCTCTCCAGCACGCGCACCTGGTCATCCTCATACACGGCAGGGTAGCTTTTATGCAACCACTGCAAATCGGCTCGTTCATGCGGTGCAGTGGCGGGGACAACCACGTATCGCGTGTTCAGCAAGTCCAGAAGGGGTGAGTTCAACCCTCCTGGCAGAACGTGGGCACCCCGGTACTCTTGGGCGCTACCGTTGAGAGCCACCAGGAACTCATCGTAGCGCGCCAGATGCATCGGATTGTACCCCTGGACGTCGTCTAGACCGAGCATGGTTGCTCGGTTGTTCACTACTAGTTGCGCCGCTCTCGGATCCTTGAACTGGTAGCGATAGATAATATCTCCTACATGGATGCGCGGATCGTAGCCGAAGTAGCGCGCCTCGTGGCCCGTGGCGTGAGAGAGTAGAAAGTTGCCTGCACCGTGTGGCTGGTAATATTCCTCCAAGTTCACCTTTACGAGAGGCTCGAAGACCAACGGTTCGTAGCCGTCGCTGGATAGTCCGCGGGCAATCTCCACACGTGATCCCATCATGACGTCGGAGAACAGCAGGAACAGTATGGATGCGGACAGCACTCGCTGCTTGTCACCCATCAGGGCATATGCCCCTACACTGCCGGCACCGAGTACCGATAGGAGTATCATGGTCTCGGGCAGCATGCCTTGATCACGATTCGAATAACCCACTAGCAGGATGAGAACCGGTAGACAGGCTACCAATATGACGATGGTGCGCTGACGCATCCGGTCGAAGAGACACGCCACAGTCGAACCAGCGAGCAACGCAGCACCAAGGTACAAAAGCTGTGTGATTCGTTCTGGATGGTGTGTGTGCAGCGTGCTGAAACCAGGCAGGACTGCATAGAGTATCTTATGCAAGACAGTAGAGTTTCCGTTGGAGAGGATCATCACACCCAGCGAAAGGAGGGACCAGTAGGGAGTCCCATATTGCCCACGGGCTACGACCGGGGCCAGGAGGGCCAGGATCACCGTAACGTTGCCAACGTACCATGCGCCCGGCGTCAGTAGAAGGCGTAGCCAGTTCAGCGGTGATACCCCGCCAACCCCTTGCTGGAGTAGAGCATTCTCGTATCCACCCGCGAGGTTGGACAGTTGCTGGTACTCCACTCTGGGGAGCAGCTCGGCGGCCGCCAGAGTGAAACCGAAGATCAGCACGGCACTTCCGTGAAGCAATAGCGCACCAAACCGTCCCCGGAGGCTTCGCAGATGCCCAGGTGGCACAACCAAGGTTCGGTATGCCATATATCCACCGAGCGCTAATAGCGAGTAATAGCTGCCCTGACCCAACCAAAGTGCAAGTATCTGACTTAGGCTGAACCCCGTCAGGCCCCACCACGCTGCGCGCATTAGCCATTGTTGGCTCCTGATCGCGAGCTCCGCGGACAGGATGAGCAGCGGCAACCACGCGCCGACACCCGTAAACACGGCGCAGCACGCGTTCCGCTCCTGCATGAAGCCGTTGAACTCGTAGGCGATCGCCGCCACGAGAGCGCCAGCGACGTTCATTCGGAGTACGCGAGCAAGGCCATACAAGCCCAAGCCAGCCAGAAGCAGGTTGAACAGCAGGTATGCTTTGGCAGCAGTGGCCAACGGCAGTAGGGTGAAAAGCAGCATGGCAGGCAGATACATCCAGCCGGACTGCGGATCGGCCGCGAAGGGAGCGCCGGAGAACTGGTGGGGATTCCACATCGGTATGTCACCGGACCGAAGCCGCTCACCCAGAAAGGAATACATAGGATAGAAGAAGGTCGCGGCGTCTATGCCGATCATCGTCCCCTGGACTACCATGTCCCATCCCGCGATGAGTGTCAGAGCAAGGAGAAATACACACGCTGCGAGGTCTTGCCAGCGGGCGATGGTAGTTATGGCGCGAGTCCATACACTCGGCATCCAGTTGCGCTTGGAAGTCTCCCCAGTCGGATCACGTGTTATTGCATCAACCACAGGCACGTGTCATACACCTTCCACAGGTCATGTCAGTCGCCATTCGACGGATGAAAACGTATTCTGTGCGCCGGTCACTCTCCTTGAGGGACATAGAAAGATCAACCCTCCAGCACAGTGAGGCGTTCTGCCGGTGTGGCTCCGCAATACTCAAGGTGGCTCCCACCATATCGGCCGAGGGAGCGCATTTCGTTCCCACTACCGATGCACACCGATGACATGACCGCCGTCCCCAAGTTTCAGCCCTTAGTCTCAGTTATTACAAGGATAGGCGCTCACGGCCAGCTTGCCATGGTGCAAATGGGTGATCTTTCCCTAGCTCAAATTATGGAGCAATGCCTCTAGCTCCTGGCTGGAACGCTGCGACGAGGGAACGGGACCCGCAGGACACGGTGAGCGCGATAAAGCACCCTTAGAATCTGCATCTGGCGGACGCTAAACTTTCGACTACGGGAACGCAGGCTATTGACCGGACGCGTGGCTCCTGCTATGCTCCGGCTGCTGAGGAAGGAAAGACATGACGGGGACAACGGGAAAGGTTGAGGGGGGCGCCCCCATCTCTATCATTGACGTGATCGGCAGGCTGGAGCAGAGCGTGCGCCGGGGTGAGCTTCCGGGAATGCGCGCCTTCCCAACTGGGTTCCCCGCACTCGACAGACGTATCGCCGGCGGCCTGCGTCAGGGAGAGCTCCTGCTGCTCGGCGGCTCGGAGGGCGCGGGCAAGACCACCTTCGCGTTCCAGCTCGCTCGCAACGTGGCAGCCTCCAAGCGCTGTCTCGTGCTGTACTTCTGCTACGAGCACTCGGAGGACGACCTGCTGCTGCGGCTAATCGCGCTGGAGAGCGCGACCCAGACGCCCGCCGGCGAGTTGCAAGGCCTGAAGGTCACCGATCTGCGGCCCCGGCTCCTGCAGGCAAGCAGGAACCGCACCGAGTTCACGGCGGACCTTGCCCGTGACCCGCACGGCAGGACCGCCCTGCAGCGGATCGCCGAGTACGGGGACTACTTCAAGGTCATGAAGGCGTCGGCGTCGCTCACTGACCCAGACAACATAAGCAAGATCATCGAGAGCTGCAGGCAGCAGACGGGTCAGGACGTGCTGGTGATTGTGGACTATCTCCAGAAGGTACCCCTGCAGATGCAGGGGGCGACGGAGAACGAGCGTGTGGGCCGGCTGACGGAGAACTTCAAGGAGATCGCGCTCACGCACGCCGTGCCGATCGTCGCGATCGTGGCTGCGGACAAGCAGGGCCTCGAGGCCCGCAGGCTTCGGGCATACCACCTGCGCGGCTCCTCCTCCCTGCTATATGAGGCGGACATCATCCTCATAATGAACGAGAAGACGAAGGTGGTCTCCAGGCAGGCCGTGGACCTGACGGCTTTCAAGGCGGCGGCGATGTCCAACTGGGTGGTGTTCAGCATCGAGAAGAACCGCGCGGGCAGGGACCTTGTGGACTTTCAGCTACGCAAGCTCTTCACGTTCGGCCAGTTCGACCCAACCGGCGACACCATACCGGAGCCGCTGTTCGATGAGCGGGTCTACAAAGAGTAGGCGTTGCACTCTACAGCCGCGGGCCTCTAAGAGACCGGACCGGAAAGTTGCGGTAGCTCGAAAACAACTCGGTTTTCGCGTAAGATGTATTCGGATGTTTCTTCGAGCCTTCCCCGAGGCAGCACCGACTCCGCAAGTCCCCTGCGCTGACGCCGAAAGAGACTGCCAGGAACACTGATGAAGAAAGTGCTCATAGTTGACGACGAGCCGGAGGTGGTCGAGCTTATCTCCATAGTGCTCGACCGAGACGACCTGCAGCTACTCGAAGCCTATGATGGCGACGATGCGTTGGAGATCGTGCAGGCTGAGCGGCCGGACCTCATGATCACCGACCTGATGATGCCCGGCCTCGATGGGATCGAGCTGTGCAAGCGAGTCAAGGCGGACCCGGTCTCCCGCGCGATGATGATCATAACGATGAGCGCGAGGCGGGAGCTCTACACCGAAGATTGCGGCGCGGACGAGTTCATCCGCAAACCCTTCGACATTACAGACGTGGTGGCCAGAGTGGATCGTCTCCTCGCGGCACAGACACGGCCTACCTAACACACCTCCAGCCCGAAACAGTATTAGATGGAGCGCGCAGGCTCCGCCACTAACGTAGTGCCTGCGCCACCAGCCGGTCAATCACCTTGTCGTCCGCCTCGCGCGTTACCACCATCCGCACCTCTTTGCCGGTGCGGCGGATACGGACGCTCGCATCCGTGCCGTCGAGGGTCAGCACGCCCTTCTTCGGCTTCATCTCGGATCCGAAGACGTCTCCGTTCAGCCCGAGCTGCTGCGCCGCGAGCGCGGTCGTGAACTCCTTGGCGTCCTTGTCGGACTCCCAGAGCGTGCGCCATACAAGCGCCACACCGTCGCCGTCCTTCTCCTTGTAGACGTCGTACCGGTCACCCTCCCAGCCGTCGGACGCGCTCATCAGGGTGGGGTCAACCGTCTGCGCGTCTCCCAGGAGTATCAGCGTCTTGTACTCGCCGAGCGTGTTCGTGACCACCTTGCGCCACTTCTTGCCCAGGGCGGCTTGCACGTCCGGGACCTTTACGTTCTCCGGCTGGTCGTTCTGGACGTACTTCTCGGGATGCAGGATCTGCTCCGAGGACTGAGGCGGTCGCTTGTAGGCGGCGTTCACAGCTTTCCAGCCGCCACTCTTGTACAAAGACCCTACCCACTCACTGCCCACTTCGTACGGGAAGACAAGCGTGAGGCCGTACACTGGCGGCGCTTCCTCGTAGCTCGTGAAGAGCAGACTCTCCTCCTCCGGACTCTTGTACAGATCCTCCTCGTCGACGTTCTGCTTGCCGAGGTAGAGCATCTCGGAGAACCGGGCGTCACCCTCCACCAGCGACTTGAGGGCGATCATCTTGTCGTCGTTACCCTCCGCCGCGTCCATCATCTTACCGAGGTCAAACGCCTGGTCCTGAGCGGCGTGGGTGAGCTCGTGGGCCATCGTCATACGGTTGTGGATGCCCATGTCGTTCTGCTTGCCGATGATGAACAGGTCCTTGGTATCCGGCTCGTAGAAGCCTGCGAAGGCATCGCCTGTAGCCTGCTCGGCCAGCCGGGAGAGCTTGGAGCGCGGGGTCATGTAGCCGAATGCGATGAGCATGCTCTCATCCGCCTCTTGCTGC
>JADDPT010000041.1 GCA_016781735.1 Rubrobacter sp.
GACCAGAGTGAGACCACAGAGGTTGGGGAATGAGAAGATACTGGTGCATTGCTCGAAGCCTACTATACAGCGCCCCTACAACACGCACTGTGATGGGGGGTTCCTACCCCTGCCCCACTGACCAACCCGCACTGCGGGATCTCATAGCAGCATTTTGCTATTATGTCAATTTGTTCACTCGCGGCCCGTTCCGCAGTTGAGTAAGTGCGAGCGGCATGATGGTGTGATAAAATGCCCACTCTGCCGGCGGTGCAGTCCCGCATTGGCGCGGCACCGTGGGGACTTTCCTCGTGCCGGTCGCAGGAACACCACATATTTGTGGAGGAACTCATGACGGAGGCAAAGACTCACATCGCCGTAGTGAACGACGATACCGTCTTCCTGCAGCTAATGGATGAGCTGCTGCGTCAGGACGAGGGGTACGAGGTAAGCACCTGCTTCGTGGGCTCAAACGGGTACAAGTTTGTCAGGGACAGTCAGCCAGACCTCGTGATCCTCGACCTCGTATTCGGTAGCCCGGACGACGGGTGGCGTACCCTCGACCTGCTCACCCTCGACCCCAGGACACGCCGCATCCCCGTCATTGTCTGCTCCGCGGCAACCCAACTCCTGCACGAGCACGAGGACTGGCTACGGCAGTTCGACGTGGAGGTGCTTCCCAAGCCGTTCGACCTCGACGTGCTCCTGCAGAAGGTACGGACCGCTCTGGCCGAGCCTCGAGAGGCCGTCTCGGCCAGCCGCGAGCCGAGCATCTGACGGCCCCGACCACCTGTCGAGTTCATCCGTATCACCCAACTGAAGGACTGCTTCGACGGCGTGACTATCACGGTCCCTTTCGCCAACTTGCTTGTATGGCAACCGAATACAGCCGACCCATGCCCACACGGACTACGATAGTTTACAATGCGTTCCGGTCGGCCCCCTCCAGCGGTAACCCGAGCTTCACCAGAGGCGTGCATCAGAAAGGGAGACACGGCGAATGACAGCGGCGCTTGAAGCACTCAAGTCGAAGATGGCGGTTATAAGCGGGCTGCGGTACGCGGGCGCGCTGATGGGCTGGGACCAGGAAACGTACATGCCGGAGGGCAGCACGGCAGGCCGCGCCCGTGCGATGTCCACCATCAGCAGGCTCGCCCACGAGCATGCCACCTCTCCCGAGTACGGCCGACTGCTCGAAGACGCATCCCATGAGGTGGCTGACATGCCGCCGGACAGCGACGAGAGCCGGCTCATCTGGCAGGCGCGGAGGGAGTACGACCGGGCAATCAAGCTACCCTCCGACCTTGTGGCCGAGATGCGCGAGGCTGAGGTAACTGCCACGCAGGTATGGCAGGCGTGTCGTCCTGAGAACGACTGGCAGCGGTTTACACCTTACCTTGAACGTATCCTCGAGCAGCAGCGCAAGATGGCGGACCTGCTGGGCTGGGAGGAGCATCCCTACGACGCACTGCTAGATATCTACGAGCCTGAGATGCGCACGTCGGAGGTGCGCCGCGTCTTCAACGACCTGCGAGAGCGAACGGCGCCACTCGTCTCCGCGATCGCCGACCGAGCGGACGAGGTGGACGACTCATTCCTGCATCAGCACTATGATGAGGACGCCCAGTGGGCGCTCTCCCTCGATCTTATGGAGCGGTTCGGCTATGACTACACTCGAGGGCGCATGGACCGGTCGGCGCATCCATTCACGACTACGTTCGCGCAGGACGATGTCCGGGTGACCACACGGGTAGACCCCGAGTTCTTCAACACATGCTTCTTCGCCGCCGCCCACGAGTGCGGCCACGCGCTATACAACCAGGGTCTGCCGGAGCGCTTCGCCAACACGCCGCTGCAGGGAGGAGCCTCGAGCGGCATGCACGAGTCGCAGTCCCGGCTGTGGGAGAACGTCGTCGGCAGGAGCCTTCCCTTCCTCAGCGCGTACTACCCACGCATCCAGGAGGCGTTCCCCGACCAGCTTGGCGGCGTGGATCTGGAACAATTCTACCGAGCCGTGAACAGGTCCGCACCCTCACTGATCCGCGTAGAGGCCGACGAGGTGACGTACAACCTCCACATCATGCTCCGCTTCGACTTGGAGGTAGCAATGTTCGAGGGCGAGCTAGGAGTGGAGCAACTGCCCGCCAGGTGGAACGAGAAGATGGAGCAGTATCTCGGAGTTACGCCCGATACAGATGCCGACGGCGTAATGCAGGACATCCACTGGCCGAGTGGGCTATACGGATACTTCCCCACGTACACACTCGGGAACGTGATCTCTCTGCAGCTGTACGAGGCCGCTCTTAGGAACCTGTCCGACCTGCAGAAGCAGCTTGAGAACGGCAACACGGCGCCACTACTAGGCTGGATGCGCGAGCACGTGCACGCTTACGGCAGGAAGTTCCCACCACAGGACTTGCTGGAGCGTACCACCGGGCAACGGCTCAGCGCCGAGCCCTACCTGAACTACCTCAACACGAAGTTCGGTGCGATCTACAGCTTGTAAGACGGCCGTAGTAACAGCAACGAGCGACCCCGTGAGGGAACTTCCCAGGATACATCTGAGGCTTCGGCGAAGAGAACTACTTGGACAGCGTCCACGCTTTGTTGGCACTGAGCAGGGCTACCCCGGGAACAGCCAAATGGGTACTATCTATCCATGCTCGCCTGCTCTGCCCGGCTTCCTCACCACCTGCGCGTCAGTAAGCTACTGTCGTCCCGGTGACGATCTGTGTCAGTAATCGCTATGAGAAAGCATTATAATAGTGTATAGAGATGGTGCTTGCACGGTAGGCGCACCAACTTGGGGCCGCTGGTGCGGCGTAATACACAAGGTGAGGGACACAGGTGAATTCTCATAACGGCGTAAAAACGGTATTCCTGCTTACGGCGCTGACAGGGCTCATGCTATTCGTGGGGTACGCACTGGGCGGGAGCACGGGAGTAGTGATCGCGTTCATCTTCGCGCTCGCGACGAACTTCTTCTCGTACTGGAACAGCGACAAGGTAGCGCTCGCGATGAGCGGCGCGCGTGAGGCCAGCCCGGCGGATGCGCCGGAGCTGCACCGCATGGTGGAGGAGCTGGCTATGTACGCTCGCATCCCCAAGCCGCGGGTGTACATCATAGACAGTCCCAGCCCGAACGCGTTCGCGACAGGGCGTGATCCCCAGCACGCGGCAGTCGCGGCTACGACCGGCATCATGCAGATCCTCAGCCGCGAAGAGCTGGCGGGCGTGATGGCGCACGAGCTGGCGCACATCAAGAACCGGGACACGCTGATTCAGACGGTGGTAGCGACGATAGCGGGCACGATCATGTTCGTCGCGCAGATGGCGCAGTTCGCGCTCATCTTCGGTGGGCTCGGGCGCTCAGATGACGACGATGGCGGCGGCGCGCTCGGTGGGATCGTGGCGATCTTCATCGCGCCGATAGCTGCCACGCTGATCCAGCTCGCCATCTCTCGATCACGGGAGTACGCGGCGGACGCAGGTGGCGCTCAGATATGCGGCCAGCCGATGGCGCTTGCGAGCGCGCTGCAGAAGCTGGAGGCGGGCGCCACACGGCGACCAATGCACGTCAACCCTGCGGCGGCGCACCTGTTCATCGTACAGCCGTTCCGCGGCGCGGGACTGGCGGGGCTGTTCAGCACCCACCCGCCCATCCCCGAGCGGGTTGCCAGGCTGCAGCGCATGGCATATGGCACGCAACTTGCTTATAGTTAGCATCTCCTTATCCGGCCTGCGGGGACCCAACCTCCTCGCAGGCCACCCTTTTATGGGGACAGGAAGAGGTTAGGGCTACAGACCCGTATATGGACATACACTTATGGGCGGCGCCGGTGTCGTCGCTCATTGCAGAGGTCGTCCCCGCAACTGAGGCCGCCGGCACCCCTATCTGGGTGACGCTCCTGCAACTGCTCGCGGTCGTGCTCCTAGTCCTCGCCAACGGCTACTTCGTTGCCTCCGAGTTCTCCCTGGTGAGCGTTCGCAAGACGCGTATCGACCAGCTCGTCGCAGAGGGAAGCGCGCGTGCCCGCACGGTGCGCAATGCCCTTGATCACACGGACGACTTCATCGCGGCCACACAGCTCGGCATCACCATGGCGAGCCTGCTGCTCGGCTGGATCGGGGAACCCGCCATCGGGCACCTGCTGGAGCCCCTTTTCGAGGCGATAGGACTCGGCGGCTCAGGGGCGGTCTGGAGCGCACGGGGCCTATCGGTCATAATCGCTTTCACGATCATCACTGCCCTGCACATAGTCATCGGTGAGCTGGCGCCCAAGACGATCGCGCTGCAGGCATCCGAAAGCACGGCTCTATAGGTAGCCCGTCCGCTACAGGTCTTTCTCTTTATCTTCCGACCGTTCATCAACCTGATGAATGGTATGGGACGCTTTGTGGTTCGTCGCCTGGGCTTCGAGCCTGCATCCGAGGCGGAGATGATCCACTCTGAGGAGGAGATCTCGATGCTCGTGCGCGACAGCGCCCGCGGCGGCGCGCTCGAGCCTCACGAGCAGGAACTCATCCAGCGTGCTTTCAACTTCGACCGCATCACCGCTGGGGAGGCTATGCTTCCCAGGACCGAGGTCGTGGCCGTCTCCTCCGACATCTCGTTGCCCGCGCTCCTGAACACCGCCGCGCAAGAGGGTTACACCCGCTACCCTGTCTACGAGGGGACGATAGATAACGTGGTCGGCGTAATCAACGTCAAGACGCTTGTCGGGCTTGTTGCGGAGTTGGTCAACGGCAAGACGATTACCGGTTTCAATGTACTGACACACTCGCAGCCTCCCCTACTAATACCCGAAACGGCTCATGCGGACGACGTGCTCGCGCTTATGAGTGAGCACCACACACAGATGGCCATCGTGATAGACGAGTACGCAGGCACAGCCGGCATAGTTACCCGAGAGGGACTGCTCGATCGGCTGGTCGGAGGAGTGTCAGAAGACCCGGAGGACCTGAACCGTGACGTCGAGATCATCGGTCCTGACGAGACATTGGTGAGCGGGCTGCTGCCAATTCCCGAGTTTCGTACTCGCTTCCAAGTGGACGTAGAAGCACAGAGCTACAACACGGTAGGCGGGCTGGTATTCGGGTTGCTGGGAAGCACGGCGGAAGTCGGGAGCACCGCCGAGCTCGATGGGTACTCCGTCACGGTCGAGGAGATGGACGGCTTGCGCATAGCGAAGCTCAGGTTCAAGCGCCTGGCCCCGACAAGGGCCGGGAGGTAGCGACTACGAAGGGCGATAGGTTACGTAAAGTTCCGGCCGACCGGCCTGCGCGCCCAGTCTAGCGCACGATCGAGTGGAACTGATGAATATCTTCGACGTACTTTGGAGAATCGCGGCTGTCTTAGCGCTGGTGGCGGTAAACGGGTTCTTCGTGGCCGCCGAGTTCGCGCTCGTGTCCGTGCGGCGCACTCGGATCGATCAACTCGCCGCTCAGGGCAGTGCCCGAGCACGGCTCGTGCAGCGGGCGCTGGAAGACCCGAACCGCTTCATCTCCGCGGCGCAGGTCGGCATCACTATCGCCAGCCTCTTGTTGGGCGCCATAGGTGAACCAACAATTGCGTACATAGTAGAGCCGTTCTTCCACTCCTTCCTGCCTGCCGAGGGCGCGTTCCTAACCTCCCACGTTGTCGCGTTCGTGCTCGCGCTCTCGATCATCACGTAAATGCACATCATGCTTGGAGAGCAGGTGCCGAAGATGCTCGCGCTCCAGCGCGCCGAGGGGACCATCCTCTTCACGGCGTTGCTCACGCAGCGGCTCGCGACTATCTTCCGTCCTGTTATCGCCCTGCTGTACTGGGGCACCGAGGTGGTCCTACGGTTGCTGCGCCTTGAGTGGAAGGGTGAGCACTCATTCGTCTACTCGGAGGATGAGCTCAGGATGGTCGTCGCGGCCAGCACCGCCAGCGGCATGCTGGACGCCAGCGAAGAACAGCTTATCAACAGGGTGTTCTCC
>JADDPT010000023.1 GCA_016781735.1 Rubrobacter sp.
TTCTTTGACAACCTGTACCCGACGCTTTTCAGGTAGGGGCTGTCTGGCGGCTCAATGACCAGGGTGTCGGCCCAACGACCCGGCTGCGCACGTGAAATGGCAATGCACTCGAGCCTGCGTAATGCCCCTGCTCCACCATCATTGGCGTCATTGCCGTTCTTGATACGCAAAGTTAGGAGTTGGCATAGGTCCTGAACGTGTAAGCAGAAACAGGCGACCGCGCTTGCGTCCGGGATGTGTATAATCGCGCCATGACTCACGGCACGGTGAAACAGAGTGAGAACCCGCAGAGCCAACCGACGGAAGGCGCTGCCAGCAAACGGACGTCTGAGGCTGGGGCCGGGCTGGTGCCGTCGCGCCAGCAGTACCTTGACCTGAAGAGTCAGCACCGCGACGCCATCCTGCTCTACCGGCTGGGTGACTTCTACGAGTCGTTCGACGACGACGCTCGCACGGTTGCCCGGGACGCACGGATTACTCTCACGTCGCGTTCCTTTGGTCGCAGCGGCAGGGTTCCGATGGCGGGTATCCCGCACCATGCCCTGAACCACTATCTAGGGCGGCTGCTCGCCGCCGGACACACAATCGCCATCGCAGAGCAGATGAGCGAGCCAGGACGCGGCCTTGTGGAGCGCGCCGTCACCCGCGTCCTCACGCCCGGCACGGTAGCGGACGCCGCGCTGCTTCCGGCGAGCGAGAACCGCTACCTCGCCGCCGTGCTGCCCCTGGGCGAGCGGCTGGGCCTGGCCTGGGTGGACGTCAGCACTGGAGAGTTTGCCGTCGCCGAGTTCAGCGGGCCGCAGGCTGACTCGCAGCTACGTGAGGAGATGGCGCGTCTGAACCCTGCCGAGTGCCTGGTTCCCGACAACGCCGAAGCGGAGGTCGGAACGGCGCATCGGACCCGTGTCGAGCGCTGGCACTTCGAGCCGGAGCGCGCTCGTACCGCTCTCTGCCGCCAGTTCGGCGCCCGAGAGCTTTCCGCGTACGGCTGTGCCGACCTGCCCGCCGCCATTGGGGCAGGCGGTGCTATCCTGGCCTACCTTACCCGTACCAACCCCGCGTTGCTCCGGCTGCTGACCGGGCTGCGAACCGAGACCGATGGATTTCGCGTCGGCCTCGACGCCGCCACCCGCCGCAACCTTGAGTTGACTCGCAGCCTGGGGACGGGTGGCAGCCGTGGCAGCCTCCTCGGCGTGCTGGACGTTACCCGCACGGCCATGGGGGCGCGGACTCTGCGCCGGCTCCTCAACCAGCCTCTGTGCGACCTGCCGGAGCTGCAGCGCCGCCAGGCAGTCATCGCCGCGCTCGTCGCCCGTCCTGCCGCCCGCGCTTCCCTGGCAGCAGCGCTCTCCGGTACGGGCGACCTCGAGCGACTACCTGGTCGTGTTACCCAGGGGCTGGCGAGTGTGCGCGACTTTCTGGCGCTCGGCTCGGCGTTGCGTACCGTGCCCGCGATAGTCGAACGGCTGCGCGAGGTCGGTGGTGAGGCTCTCGTCGAGCTTGCGGATACCATTGATCCTTGTGCCGATGTCCTCGATCTTGTCGAGTCCGCCGTCGAGGAAGATGGCGAGGGAATCCGCATCCGGCCCGGCTTCTGCCATGCGCTGGACGCGGCGCAAGAAGGCGCGAGTGACACGCGGCGCTGGTTAGCGGGCCTGGAGCGCCGCGAGCGCGATCGCACCGGCATCCGCTCGCTCAAGGTCGGTTACAACAAGGTCTTCGGGTATTACATCGAGGTAACTCGACCTAACCTGTCGCTTGTGCCGGACGAGTACGTTCGCAAGCAGACGGTGGCGACTGGGGAGCGCTACTTTACGACCACGCTCAAGGAGGCCGAGGCGCGTATCCTGGCGGCCGACGAGGAGATTGCAGAGCTTGAGAAAGCGGCGCTCGCCCGGCTCACCATGAGCGTCGCGGCCGAAACCGCCCGCCTCCTGGCGACCGCAGGGCAGCTTGCATTTCTGGATGCACTGCTCGCTCTGGCCGAGGTTGCCGCCCGGAACAACTGGGTCGCGCCCACGCTAGAGGAGAGCGATGCGCTCTGCATCCGTGGTGGTCGCCACCCGGTAGTCGAGGCTAGTCTGGCGGGCGAGGCGTTTATACCGAACGACTGTCGCCTGGGCGGGCACGACCCGCGCGTGCTGCTCGTTACCGGGCCGAACATGGGCGGCAAGAGCACGTATCTCCGCCAGGCCGCGGTAATCGTTCTGCTCGCGCAGATCGGTTCGTTCGTGCCCGCTAACGAGGCGCGGATTGGCCTGGTGGACCGCATCTTCACCCGTGTCGGCGCGCACGATGACCTCGCAGGAGGCGCGAGCACGTTCATGGTGGAGATGGTCGAGACCGCTAGCATCCTGCATCAGGCCACCTCCCAGAGCCTGCTCATCCTCGACGAGGTCGGCCGCGGGACCAGCACGCACGACGGCCTCGCGATTGCCCGTGCTGTGCTGGAGGACATCCACGGACGCATCCGCGCGCGCTCTCTCTTCGCGACCCACTATCTGGAACTGACCGCCCTGACAGGAGTACAGGGCATCGCGAACGTACACCTCGCGGTGGTAGGGTCTGACAGTCGCGTCATCTTCCTGTACGCGGTTCGGCCAGGACCCGCCAATCGTGCGTACGGCATTCAGGTTGCTCGTTTGGCGGGCCTGCCACCGTGGGTAGCGGACCGTGCGGAGGAGGCGCTGGCCGAGCTCGTGGCGCCCCAACCAGATAGTAACGCGGGCGTTCCTGCCTGCGAACCTCTTTCTTCTGTTCAGGGCGTCCCTTCTCCCACGATTCCGGGGATTGCCGAGCGAGCGGGGGCATACCAGCTTCCCCTGGACGGCTTCGCCCCAGGTCCTACGTCCGCTGAGAGGCTCGCTCGTGAGCTGTGCGACCTGGACCTCGGGGGGCTGACTCCCCGCGAGGCGATAGACTGGCTCTACGAGCAGCAGGGCAGGCTGGCGAATGGAGTATGAAGCCGGTCCGGACGCAGGCGCATACCCGCTGTTCGGCGTGCAGCCGGGGAGCCTCACCGGGAACGTCTCCGCAATGCGCCCGCCGATACGCGTGCTCCCTGCGGCTACCGTGGCGCGAATTGCCGCGGGCGAGATAATCGAGCGCCCGGCGTCAGTTGTGAAAGAGCTGGTTGAGAACTCGCTGGACGCGGGTGCGCGCAGCGTGCGCGTGGACGTGCGAGGCGGCGGACTGACTCTCATCCGCGTCGGCGACGACGGGACCGGCATTCCTCCCGCTGAACTGAGACTTGCCTGCGAGCGGCATGCCACCAGCAAGCTGGACGGCTCCGACCTCGGGCTTGTTCGGACCCTCGGCTTCCGTGGGGAGGCTCTGCCAAGCGTCGCCGCCGTAGCAGAGCTGACGCTGGTAAGCGCGGCGGATGACGGCGGCGTCGGTCGCCGGATGACGCTGCGGGATGGCGAGGTTGTGGTGGATGAACCAGCCCCTCGGACACGCGGCACGACTGTCACCGTCCGCCACCTCTTCCAGAACGTACCCGCGCGGCTGGCAGCATCCGGTCGGGCCCAGACAGAGATAGCTCAGATCGGTCAGACCATGCGGCGGCTCGCGCTTGCTGCGCCGCATGTCCGGCTGGCGCTGGCCGTGGAAGGCCGGCTGCTCTTTCAGACGAGCGGCTCGGGCGACCTGGAGACCGCGCTGATTGAGGTGTACGGGCAGGCGCTGGCCGGGAGCCTGCTGCCGCTCGGTCCGCTGGAGGTGGCTGGTGTCCGGGCGTGGGGCGTTGTCGGCGGCCCGGAGCTGACCCGTCCTGGCCGCGGACAGGTGAACACGGTCGTCAACGGCCGCTGGGTGCAGCCTCGCGGCCTGCTGGCGCTGCTCGAAGTGGCGTACCGCCCGGTACTTCCGCGGGGTCGCCACCCGGTGCTCGCGCTTGCCATCGAGGCTGCCCCTGACCAGGTAGATATAAACATCCACCCGGCGAAGCTGGAGGTTCGGCTGTTGGCGGAGCGCGCCGTTGGCGCGGCGCTGGGTGAGCTCGTCCGCACTACTATCGGGCAACGCCCGCTGCTGCTCAGGCAGCCGCTCGCGACGGGACTGGCCGCCTTGCCCCCGCCGATGGCGATTGGGGAGACGCGCGCAGGCTACGACGAGCAGGGGCCGATAGTCACGCCCGGTCTGCCGCCGCTGCGTCTGGTTGGGCAGGTGCAGGACCGGCTGCTGATGCTTGAGGGGCCGGAGGGCCTCTACCTTGTGGACCAGCACCGTGCCCACGAGCGCATCCTGTTCGAGCGGCTTGCCACAGCGCACGGAGAGTCCGGGCCGGAGTCAGTAGCCCTGCCGGAGCCGCTGCTGCTGGAGCTGCGTCCGGCCCAGGTAGCGAGCTTCGCCCGGCGCCTGGATGACCTCGCGTCCCTGGGCTTCGAGTGCGAGGTATTCGGCGGGCGCACCTTTCTGTTACGCGCCGCGCCCGTCCTTCCCGGCGTGCTCCCCAGCCCGGAAGGGGCGGCTCTGGCCGGGCTGGGCCAGCCGGACGAGATGGTTGCAACGCTGCTGGGGCTGACGGACGAGGAGGCCGGCGAGGGCGAGAGCTGGCGGGACCGACTGTTGGTGCGTCTCGCATGCCGCACCGCCGTGCGACGAGGCCGCCCGCTCGACCATCCCGCCATGCGCGCGCTGGTAGAGGGCTTGGGCCACACGAGCGCCCCCGCTGTCTGCCCCCACGGCTCACCCCTGCTCATGCACATGAGTGGGACGCTGCTTGAGCGGCAGTTCGACTGGCGGTGAGCATAAGCCACTCATAGAACGTCAGCGGCGGGGGGCGAGGATGCAGGAGGCGAGGAGACATGACGAGGACGGCTGACGATATGGATAAGCCTGGCGTGACGGAGACTCGTAAGGGCGAGCACATTCGTATCAATCTTGAGGAGGATGTTGGCGCGAAGGGGGTCACGAGTGGGCTCGATCGCTATCGGCTGGAGCACGTCGCCCTGCCCGAGCTCAACCTGAGCGAGATTGACACGAGCACTGTGTTCCTGGGACACCGGCTCCGCGCCCCCCTACTGGTGTCGTGTATGACCGGGGGCGTCCAGCAGGGACTCGAGATCAACCGCCGGCTCGCGAAGGCGGCACAGTCGCTCGGCTGCGCCATCGGCGTAGGTTCCCAGCGGGCGGTGATAGAGAACCCGGCTCTCGTGCCGCTCTTCCAGGTGCGTGACGTTGCGCCGGATGTGATGCTCCTCGCGAACCTGGGCGCGGTGCAGCTCAACTACGGCTACGGTGTCGACGAGTGCCGCCGCGCGGTGGAGATGATCGGCGCGGATGCGCTGGTGCTGCACCTCAATCCCCTGCAGGAAGCCCTCCAGCCAGAGGGCAACACGAACTTCTTGGGCCTGCTCAGGAAGATGGAGCAGGTCTGTCGGATGATCGAGATGCCGGTCGTGGTCAAGGAGGTGGGGTGGGGCATCTCCGCCTCGGTCGCGAGGCAGTTGGCGGAGGCAGGCGTGGCGGCGATTGACGTCGCAGGCGCGGGCGGCACTTCGTGGAGCGAGGTGGAGCGTCACCGCGCCCCGACATCCATGCTCAGGCGCGTGAGCAGTACGTTCGCAGGATGGGGCATACCAACGGCCGAGAGCGTGAGGCTGGTGCAATCCGCCGTGCCCGAATTGCCCGTGATAGCGAGCGGCGGGCTGCGCACCGGCCTGGACGCTGCCAAGGCCATCGCGCTCGGGGCTGATCTCGCAGGCTTCGCCGCCCCCTTGCTCAAGGCCGCTGCCGAGTCGGAGGAAGCTGCCCACGAACTGTTAAGCGCGCTGATCGAGGAGCTGCGCATCAGCATGTTCTGTACAGGTGCAGGGAACCTTCCACAGCTCAGGGGCAGTTATCGTCCGTCGTAATCGTGCCTCCGGGAAA
>JADDPT010000073.1 GCA_016781735.1 Rubrobacter sp.
GAAAGGCTATTCGCCTTTGTGTGCTCTTTGTTGTTTGGAGATTATTCTGCCTGGCTGCACAAGCACTTACATAAACGCTATAGCTTGAACAAACCTATTTCACTGTAAAGGTGCACCGTCCGGAAGCTTGCGACCTTAGCCGCACCTCCCGGCGCCTCGTTATATTATCGGTTTTCAGCGGTCGCTGTCAAGGCAAAAATGCCATTCGTGGGCCGCTTCCGACACCACTTGCGAACCACCTTTACCGTCCAGTTTGGAGCGTCTTCCAGCGGGTCGGAACAGTAGCTCTGATATAATGTGGCTCCCAATTACGAAGGAGACTTGCTGCCTTGAAATACGCCCTGGTGGACGGTTATTCCCTGGTGTTTCGGGCCTACCACGCCATCCCGCCGGACCTCGCGACCAGCAAGGGCGAGCAGACAAACGCCGTGTACGGCTTCTGCAACATGCTGATACAGATACTGCAGCGCGAGGCGCCAACAAAGGTAGCGGTAGCCTTTGACGTCGGCAAAGCGTTCAGGCACGAGGAGTACAAGGAGTACAAGGCGCACCGTCCCTCTATGCCCGACGACCTAGGCCGACAGATGGACAGGGTCCGGGAGGTGGTACGCGCTTTCGACTTCCCTATATATGAGGCCCGCGGCTACGAGGCGGATGATGTCATCGGCAGCCTGGCTGCGCGGCTGGAGGAGCAGGGACACGAGGCCACGATCGTTACCGGCGACACCGATTTGCTGCAGCTCGTGACCGAGCGCATACGCGTGGCGACGCCGTCGAACAGGGGCTTCTCAGATGTGCGGATCTACGACCCGGCGGCGGTGCGGGAGCGGTATGGCTTCGAGCCCCACTTCGTTGCGGACTACAAGGCTCTCGTCGGGGACACGAGCGACAACATTCCGGGAGTGCCGGGCATTGGAGACAAGACCGCTCGCACCCTTATCCAGACGTACGGCGACGTTGAGAAAATCTTAGAGCGACTGGACGAAGTCCGGCCTGAGAGAGTCCGACGAGCGATAGAGGAGAATACCGACCGTCTCCGGCAGAGTAAGCGACTGGCGACGATCGTCACGACGGTCGAGCTGGACCTGCCCCAGTTGCTGGAGGCGAAAGCCGGCTACGACCGCCAGGGGGTGACGCGCGTCTTCCGCGATCTGGAGTTCAGGAGCCTTGTGAACCGGTTGCCCGAGCTGGAGCCTCACGAGGTCGAGCCGGAGCCGCTTGTTGAGGACACTGTGGAGGCGAGATACGCAACGCTGGACACGCCCGAGAAGGTCCGTGAGGTGGTGCAGGGGCTGCTCACATCCGACGTCATTGCTTTCGACACAGAGACGGACAGCAAGAGCGCGGTCGGGGCGGAGCTGGTCGGTGTGAGCTTCTGCGGCGAGGAGGGCGTTGCCTACTACGTGCCGACCGGACATGACGAGCTCGAAGTGGACCGCGAAGGCTTGCTGAGGGAGCTCAGGCCGCTACTGGAAGGCGGCCCGGAGAAGGTGGCGCATAACGCAAAGTACGACTGCATGGTTCTCCAGCAACAAGGCATCACGGTTGCACCGCTCGGGTTCGATACCTCGCTTGCAGCCTTCCTACTAAATGAGAGCGCCGTCGACTTGAAGTCAAGCGCCGCCGCCCGGACAGGAATGGAGATGAAGCCGATAGAGTTCCTTATCGGCCGAGGGAAGTCGCAGAAGACGATGGCGCAGGTGCCTGTTGCTGATGCTACGCGGTACGCCGCGGCGGACGCCGATGCGACGCTACGCCTGTACCACATCTACGAGCCGGAGCTGCGGCAGCGTGGACAACTCTCCCTGCTTAACGACCTCGAGATGCCCCTCGTGCCTGTGCTCGCGGACATGGAGCTTGCGGGCATATCCATAGACACGGCCGCTCTCCAGCAACTGTCCACGGACCTGTATCGGGACCTGCAGCAGATCGAGGAGGGTATCCGGGAGCTGGCCGGCTCGGAGGTCAATCTTCGCTCTCCGCAGCAGCTGAGCAAACTGCTCTTCGGCCAGCTCGGCCTCAAGGGCGGTCGAAAGACGTCTACGGGCGGCTACTCCACAGACGTCCATACGTTGGAGGCGCTCTCGGGCCAGCACCCGATCATAGACCTCCTACTCAGTTACCGGCAGATCTCCAAGCTCAAGGACACCTACGTCGACGCTCTCCCGCTGTTGGTGAACAAGAAGACTGGGCGGGTGCACACCAGCTTCAACCAGACGGTAGCCAGTACCGGAAGGCTGTCGTCCAGCGACCCGAACCTACAAAACATACCGGTGCGGCGGGAGCAGGGCCGTGAGGTCAGACGGGCATTCATCGCCAGCGACTCTCCCGAGAACAGCATAATGCCCGGCCCGACGGTGTTGTTGAGCACCGATTACTCCCAGATAGAGTTGCGAGTCCTTGCACACATAACCGGTGAGGAACGGCTGCAAGAAGCGTTCGCCAGAGATGAGGACATCCACGCCCTCACCGCATCACAGCTATATGACGTGCCCCTGGACGAGGTCACGACTGAGATGCGCCGGACGGGCAAGACCATCAACTTTGGCATCATCTACGGCATGACGGGCTTCCGCTTGGCGAGGGACACGGGCCTCAGCCAAAAGAAGGCAGCCGAGTTCGTCCGGTTGTATATGGAGCAGTTTCCGCGAATCAAGGCGTTGTTTGACGAGACCGTTCGCAAGGCGGAAGAGCGCGGATATGTGGAGACCGCTCTCGGCAGACGGCGCTATTTCCCGGATATCAACTCCTCCAACCCGCAGCGCAGGGAGGCGGCACGGCGGGCGGCCGTCAACATGCCGATACAGGGAATGGCGGCCGATATCATGAAGCAGGCAATGATAGACGTTTTCGCTGCTTTGAGGCAGAGTGGCCTGAGAGCGCGAATGCTACTGCAGGTGCATGACGAGCTGCTTTTGGAGGTTGCGGAGGACGAGCTTCAAGACACAGCTCAACTTGTCGGTGAAAAGATGTCGACCGCGGTAAAGCTGTCCGTGCCCGTCAAGACAGACGCAAAGTGGGGCAAGAGCTGGGGTGATATGCAGCCGGTGATGGTAGCCACCGCAAATCGTTGACCGTGTAGAACGGCCTTTGATAAACTAGAACGAAGACTGGGTCGAAGTAGCTCCCAGAACCTTACTTTGGAGGCATGCAATCAGCAAGAACCTGAGAATCAACGATCGTGTGCGTGCTCGCGAGGTGCGAGTCATTGACGAAAGCGGCACACAGCTTGGAGTGATGCATCCACTGACCGCTCTCGATCTGGCGCGGCAGCGAGGGCTGGACCTGGTGGAGGTCGCTCCTAACTCGGTACCGCCGGTGTGCAGACTAATGGACTATGGTCGGTTCCGCTATGAGCAGACGAAGCGGGATCGGGAATCGCGCAAGGCTACTCGGGCGGTTACCATCAAGGAAGTTCGGCTGACACCGAAAATCGATGAGCACGACCTGATGACGAAGGCGAATAGCGCAAAGCGCTTCCTCGCCGAGGGCGACAAGGTGAAGCTGACGGTCCGCTTCAGGGGTCGAGAGCTCGCGCACACGGAGATCGGGCAGGCGGTGATTGCCAAGGTGATGGAGGGGCTCGGCGACGCGGCGACGGTGGAACAGACGCCGCGGATGGAAGGCAAGAGTATGTCGGCGGTGCTGGCGCCAAAGAAGACGTCGGCTCGGCAGTCGAAGCCTGCTGAAGGTGACGGCACCCCCACAGCGCGAAGGGAAGAAGTAGAGACAAGTGCCCAAACTTAAGACGAACAAGAGTGCCGCGAGGCGGTTCAAGATCACTGGAACCGGCAAGCTGATGCGCACCAAGGGTATGAAGAGCCACCGACGGCGCACGAAGAGCCTGCGGGTACGCCAGGAGTTCGACCGCATGCAGCCGGTGAGCACTGCGGACGTCCAAAGGGTGAGCAGGTCGCTGCCGTACGGACTTTAAGGAGATAACGGATGCCAAGGGCAACAAACGGGGTTGCGGCTCACCACCGCCATAAGAAGGTACTGAAGCAGGTCAAGGGTCATCGCGCAACCCGCAGCAAGCTATTCGGGAAGGCGAACGAGTCGATGATGCGTTCGCTAAGGTACGCATACCGTGACCGGCGAACGCGCAAGCGGGACTTTCGACGGCTTTGGATCAGCCGCATCAACGCGGCCGCACGACTCAACGGCCTCACATACGGGGGACTGATCCACGGTCTCCAGTTGGCGGGCATAGCTGTGGACCGCAAGATATTGTCCGACCTGGCGGTGAGGGAGCCGGAAGCATTCGCGGGACTCGCGGAGCAGGCAAAGCAGGCGAGTGGAGCAGCAGCAAGCTAACACGCCGGAGGTCACCAGCACCTCAAATAAACAGGTTCGATGGCTAAGGGAATTGAGAGAGCGCCGGGGCCGCGAGGCCGCCGGCGCTTTTCTTGTCGAGGGGCCACGCGCCATCAAGCAGGCGCTCGAGCTGGGTCACTCGCCGCTGAAGGTAGCCTTCGTGCAAAGTGCGTCGCGCGAAGGTAGCGCCGTCGCACAGGTGGTGAAGATGGTTCCCACTACTGTGCATCTGCCGGTAGACGACAGGGTGTTGCGCTCGGTGAGCGACACGGTACACTCGCAGGGGATCATAGCGGCCTTTCCGCTTCCCCATTCCGTGACCTCGGCTGCCTCCACTCCAGACGCGTTGGTGCTCGTTCTCGACCGAGTGAGCGACCCGGGGAACGTCGGCACCCTGCTAAGGTCGGCGGCCGCGGCGAGATGCGACGCGGTGCTTCTTGGTCCCGGTTGCGCGGATCCACTCAACCCGAAGGTCGTTCGATCCTCCGCCGGTGGGGTTTTCGCCGTCCCGTTCGCGACCTGGAGTTGGGATCGCATAACCGAGGAACTAGCGAACATGCCCCGCCGCTATGCCGCCGACGCCGGTGGGTCCATGCCGTACTACGAGGCCGAGATGACGGCGGGCTGTGCTATACTGATCGGCAACGAGGCTGCAGGGCTGAGCTCTGAAGCGCTTGGGATCGCGACTGATTCCGTCCGTGTGCCATTGGCGGCGGGCATGGAGTCGCTCAACGCCGGAGTCGCCGGCTCCCTCCTCCTCTTTGAGGCCGTGCGGCAGCGGTCCGTTCGTCAGACTGGAGTTTAACGTGTCCCTCTCCCAAAGAATCTATAGTCTCCGCGAGATAGCGCTACGGGAGTTGGAATCCACCGCGTCGGATCGAGCGTTAGAAGACTGGCGCGTGCGCTATCTCGCCCGCAAGGGAGAGCTCGCGGCAGTTATCGGTGAGCTCGGCTCGGTTCCCGGCGAGGAGAAGAAGGATGCCGGGCGGGCGGCGAATACGGTCAAGGCTGAGCTACAGGCCGCGTTTGAGGAGGCGCAGCAGCGGCTCAGGGCCACGGCGCCGGACGAGGAGCGGGTGGACGTATCCTTGCCCGGGATACCACCGATGGTCGGAGGGCTCCACATCACTCGCCAGACGCTGTACGATATCGAGCAGATCTTCGCGACCATGGGCTTCACGGTGTTCGAAACGCGCGAGGTGGAGACGGACGAGTACAACTTCCAACTGCTAAATCTGTCTCCGGATCACCCGGCCAGGGACATGCAGGACACGTTTTATATCAGCGACACCCTGTTGCTGCGCACGCATACATCACCCGGACAGATTCGCGCGATGCGTCAGTACTGCCCAGAGCCGCTGCGCGTGATCCTTCCGGGAAAGTGCCACCGGTACGAGGCCACGAGCGCGCGGGCGGAGACGATGTTCTATCAGGTGGAGGGGCTTGCGATTGGCCACGGGATCACGTTGGCGAGCTTGAAGGGGCTGTTCAAGGCGTTCGCCAACAAGTTCTTCGGCGAGGGTAGGGAGGTGCGGTTCCGGGGCTCTTACTTCCCCTTCACCGAGCCAAGCGTCGAGGTCGACATAACTTGCTACTGCATGGGAAAGGGCTGTACGCTGTGCAAGTGCACGGGCTGGCTCGAGATTTCCGGTGGAGGGATGGTCCACCCGGTGGTGCTCGAGAATGGTGGGTACGACCCGGACGACGTCACCGGCTTTGCCTTCGGCATGGGGGTAGAGCGACCGGCTTTGAACAGGCACGACATAGACGATATAAGGCGGTTCTACTCGAATGACTTGCGTTTCCTACAGCAGTTCGCATAGACAGCGTGGCCGAAAGCCGGTCGCAGCATGAGAGTGCCCATGAGCTGGCTACGCGAGTACGTCCGCTTCGACCAGTCTGTAGACGAGCTGGCGTCCCGGATCACGCTGGCGGGGCTGGAGATCAAGCGCGTGGAGCGTGCCGGGCAGGAGTGGGCCAACATTTTCGTGGGGGAAGTGGAGCGTGTTGAGCCGCACCCCGACGCTGACTCGCTAGTGCTCGCCACCGTCGGCTACGGCACCGAGCGGCTGACGGTGGTCACGGGCGCCCCCAATATCGAGGAGAGGCAGAAGGTAGCGCTCGCGCTCCAGGGGGCGGTGCTGAATGACGCCTATTCAGAGGAACCCCGCAAGCGGAAACTCAAGCCGTCAAAGATACGTGGAGTCAGGTCCGAAGGCATGGTCTGCTCGGCGAAGGAGCTGGGCTTAGGCGACGAGCACGAGGGCATACTGGTGCTTGGCAGTGACGCACCGGTGGGGGCACCACTCGCTCAGTACTTGGGTGACGAGGTACTCGAGATCGACTTGACACCGAACTTCGCGTACGCCAACTCCGTCATTGGAGTAGCGCGCGAGGCCGCCGCGATCGTTGATGGACGGCTGCAGCAGCTGGCGCAGATGGCCCTGCCGGAGGGTGAGGCAGGCTGCGCGGTAACCGTCGAAGGCCCTCACATCGGCTCTCGCTACATGCTGCAGCGCCTCGACGGTATCTCTGTGCGACCGTCACCCCAATACATCCAGGAGCGGCTCCGTGCGTCTGGGCTACGCAGCATCAACAACGTTGTGGATGTGACGAATTACGTGATGCTGGAGTACGGGCAGCCTCTTCATGCCTTTGACACTGACCGGGTTTCCGGATCGGTAATCGTCCGGACCGCCTTCGAAGGTGAGCAGTTCGAGACGTTGGACCACCAAAGGCGCACGATGCCGCACGGCACGATAATGATCGCCGACCCGGAAAGGGCGATTGGCATAGGCGGGATAATGGGTGGCCTGGGCTCGGAAGTCACCGACTCCACCAACTCCATCCTGCTTGAGGCGGCAACTTTCGACCCGGTGCAGATCCGGCGCTCTGCTCGTGCCATGGGGATGCGGACGGACGCGTCCAGCCGCTTCGAGAAAGGGTTGGACCCGGAGCTCGCCGCCACTGCCCTGGCCCGTGCGGTCGAGCTGCTCGCGCGGGAAGCGGGCGCGCAACCGGTAGGGGGGCCTTTCGACTGGTACGTCACGCAACCGCCGGCCGCTCCAGTGCGGTTGACGGCCGCGGAGGCTCGGCGGCAACTCGGAGTGGATGTGCCGGTCCCCGAGATGGAGCGAATACTGACAGCGCTCGGCTTCAAGGTGCAGGCGGAGCCAGACGCAGTGATAGCTACACCGCCCTCCTGGCGGCGTGACGTTACACGGCCCGCAGACCTTGTTGAGGAGGTAGGGCGCATCTATGGGTACGATCACCTCCCATCGGTGCTACCGGAGGCAGAGCTACCTCTTCAACGATCGGACAATGCGAGCCGGTTGGAGCGCCGGGTGCGTGACTACCTGGCCGCCGCGGGCCTGCAGGAGGTAATCAACTACGACCTCACGTCCCCGCAAGCGCTTGAGCCACTGCGACCACTTGCCGGCCTAGGCGGGCCGAGGTTATGGGAAAGCCCGGACAGGCTGCTCAAGGTCCTCAATCCGCTTAGCTCGGAGAGGGAGTACCTGCGCCCGTCGCTCCTCGGCGGTTTGTTGCAGAACGTGCGCGACAATGCGAGGCACTCGCCACGGGTGTGGTTGTATGAGCTCGACCGGGTCTTCGTGGCGCAGGGCGCTGACCTTCCGCTGGAACCGAAGCGACTCGCGATGGTGCTGACGGGTCCTCGATGGCCCGCCTCTCCACACTTGCCAGTTGTTGCGACGAGCATCTTCCACCTCAAGGGCGTGATCGAGGGCCTGCTCAAAGCACTCAACGTGAGCCGGTTCGAGCTCGTGCCAGTGGACGCGCCGCCCCCGGGTGCTCGTGATGCGCTCGCGGTAGAGGTCGGCGGCCGGTGTGCGGGCTACGCCGTGACGCTAGATGCGGAGGTGCTGAGCGCGGCGGGGCTTGATCAGACGGTGGTCGCCACGGAACTCGCCTGGGATGTCTTGCTCTCATCCGCGAGTACCACTCGCACGTTCCAGAGCTTTTCGCGATTCCCACGAGTCGTTCAGGATTCGGCCGTAGAACTAGCTGAGAGCACGAGCGCTGCAGCCGTTGAAGCGGTGATCCGGCGGCACGGCGGCAAACACCTGAGGCAGGCCGAGCTCATCGAGGTATACCGGGGCGCGTCCCTCGCACCGGGGACGAAGAGCCTGCTATACCGGCTATCGTTCGGCTCCGACGAGCGGACGCTCACGGAGGACGAGGCGTCCAGAGCGCGGCGAAGCGTAGAGAGAGCACTGTCAGAGCAGCTAGGGGCGCGGCTCCGAGGCTCCGAGGGCGGGTGAGGCGGCGATGATTGGTCGCCGCGTCAACAGCCCGGGTAGGAGCCAGGGCGGCTTCCCAGCAGTGCTGCCCGAGGAGCCGGTGCTCCGCCTGCACTTGAACGAGAATCCCTACGGGTGCTCATTGCTCGTACAAGAGTCGCTCTCAATCTCCGGCACCCTCGCGATGCAGCCGGGGTCGCTGTCGCGCAAGCTGCAGGAGTCGCTGTCGCGGTACAGCCGCAGACCTGCGGGCGAGCTCTATCTGGCTGACAGCCCGCTCGACCTACTCTCACGAGTTCTCTCCGTATCGGTGGGCAGGCATGGGAAAGTGCTTGCACTCACGCCTTATGGCAGCACCCTCCGCCAGGCGGCGACGCTGAATGATGTGGTCATCGACAGCCTGTCCACCGATAGTGGTCCGTTGGAAGTAACCGTCAGGGAACGGGCTGACGGTGGTCCGGCGACGGTCTACCTCAGCTCTCCGAACGAGGTCACGGGGACGGTGACCTCGCCCCTGGAGATCGTCGCCCTCCTCCGCGGAGGAAGCACGGTGATCGCTGACGAGACGTACGCCGAATACACGGACCGGCACGTCGGCGTCCTCGGCGGTGAATTTCCCAACCTTATATCCATTCGCTCGTTCGCTCCGTGGGCCGGCCTGTGGGGCATTCCTGTGAGCTACGCCGCAACCGGGGCGGGACTCGTACGCGAGTTGGACGCGCTCTATCCGCAGACGAGGCTCTCAGCCGCATCACGAATTGCCGCCGGCGCGTCGCTGGACGACCTTGCAATACTTGACAACAGAGTCAAACACGTCCGGCTCGAGAGGGCCCGCCTGTACCGGCGGCTGAGGAAGTTGAACTTCGTGCAGCCGTCCAACTCGCATGGTCCGTTCATCACATGTGAGGTAACGCGCGGCAACTCGGACACGGTTTGCGCGCTGCTGGAGCGAGAGGGAGTTCTCATCCACAACTGCCGAGACGACGGACTAGAGGACTTCGTCCGAGTGACGGTGGGCACCTCCGAGCAAACCGACCACCTGATGGCGGCGATGTGCCGTATTTCGGTCGAGTTGTAGACCGCGCAAAATCGGCTCGCCGTCTGAAGGTAACAATGGCACCGCACGTCGGTGCCTGAGCCTACGCCCGTCGTAGGTTAGCCGTACGATCCCAGGCGACCACCGGCAACGTGAGGAACCCCTGCTCTTCAGGCGAGTGCCTGCTTGATGCACTCCTGCTGTAGCCGCAGCAAATCATCTACCCCCTTGTCGGCGAGGAGAAGCATCCCGTCCAGCAGCGCACGGTCGAAGGTTGTGCGCTCGCCGGTCCCTTGTATCTCAATGTAGCCTCCGCGTGAATCCCGAACGACGTTCAGGTCGACATCGGCACTCGAGTCCTCGCTGTAGTCCAGGTCGAGCAGCGGCACCTGTCCGGCAACACCTACACTGACGGCGGCAACCGCTGTCAGCAGGCGCTCGTAAGTATCGGGGAAGACGCGGTGAAGTCCGAGAGCTAGTGCGACGTACCCGCCGGTTATCGCGGCAGTGCGGGTCCCGCCGTCGGCCTGCAGGACATCACAGTCAACGGTGATGGTGACCGGACCCAGTTGGTCGAGATTCACGGCGGTCCGGAGAGACCTGCCGATTAGCCGCTGTATCTCCTGCGTCCGGCCTCCCAGTCTGCCCGTGGCGGCCTCGCGCGGAGTCCGAGTGGTCGTGGCCCTGGGCAGCATTGAGTATTCGGCGGTCAGCCAGCCCTTGTTTGACCGTTCCATCCAGCGCGGCACTCCTTCCTGGACGGAAGCCGTGCACAGGACGCGCGTCCGTCCACAATGGATCATCGCTGAGCCCTCGGCAAACTCTACAGGAAACGGTTCGATGCGACACGGACGGAGCTCGTCTGCCCGCCTGCCATCCGCGCGAGTCTCCGCTGGCCGCGTCATGGACTCACCTCGCGCGCCGCAGCGGCTCCTGTCCTAGATGTGATCAGCGTCTCCAACTCCTCTGCGATGGTTCCCCGGCGCAGCAGACGCGGCGGTTGTACCCTCAGATCGAGCACCGTACTGGGAACCGGAATTTGAGCTACTCCGCCGTCGAGGATAAGGCTGACTACGTCGCCGATCTGCGCAGCTACACCCTCCGCGCTCAGCGCATCACCGGCACCGGACAGGTTCGCGCTCGTCACGGCAAGCGCTCCGCCGCACAGGTCGATGAGGGTTTGCAAGGCCGGGTGCCGAGGGACGCGGAACCCGATGGAGCCGTCGCTGGAGCCAACGATACGCGCGATCTCCGGCTGTCCGGCCAGCACCAGTGTGAGCGGGCCGGGCCAGTACCGCCGTGCCACCTCTAGGGCCAAAGCCGGCACTTCGAGGGCGTAGGTGTCCAGCAGGTCGGAGTGGGAGAGCAGGAGTGGGAGAGGCTTGTCGCGGGGCCGGCGCTTTGCCCGGAATATCGCAGCAGTGCCCTCCGTGGTGGGCAGCGCTCCAACGCCGTAGACCGTGTCAGTGGCGAAGGCTACCAGTTCGCCAGACCGTAGCGCGCATGCCGCCCGATGCAGCGCGTCCTCGTCACCCATGGGGAGGATCAGCGCCACTTCAGATCGTCTCCTTGACACGCTGAGCGGTGGTCTTGTCCATACCCTTGACGGCTGCGATCTCTTCCACGGTGGCAGCGCGAATCGCCTTCACGCTCCCGAACGCCTGGATGAGCGCCTTCTTCTTTTTCGGGCCGATTCCGAGCACGGAGTCCAACGGGCTCTGTATGGTCTTCTTGCTCCGCAAGCTACGGTGGTACGTGATCGCGAACCGGTGAGCCTCGTCGCGGATGCGCTGCATCAGGTAGAGCGCTTCCGAGGTCCGTGGTAGCAGCACGGGATCTCGATAGCCTGGCCGGAATATCTCCTCGTGCTGTTTCGCGAGCCCAATCGCCGGCAGGGATCCAAGGCCGCTAGCACCAAGCACCTCGACGGCGACGCCCAGTTGGCCCTTGCCTCCATCGACAATCAGCAAGTCGGGAAGTCGTGTCCACTTATCCCCGTCCTCTTCCGAAGCTTGCGTAGCCCGCTTGAACCGCCTGGTGAGCGCCTCACGCATCGACTCGAAGTCGTTCGGGCCGTTCTCCACGGTCTTGATCTGGAAACGGCGGTACTCATTCCTGGCGGGCCGGCCATCCAGAAATACCACCATGCTCGCGACTATGTTTGTACCCTGAGAGTTGGAGACGTCGAAGCACTCGATGCGCTGGGGCTTCGCCGGCAGCCCAAGCACCTGTTGTAGCTCGACAAGCGCACCGGTCCGCTTCTGTTCGTCGGAGAGCCACTTGAAACGGTCCTGCTCCAGCCCTTCCCGTGCGTTCTTCGCTGCCAGATCCACTAGGCTCTTCTTCTCACCCCGCTGGGGAACCTGCAGGGTTACCGCAGCGCCACGTCGATCCCGCAGCAGGGCTTGTGCGGCGTCCGGGTCCACCGGCTCGTACTGAAGCAGGAGGAGCTCGGGCACCTGGGCGGCATTGGAGTAGAACAGTTGGACGAAGCTCTGCTGTATCCTGGCTGGGGACTCGCCTTCCGTGTTCTTCATGGTGTAGTGGTCGTGTCCCAGCAGCTTGCCCTGGCGGATGAACAACACCTCCGCGCACGCCTCATCCTGCTCCTGTGCGACCGCTACCACATCCATATCGACAGGAGTTGGCAGCACCACCTTCTGGCGGGCCAGTACGCCTCTAAGGTCCGCCAGCCGGTCTCTGTAGCTGGCCGCGCGTTCGAAGTCGAGCCTTTCGGCCGCACGCTCCATCGCGGACTCTAACCTCTCCACGAGCTGTTCATGCTTCCCCTCGAGGAACAGGACGACCTGTTGGACGGCGGCCTGGTAGTCATCTGAGTCCGCCTTGCCAGCGCACGCGCCGAGGCAGCGGTGTATGTAGTATTGGAGACATGGGCGGGGAGCGTTGCCGGTGATCGGCTCGGCGCGGTCGCAAAGCGGGAAGAACTTCTCGATAAGGGCGAGCGTGCGCGATGCGGAGCCGCCTACGGAGTAAGGACCGAAGTACCGGCTACCATCGTTCTCGAGCTGCCGCGTCTTCACGGCGCGCGGATACTCCTCCTGCAAGGTCAGCTTGATGTATGGGAACGCCTTATCATCCTTGAGGACGACGTTGTACTTCGGCTTGTGCTGCTTGATCAGCGTGCTCTCGAGGACGAGCGCCTCGTGCTCCGTGTCCGTGACGATGTAGTCGAAGTCGGCAATATTCGACACTAGCTGCATCGTCTTGGCGTCGAGGTGCTTGCTTTGGAAGTACGATCGCACCCGGTTCTTGAGCACCTTCGCCTTACCCACGTAGATGATGTCACCGGACGCGTTCTTCATCAGGTAGCATCCGGGCTTCTCAGGCAGTGCCTGCAGGCGGGTCTTCAGCGCGTCTTTCGTGGGGCTCACTGTACCTCTCTTCCCCTCGATTTTACCACAGCTTAGGAGGGGCGCCGGGAGGCGTTTGCTATAATTTCTGGGTTTGTACTTAGTGAGAGGTGACCACAGAGGATGAGATTTTTCCGCTCCAGGCAGGAGCCGGAGGAGCGAGATGAGAAGCTCGAGGAGGGACTGTCGGCCTCTCGCAAAGTCTTCTTCGGTCAGGTGTCGGCGCTCTTCGAGCGTGAGGAGATTACGGACGATACCTGGGAGGAGCTGGAAGAGCTGCTGATCGCCGCCGACGTAGGCGTGGAGACAACGTTCACGCTGGTCGAGGGGCTGCGCGACAGGGTGGACTCGGGCACGCTCCGGCGGCCGTCAGAGGTCCGGGAGGCGTTGAAGAGTGAGCTCGTGCTCATGCTCGAAGCGGTTGCGCCGAGGCGTGGACCGAACGGCATTGACGGGCTCCTGGTCACCCTCGTGGTGGGAGTGAACGGTGTCGGCAAGACTACTAGTATCGCCAAGATTGCGAACCGGCTGAAGCTGAACGGGGCGAACGTTGTGATCGGCGCCGCTGACACCTTCCGGGCAGGCGCCACCGACCAGCTGCAGGTTTGGGGCGATGTGACCGGGGTGCCGGTTATCAGCGGAGCGCCGAACTCGGACCCCGCCGCAGTGGTTCACGACGCGCTCACTGCAGCGAAGGCCCGGGGCGCGGATGTGCTGCTCATTGACACGGCGGGCAGGCTGCACACGAAGTACAACCTCATGGAGGAGCTGCGCAAGATTGAGCGGGTCGTGCAGCGGCAGAAGCCGTCTGCGCAGGAGCACTTGCTCGTACTCGACGCGACCACCGGCCAGAACGGCTTGACGCAGGCCCGCAAGTTCGCTGAGACGGTGTCGCTCGACGGCGTGATGATAACGAAGCTGGACGGGACGGCGAAGGGCGGCATCGCGTTCGCAGTGGCCAGGGAGCTGAAGGTTCCCATACGCTATGTAGGCACAGGCGAGCGGGTGACGGACATGGCCGAGTTCGAACCGAGAGCCTTTGTGGAGGCCCTCTGGGCATAGGGGAGGAAGTCGGACATGTTCGATAGCCTAACAGACAGGTTGCAGGGAACTTTCAAGAAGCTGAACTCCAAGGGGAAGATCGCGGAGTCCGATGTCGATCTGGCTCTCAGAGAGGTCCGCGTCTCCCTGATGGAGGCGGACGTGAACCTGAAAGTCGCGAAGAGCTTCGTAGCTGACGTTAAGGAAACCATCCGCGAGCGTCACGCATTGGAGAGCCTGAACGCAACTCAGCAAGTCATTCAAGTGGTCAACCAGGAGATGATCGAGCTTCTCGGCAGCGATCAGTCGAAGCTGGAGACGTCGCCGGCATTGCCCACAACATACTTGATGGTAGGACTGCAGGGCAGCGGCAAGACTACGCAGAGCGCCAAGCTCGCCCTCCTGCTGCGGCGGCAGGGTGGAAAGCCCCTACTGGTGGCGGCAGACATCTACCGCCCGGCAGCCATCAGGCAGCTCGAAACGCTGGGCAATCAGCTCAACGTGCCCGTGTACTCCGAGGGCACGAGCTCACCACCCGAACAGATAGCGGCGAACGCGATCAAGCAGGCCCGGTCAGGTGGGCACACGCACGTGATCATAGACACGGCCGGCCGCCTCCAGATAGACGAGGCGATGATGGCGGAGCTTGAGAGGCTGAAGCAGCAGCTACGCCCCACCGAGACCCTGCTCGTCGTCGACGCGATGACGGGCCAGGAGGCGGTGAAGGTCGCGGAGAGGTTTCACGAGAGGCTGGGTGTGACTGGCCTTATCATGAGCAAGATGGACGGCGATGCCCGTGGTGGAGCAGCACTCTCCATACGGGCGGTCACGGGAGTCCCGATCAAGTTCGTCGGCACAGGCGAGAGGCCAGAGTCACTCGAGCCGTTCATGCCGGAGCGGATTGCGTCTCGGATCCTCGGCCTCGGCGACATGTTGTCGCTGATAGAGCGCGCGGAGGCGGCCTTTGACGAACGTCAAGCGCAGGAGCTAGAGCGCAAGATGCGGACTGCGACCTTCTCACTGCAGGACTTCTACAACCAGCTGCAGATGGTGAAGAGCATGGGGCCGCTGGACGAGCTGCTGGGCATGATCCCCGGCATGGGGAGCGCGATGCGTCAGCAAGACGTGAAGGTGGACGACCGGCAGCTCAAGCGCATCGAGGCCATGATACAGAGCATGACGCCGCAGGAGCGCGACCACCCGGAGATCATCAGGAACAGCCGGAGGAAGCGCATAGCGCTGGGAAGCGGAACCACGGTCGCGGACGTGAACGCCTTGCTGGCTCAGTTCTCGCAGATGCAGAAGATGATGAAGCAGCTTTCCACCGGGAAGATGCCGAAGCTGCCGGGGATGTTCCGCTAAGGCACCAGCTCGATGTGTCAGACACGGCGTTTGCTATAATCGTCACGTCTGAAGCCTTTCTGCCGGACGCAACTGAGCAGCCCGGCAAACCCAGAGGAAGGAGTTATATCTTTGCGCGATTACGAACTTATGGTGGTGCTCGACCCTACGATAGCAGACGAGGAGTTGCCTCAGGTTCTCGACAGAGTCTCAACCGCCATCTCGACCAGCGGTGGGCAGGCCGAGGCGCCTCTCACCGAGGCGCCATGGGGACGCCGCCGGCTGGCGTACCCCATCAACGACCAGCGTGATGGCTTCTATGCCCTGTACCGGTTCCAGATAGAGCCGGCGGCTACGACGGAGCTGGACCGCAGCCTCAAGCTTAACGAGCAGGTAATGCGGTTCCTCGTCACGCGGCCCGTTCCGAGCCAGAAGGCTCCCGAGACAGAGCCAGAGCCAGAACGAGAACCAGAAACTACCGAGGTATAAGGATGGCCAAGGACCTTAACAAAGTCATGCTGACCGGACGGCTTGGAGCCGACCCCGAGATGCGGTACACCCCGAACGGCTCCCCCGTCACAAGCTTCAACGTCGCATCTTCTCGCAAGCGCAGCTCGCAGGATGGCGAGGCACGCGAGGAGACGGAGTGGTTCAAGGTAGTAGCCTGGAACAAGCTCGCGGAAATCTGCAGTAATTACCTGACCAAGGGTTCTAAGGTGTACATAGAGGGCCGCCTGCAGACTCGCTCCTGGGAGGACCAGAACGGCCAGAAGCGCTACTCGACGGAAGTCATAGCGAACGACATGATCATGCTCGACAGCCGTCGCTCGTCGGACAGACCGGAGGGCGGCGGACAGAGCCGTGGCGTGGAAGACATGGATGTAGACGTAGATGACATGCCCTTTTAAGGAGACGCAGTAGTGAGCACAGAGATGCAATCGAGGCCAGGTGGCGGACCAAGAAGCGGTCCGTCGGGAGACGGACAGGAGAGGCGACCACGAAGGAGCGGCGGAAGGTTCGTGCCGCGCCGGAAGGTATGCCATTTCTGTGTCGATAAGGTCGCCCACGTAGATTACAAGGACATTGGCAGGCTCGGCCGATATGTCTCGGACCGAGGAAAGATAGAGTCACGGCGCAAGACGGGAACGTGCGCTAAGCACCAGCGAGGTCTCGCAGTGGCACTGAAACGCGCTCGCTTCCTCGCTATGCTGCCCTACACCTCCAATCACGTCAAACCCTAGCCGCAGCAGGACTGAGCGGGCCGAGGCAGGCTAAGCGCACGTCGCCCTGCATCGGTATTCCCGTGCTGCGACAGGGTACTATTCTCTAAGGGGTAACGGATGCCGGAAGGACAGTCCAGCAATCGCTTCTCGTTTCCGCTGCGGCGCTCAACAGTGCCGCGACAGATAAGCCGCAGGCAACGGGAGGAGGACCTTCAGCGCCTCGTGCTCCTCGGTGTCGGCGCTCTGGTGCTGCTGGCAGCCGCCATAGTGCTGGTGCCGTTCCTCAAGAGGTCAGTTATCGACCCGCGCCAGACAATCGCCACGGTGGGCGATCAGCGTATCACGCGCGCGTTGTACGACAAGTACCAGGCGCTGGAAGCAACTGGTCTCACCCAGCCTCAGATACTTGCCCAACTGCCCCCAGCGCTGAGGCAGAATGAGGATGAGATCCGCACGCAGATTCGCGAAACGGTCCAGCAGGCTCAAGCCGCTGGAGGAGAACCGGACCCGCAAATCGTTGAGCGACTAGTGAACAACGCAGTGCTCGCGCAGTCTACGAAGCAGGCCGGCATTCAGCTGTCCGACGAGGACGTTCAGAAGAAGCTCGACGAGTACGTAGCACCGCCAGCCGCAAGTGCGGCCGCCACGGGTACCCCGGGCGCCTCGCCCTCTCCTACAACCGCCCCGGCGAGCGGCACACCGACCGTCGCCCCGGCCACCGCTGATGAGCAGCAGAAGGTGTTCACGGTCATCGAGGAGACCACCGGCGTCTCCAAGGAGGAGTACGGCCAGCTAGTCGTGGCACCACAGCTCGCCCAGGAACGATACGTCGAAAAGAACGTGTCGAAGAGCGCCGAGCAGGTCCACGTTCGGCACATCCTTGTAGCGAGCGAGGCAGACGCGAAGTCCGTGCTCGACAATCTCAAGAAGGGCACGAAGTTCGAGCAGATCGCGCGAGAACGCTCGACCGACCAGGCAAACAGCTCCAAGGGGGGAGACCTGGGGTGGGCGCCTCGTGGGTTCTACGACCCCGCGTTCGAGAAGGCGGCATTCGGACTACGGGAGACCGGACAGCTGAGCGCTCCGGTCAAGAGCCAGTTCGGCTGGCACGTGATCCAGCTCATCCAGCGGGACGACGACAGGCCGCTGAGCGAACAGCAAACGCAGACGCTCGGGCAGATTAAACTCTCTAAGTTCGTGGAGGAACAGCGGAAGCGTCTGGAGCAGGCTGGCCAGCTAAATGTCGACCTACCCCCGAGCCCGACGCCTGCTCGGAACGAGGTCGGATAACCGCGACCTCGCAAGCGGCGGGTCGGCTCCTCGTTGGCGGGTACTGTTTATGCTACTATCAGCGGGCGCGGGATACTCGCACTCCGCCAAGAACGATCGCGCCCATCGGAGAGCACTCCGTCGACGGCTTGCAGAGAAGGAGATCGTACGGTATGACCCCTGGTAAGTTTGCGTACATCCGCGGCTCGCTGGTTCCCGTCGAGCAGGCCCAAGTCCCGATTATGACGCATGCCTTGAACTATGGCACCGGCTGCTTCGAGGGCATCCGCGGCCACTGGAATGATGAGCAAAGACAACTCTACGTCTTCCGGCTACCGGAGCACTACGTGCGTATGAAGGCTTCGGCGAGCATCCTGATGATGTCCCTGCCGATGTCCGTCGAGGAGTTGTGCAACCTTACTGTGGAGCTACTCCGCGTCAACGAGCACACCGAGGACACGTATATACGTCCCCTGCTGTACAAGTCGTCGCCCGTGATAGGCGTCCGGCTTCACAACCTCGACCAGGACTTCGCACTTTTCTCGGTGCCGTTTGGCGCCTACGTTGAAGCGGAGGGCGCAATCAGGGTCCGCACGTCGTCGTGGAGGCGGCTGGACGACAACGCTGCCCCTGCCCGCGCCAAGATCACCGGCACGTACATCAACGCCGCTCTTGCCAAGTCGGAAGCGATGCTTGACGGGTACGATGAGGCGGTGGTGCTGACCCACGACGGGCACGTATCAGAGGGTAGCGCCGAGAACCTGTTCGCAGTGATCAACGGCAGGCTGGTGACACCACCTGTTACAGAGAACATACTGGCAGGCATTACGCGGGCTACCCTGATTCAGCTTGCGGGTGACTTACTGGGTATCGCCACCGACGAGCGCCCGATAGACCGTACGGAGCTTTACGTGGCTGATGAGGTCTTCCTTTGCGGGACTGGGGCGCAGATACTGCCGGTCGGCGAGATAGATCACCGTCCCATAGGTGATGGAGGCGAGGGCCGCGTCACGGCCGCCCTGAAAACAGCTTACGAGAAGATTATCCGCGGCCAGGACGAGCGGTACATTGAGTGGCTAACCCCCGTGTACACCGACGACCAGCCGGCCCCAAGGCCGGAAGAGTCGCTAGTCGGCTCGGTGTGATTCCAAGCAACTCTTCGAGGAAAACGGTGTGAGCAACGTAAACTCCGAGGATCCCGGCGGCTACCGGACGAGCGACGCGTCTTCGGGCGGAGGCTCGGGTGGTGGCTCTCACAGGGTAGAGCAGGTGCGCGAGGAGCAGACGGGGCGCGGTATATGGCCAGTGATTGGCACCATAGTCGTCACAGCGCTCTTGCTGATGGCTCCAATCTGGATTGTCGCCGAGATGCTCAGAGTGCGTTTGGTGGCCAGAGACTCCAACATCGTCTGGCTCTACGCAGCAGTGCTCGTCTTGCTAGTGGCCGGTGCGCTGTGGTTTCTATTTCGAGTCATACGTCAACAGAGGGGCGACGGCACGGAATAGGTTTCCCGGACGACCCACTGTGATATTCAATCTCACAAAATCTACTCGGGTCTATGGTGGTGGTAACCACGCTCGCCACGTGTAGTAATGCTCTCC
>JADDPT010000017.1 GCA_016781735.1 Rubrobacter sp.
GGCCGAGCTGGCGCCCCGGCACTACCGCGTCCTTAGCCAAGCTGGCTGTCCGCTCCGCCCGATCCGCTGCGAGTAGCGTTACCCACAGCTTTGGGTCGTGCGCGGGGTAGCCGTATGCCTGACGCCTGAGCTTCTCCGCCACGCCGGAGGACGGTTGGGCGCTGCCGTAAACGGGCGTAGGTCTGCCTGTCCCCAACTGCATCGGCAGCGGCACGTCCCGCCCCTCGATGGCGACCTGCTGACTGATACGCCTTCCCTCTCCCATGCGTCTCCTCCAAACCTCTTCCTGCCCCACCGCCTCGCTTGATTTCCACCTGTTCCCGCCTGCAAACCATATGCCGCGGAGCGGCACAAGACTTGCTCCCCGCCGGAACCTGCACCCTATTACCTCCAGAGGAGTACCTGGTATGAAGGCGCTTGCCTACTACGGCAAAAACGACGTCCGAGTTGTTGAGAAACCAAAGCCCCAGATTGAGCACCCGGAGGACGCTATCCTTCGCGTCACCACCGCAGCTATATGTGGGTCCGACCTTCACCTGTACCACTCCCTCGTGCCGGACACGCGCATCGGCCACACCTTCGGGCACGAGTGTGTCGGCATTGTGGACGAAGTAGGCCCGGAGGTCACGGCGGTGCAGCCCGGCGACCGAGTTGTGGTGCCGTTCAACATCGCCTGCGGGCGGTGCTTCTTCTGCGAGCGCGGCGAATACTCGCAATGCGCCAATGCCAATCCGTACAACGACTTGGGCGGCATCTACGGCTACTCGCACACCACGGGAGGCTACGACGGCGGGCAAGCCGAGTACGTGCGCGTGCCGTACGCGAACATCGGGCCGAGAAAACTGCCCGACGACATCTCCGATGCCCAGGCAGTGATGCTCGCCGACATCTTCCCGACCGGATACTTCGGAGCGGACATCGCGAACATACAGCCGGGTGACACCGTGGTGGTGTTCGGGGCAGGACCGGTCGGCCTGTTCGCTATGAAGTCCGCCCGCGATTTCTTCGGTGCGGGGCGCATCATAGCCGTGGACCACGTTCCCTACAGGCTCGAGTTCGCGGCTCGCGAGTGCGGTGCGGAAACGGTCAACTTCGACGAGGTGCCCGACTGCGTGCAGCAGCTGCGCGACCTCACGGGAGGGCGTGGTCCTGATGCGTGCATCGACGCCGTGGGACTCGAGGCTTCCGGTAGCCTGCCGCAGTCGGCGCAGGGAGGACTCCTCCTGCAGGCAGGTTCGACCGTGGCGCTGGGCTGGGCGATAAACGCGGTGCGGCCGGGAGGTACTATCTCAATAATCGGCGTCTACGGACCGCCGTTCAACCACTTCTTCCCTATAGGTTGGGCGATGAACCGCAATCTGACACTTCGAATGGGCCAGACGCCGGTGCTGCAATACATCGACGACCTCATGCAGAAGACTCGGGAGGGCCAGATAGACCCCTCGTTTGTCGTGACGCACGAGCTGTCGCTGGACGAAGCGCCCCGCGGCTACGAGATCTTCGAGCGGAAACAGGACGAGTGCATAAAGGTGCTGCTCCACCCATAGCCTATGGCACGGGACAGCACTTGGATGAGGGCGAAGCGCCCCGAAGGGCCTTACCTGTGGTGGGCTTTCCTCCCCGATTGCTGGACCGCTCGACGACCTAGTTTGCGTCGAAGATAACTCCGCGCCTTCTCGCAGAGCGGCCACTATAAAAACGAGGGGCCGTGCACAAAGTGGTGTGCACGGCCCTCGGGAGAGGAGAAACCCTTAGGGGATAAGGCTACTCCTCGTACTCGGGGCAGTACGGAGCCGTCGGGTCGTACTCGCTGGAGGTATCGTGCAGCACGGCGCGCAGAGCGTCTATCCGACCGTTGCCGAAGCACTCGTCGTAGCCAGGAAGTCCGATGTCTATCGCCGTGGCCTGCAGGTACTGCTCGACCTTCGTCGGCGACATGTGCACGTCTCCATCGGGTCCCACCTCCCCGTACTGGCTCACGATCAGCGCTGCTACTCCCGCCGCGTGGGGCGAGGCCATCGAGGTTCCCTGGATACAGCCGTAGGCGTTGCCAGGTATCGTCGACAGGATCGTCGTATTGCAGTCACCTGTTGAACCGTTGCCGCCCGGCGCTGCGACGTCCGTCGCGCCCGTGCCGTAGTTCGAGTAGCGCGCCTTCTCGCTCTTGCGGCCGAGGGACGCGGTGCCGACCACGCCCTGCGTCTCGGCGGGCACCACCTCACACTCGTTGCCCGTGGGCGGATTCGCGAGGTCGGTGTCGGAGTTTCCGAGCGCGGCTACCGGGGTGACGCCCTGGTTGCGCGCGTACTGGATCGCCCGCTCGACCGCGTGACGGAAGGTCCGCTGGGTCTCCTCGCTGGCGCACTTGAACTCCGTCGAGGAGAGCAACTCGTCGTCGTCAACAAAGAAGCTCATGTTTATCACGTCGAGCTTCGCATCGCCCGCGTACGTGATGCCCTGCACCACGGGGCTGGCATAGCAGTAGCCGGACGCGTCACACACCTTCACGGGAACGAGGGTGACGTTCGGCGCGACGCCAACCACTCCTACTCCGTTAGCCTGAGCCGCGATCGTGCCGGCGACATGCGTGCCGTGGAACTGGTTGTCAGTCGCCGGGTTCTGCGTGCCAACAAGGGTGAAGTCACGACCACGAGCCACGTCAACGTTCGAGCCCTTGCCGTCAACGACGAAGTCAGCGTGCGTGGCGTCTATACCGCTATCGAGCACGCCCACGTCAACGCTGCGCGCGCCTGCTTGTGTCGCATGCGCCTGCGGAGTCCTTATCTGCTGCATGTCCCACTGCAGGGTCTCAAGAGGATCGGACGTCTCCTCCGGGCCGCCATCCGGCACGCTCGCGGGATCGAGTATCGTGAGGTTGCCACTCTCGATCGCCTCTTCCATGGTCTGGAACTGCTTCCAGTTGAAGTCCTGCCCGACCGACTCAACGAGCGTTGAAGCCCGCAACGTGTCGGCGAAGAGCGCGTTGGAAGAGTCGACCATCAGCACCCCTATCTGCCGGGTGAGATCGGCTGTCACCGTGCCACCCGCGCTCTCTACCAGAGCCAGGGCAGCCTGAGTATCTGTCGAGAAGGCGCCGTCGGTTGCCTGCGTGCCCGCGAGCACGACGATATAGCTCTGTGGAGACTCGGTCACCGCGACCGCGCTTGATAAGGGCATCCCGCTCAGCAGGAGCGCCACTGCCAGTATGCCCGCGAACACCTTGTTATGAATGTGTGCCAATTCAGCCTTCTCCTGTTGCCTTTGCGCTGCCCTACATTCCGTCGACGGAGGCGAATTCTGCCGGCGTGCGCGGCTTTAGCCCCGCCGCATTGATCTTAAGCGCACAAGGTAAAAACCCGGTAAATGCGCCGGTAAACATCTGGTCAACAAATCGGAGTCGCGGCACCCTCCAGCCTCCGGCGCCTCGGGCGAAGAGCGACTCCTGTAGCCGGCCCTCTGGCAAACTGCTTGCATCGGACAGAACCTCAAAAGGAGGATCCAAGATGTCCAACGAAGAGCGCGACGTGTGGAACCCGAGCGTTGCCGGGGACTACGACTCGGAACAGGAGCAACCGAGCCCAGCCGAGGAAGAGGGTGGTATAGACCCCGACGACGTATCCACTCCCGACGAGCCCCAGCCCGGCAGAGGGCCTGAAGGCCCCGACTCGTAAGCATCGCAGGCTGGAGCTCGGGGCGTTCCCGCGCTGCCTTGAACCCGTACCGGGAGGTAAGATAAGCTACTGCTCGATGAGCACCAACACCCCGCTGCTGCACCTTCTCCTCATCCGACACGGTGAGTCGGAGGCGAACTCCGAATGGCGGATGCAGGGACGGCTCGACTCCCCCCTCACGCCACGAGGCTGTCAACAGGCGGAGGCAATAGCGGCCAGGGTAGCCAGCGAAGGACGGGTGGATGTCGTGTACTCCAGCCCGCTTAGGCGCGCCCTCGAGACAGCTCAGACCATCGGCAGGTGGACAGCCGCGGAGACCGTCGTGCTGCCCGACCTCATCAACGTGGACATTGGCAAGGCAACCGGGATCAGCTGGACCGAGTTCTCGGCGCGCTGGCCACGCGAGGCGCAGGCGCTACGTGAGGGACGACCGGACGCGGCGTGGCCGGGTGGCGAGAGCCGGGCGCAGCTTGCTCTGCGCGCTGCCCGAGCGATGGACGAGATTACGATGCGGCATCAGTCGGGCACGGTGGTAGTCGTCTCGCACGAGGGCAACCTGCGCTGGTCCGTCGCTCACCTAATGAGGGGCACGTCGCTCGCTCACCCCGGCCACCGGTTCTCCAACTGCGCGATCACGGAGGTCGTCCTCGGGAAGGGCGGACCGCTCATCTCCTACGCCAACGATGCCTCGCACCTGGTGGCGGTAGAGGAGAAGGAGACGCGCAGCTCATAGTCACCGTGATGCTAACAGCGGTTTACAGCCCCGTTCCTCCTGACCTGGGTCACAGGCAGCATTGCGTTTGTAGCACATCGGGACCGGCAGCCTTGGGTGCAGGCTCCGGTGTCGTTCGCTACCTCCCGCCTGCCGCGAGCGTAAACACGGTGATCTCCGGGCGGCAGTTGAACCGGACGTATGGGGGGAGCATGCCTATGCCGCTGTTGGTGTACAGGAACATGTCCCGGATCCGGTAGAGGCCGCGCGTATACTTCTTCCCGAAGTCCGGCAGGTGCGGGGGGCCGAGGACTGGAACGCGCACCTGCCCTCCATGCGAGTGCCCGGATAGCTGAAGGTCGAAGCGTCCCGTCGCCGCGCTCTCGTCCGCAAAATCCGGCTCGTGCGCTAGCAGTATGGCGGCGCCCTTTGAGGACATCTTGTCGAGCAGGATGTCGAGTCGAGGCTGCCCTTCCTGCATGTCATCGATGCCCGCCACGTACAACGTCGCGTCTCCTCTCCGTATCACATGCACGTCGTTGTTCAGGGCTGTCGCTCCCGCCTCGCGGATCACCTCCCGAAGGATATCTGAGTCTAGGTGGTAGTCGTGGTTACCCAGCACCGCGAACACCCCGTCGCTCGCCTTTAGCCTTCGGAGTGACGTGACAAGGTCGAAGCCGTGCAGGCCGCGCGTCTCCGTCACGAAATCGCCGGTAACGGCTATCAGGTCGGGCTGCTGCGCGTTCACTAGCCGGACTACGCGCGGAAGGTGGTCACCCATCATCCAGTGGTCTATGTGTATGTCACTGATCTGAACCACCCGGTAGCCGTCGAACTCGGGCGCGAGCTGGGGAAGCCGGAGGGCGACTCTAGTAATCCGCAACAGGCGAGGCTCGACGAAGCGCGAGTACATCAGACCACCGGCAGCAAACAGCGCCGATGCGGCGGTCAACTTGAGAAACGTTTCGCGTGAGACCTTCGGCATTATTACCCCCTGCCCGCCACTGGCACGGGGCGTGCCCTCAGGGCGAGCCAGTGGCGGGCAGATCGCTCAACGCGGGATCGAAGCCGGTGTACTCGGCAGGCACGCCCGCCAGCCGTTGCACAATCACCTTTATAGCCTCCGCGTTGTTGTCCACAAGGATGAAGTGCCTGCCCAGGGCGTGTGCCGCCACCCCCTCCGTGCCGCTGCCCGCGTAAAGAGTACAGTGTTGTCGGGAAACGGAAATGCTTCCAGAAACTACCGTGGTGATGGCCGGATAATAGAACCCAACACTTGGTTAGCCTTCGCTAATGTGCCGCCGTGCTCGGACAACCAGGCAGGAGGATTATTGGGATTGACCGTAAGCCACCGAGTCTCGGTGCCTACACTCCCGGTGTGCTGCGGAGGTGCATACTCTTGTAGGAGGGATTGACGTGCCCCCAGAGTTTGGGCCATTACGATGTGAG
>JADDPT010000002.1 GCA_016781735.1 Rubrobacter sp.
TGGTAGCGGTTAGTATAGCGCCACACTCAAAACGAAAGAGTATTAGAGCAGACGAACGCGCCCGTCAGGTTCGTCTCCAGCACGCGCCGCCACTCCTCCAGGGCCAGGTCCTCGACGCGCCCTTTGCCGCCCGTGCCCGCGTTGTTCACCAGCGCGTCGAGGCCACCGAGCTCTTCCCGCGCTGCATGTACCGCGGCGGCCATCGCCTCGGGGTCTGCAACGTCGGCGGCATGTGCGATTGCCTTCCCACCCGCCTGCGTCACCTCCTCCGCTGCCGCTCGTAGCTCGCCCTCCGAGCGGGCGACCATCACGACCGCCGCACCCTCAGAGGCGAGAAGCATCGCTATCGCTTTGCCTACGCCCTTGCTCGCGCCCATAACCAGCACTACTTTGCCAACCAAACTGCCCAGACCCGTCCTCCCTCATAGCTGCGACCGCATGTGGCGCAAGCTGTGAGCCACGGGCCGGGTTTGTAAGCGTGATGCGGAGTCGCGAGAGCGCGCAAGCCGGACACGGCCCGACCGTGCCCCTATGCGGGTCGGTGGCACAGGGCGCCGTAGCGGAGAGTTGAATGGCGTCTATAATAGGCGGATAGACAGAGGGCACAAATGACGCCCCGAGGATTAGAACAGGAGAGAGACGTGGCAACTGCTCCAAGCACTCTACCCCACTGGGACATGACGGTCGTGTACCCGGGCATAGAGTCGCCCGAGTTCCGGGAAGGTTTCAACAGGTCCGTCCAGGCGATCAACGAGATGACGGAGCTTTTCGATAACCATGGCGTCGGTGAGCGTGACGCCGCCCCCCTCGACGATGAGACAGTCAAGGCATTCGAGGCGGTCGTGGAGAAGTACAACTCGGTGCTCGAGGAGGTTGAGACACTCCGCGCCTACATCTACGCCTTTGTCTCGACCGACTCGCGCGATGACAAGGCTCAGGCGGCGCTCTCGGAGCTACAGTCGCACACGATGCGCCTCGGAAAGCTCGGCACGCGCTTCACTGCTTGGATCGGCTCGCTCGACGTGGACGCGCTCATCGAGCGCTCGGACGTGGCCCGCGAGCACGAGTTCATGCTCCGCAAGGCGAAGAAGGGCGCGGAGCACCTGATGTCGCCGGCCGAAGAGGAGCTTGCCGCCGAGCTCAACCTCTCGGGCGCAACGGCGTGGAGCAAGCTGCACGGCAACGTCACGAGCCAGCTCATGGTGCGGCTCAACCGCAAGGGCGAGACGGAAGATCTGCCCATGAGCATGGTGCGCGCGCTCGCGTCCGACCCCGACCGCGAGGTGCGCCGCAGCGCATACGAGGCGGAGCTTGGCGGCTGGAAGACCGTTGCCGTGCCCCTCGCCGCCGCGCTGAACAGCATCAAGGGACAGGTAAACACTCTCTCCGCGCGGCGCGGCTGGGAGTCCCCCTTGGACGTGGCTCTCTACGACGCACACATAGACCGGCAGACGCTCGACGCGATGATGAACGCCGCGCGCGACGCCTTCCCGCACTTCCGCCGATACTTGAAGGCGAAGGCACGGGCGCTGGGGCTGCAAGAGCTAGCTTGGTACGACATCCTCGCGCCCGTGGGCGAGAGCACGCGGGTATGGGAGTACGAGGATGGCACGCGCTTCATCACGGAGCAGTTCGGCGCGTACTCCGAGAGGATGAGCAGCTTCGCAGCGCGTGCCTTCCGGGAGAACTGGATAGACGCCGAGCCGAGGCCGGGCAAGCGCGATGGGGCGTACTGCATGAGCTTGCGGGCCGACGAGTCGCGCGTGTTCGCAAACTACAAGCCGTCGTACGACGCGGTGAGCACGCTCGCGCACGAGCTCGGGCACGCGTACCACAACCTGAACGAGGCTTCCCGCACGATGCTCCAGCGGGACACCCCAATGACGCTGGCCGAGACGGCGAGTATCTTCTGCGAGACGATCATCCGGCACGCGGCGCTCAAGGACGCGGACGAGGCTGAGCAGCTCGCGATCCTCGAGGCGTCGCTGCAGGGCTCGAACCAGGTGGTAGTCGACATAACGAGTCGGTTCCTGTTCGAAAGCCGGGTGTTCGAGAAGCGGCGCGAGCGGGAGCTCTCCGTGGACGAGCTGTGCGAGCTGATGATCGAAACCCAGAGAGAGACGTACGGGGATGGCCTGGACCAGGACCAGATGCACCCATACATGTGGGCAGTGAAGGGTCACTACTACATCCCCGGCCTGTCTTTCTACAACTTCCCGTACATGTTCGGGCTGCTGTTCGGGCTTGGCCTGTACGCCCGCTACCAGGACGACCCGGAAGGGTTCAAGGCCGGCTACGACGACCTGCTCTCGTCCACCGGGCTAGCGGACGCCGCGACGCTCGCCGCTCGCTTCGGGATAGACATCCGCACCCCCGACTTCTGGCGCTCGAGCCTCGAGGTAGTGCGGGCGGACGTCGACCGCTTCGAGGAGTTGGTGGGGAAGAACGCGTAAGGGCACGCGGTGGATTGGGGTAGGGCACTCGCACCTGCCCCCAATCCCATCATGTAGGAGCCGCTCGGTTGGAAACGAAGACCGCGCCCGCCCGAACGATGATCATGTACCGCGCGGACGGGATGCAGTTCAACTATCGCGTGGTCGGGGTGTGCTTGGACGATGGACACGTCCTGATGCACAAGATGGAGGGCGACGACTTCTGGTCGCTGCCGGGCGGCAGGTGCGAGCTGCTGGAGCCAGCGGCTGAGGCGCTAGCGCGGGAGCTGCGCGAGGAGCTGGAGGCCGAGGTTCGCGTAGAACGGCTGCTGTGGCTCGTGGAGAACTTCTTCCGGTACGACGGCAGGGACTTCCACGAGCTCGGTCTCTACTTCAAGGTGGAACTTCCGCCTGACTACCCCCACCTGGACAAGGCTGAGACGTTCCACAGAGATGAAGGTGATCAGCGGCTCCTCTTCCAGTGGTTCCCGGTGGACAAACTGGAGCATCAGCGCGTCTTCCCCACGTTCCTGCGGCAAGGGATGGCACATCTTCCTGAGAGCATCGTGCACGTGGTCCACACGGATGTGGACGAGAAGGCGTAGGCGCGGCGGACTCCAACGGAGGTGTGCCTCTTGGCGGGAGAGTTAGGACAGGAGCCAGGCGGGAAGGTCGGAGTGAGGGGCGTCCCCCTCAGCCTGCCGCTTCACCGAGGCTACTGGCACGAGATCGAGACCAACCTAAGCAACGAGGAGTGCCTGGAGCGGTTGGGCGTCCTTGGCTGGAAGGGACGCAAGCTACGGCGCATCTCGAAGACCGAGGCCTACTGGATCCACGCGAAGGGTCAGAAGATCGAGATCATCCTCGACATGGCCGGCGACAAGTTCCAGAGGGTGTACCGTGGGCAGTTCCACGAGCGAGCGGGCAAGACGATCCTCAAGGGGACGTACAGCTTTCACCCCTCGGTCAGGTGGACGATCATCGGCACGGGCGCAGGGTCGCTCGTGGCCTTCTTCGCGGCACTGCCGCTGTGGCTGCTGGGTAGCGGGCTCGCCCGCAGCGCCTTCATGTGGGGCATCGCACTTGCCTTCATATCCGTCATGTACTTGGCGATCGCCTGGACGCTCGGCAAGAGACTCTACCGGGAAGCGGAGCAGGTGTTCTCCTACCTCTACAGGACGCTGGAGGCGAGGGACGTGGAACCAGTCGGGAGTCCGAGCTCCGCACCGGAGACAGGATCAAGCTAGACCAGCCAGCCCTGCACCTATTCGCGTTCCTAGCACTCCGTTAAGAGCGCTCGTCATACGGTTTCGGGCTAAACAGTGAGGTTGCCAACGTAGAGGCGAAGCATTCGGAGCGAAGCCTTCCCATTGACAGGACAGCTCTACCACCCGAATGCTTCGCCCCTGCAGCGCCGCCCATCGCTGCTCAGAGCACTGCCGCTAGAGGATCGTTATGCGGATTGCGTGTCGGGTAGTCCGTGAAGACCGGCGGCGAAGGTCAGCGCAGAGAAACGCCGGGCCTTACTTTCTGTGGTAAGGCCCGGCGGGTCAGAAGATGTGCCTCGGGTAGTTCCGGAGGGCTGCTACTTCGCCTTCGCGCCTGCCTCATTCGACTTCGGTCCTTCACCGATGCTGTTCACGGCGCTCACCGTGTAGTAGTACAAGGTTCCTGTCCTTGTGTTGCTGTCCGTGTACGACAGGACGTTGCTCACGCTCTTCAGCAGGGTCGAGCTGCCCGTAGCCGTGCGCCGGTAGATCTTGTAGCCGGTGACCGGCGAGCCACCGTTGCTCGCGGGCGCCTGCCACTTCAGCAGGACTCCCTTGCCCTTTGTCGGCGTCTGCGCGGTCAGGTTCTGAGGCTCGCTCGGCGCGGTTAGCACCAGACCCAGCATTCCTGGCACGTCGAGTCGACCGCCCGTGGCGACCGGGGTGCTGCTGTCGCGTGCTATAGCCGCGGTCGGGATCGCGCTCTTGAAGATAGCCGTCCTGATCTGCGTCGCGCTCGCGTCGGGGTATACGCTCTTGTACATAGCGGCCGCGCCGGTGACGTGTGGGGTTGCCATCGAGGTGCCGCTGTACGCGCCGTAAGGGGTGGACAGGTAGCTCGGCAGGGTCGAGTAGATGCTCGTGCCGGGCGCCCCGATGTCCACGCTCTCCAGGCCGTAGTTCGAGAACGTCGACCTGCCGCCCGCGTTATTCGTTGAAGCCACCGATATGACGTTTGAGTTCGAGTAGCTCGACGGGTAGTGCGGGGTGATATCGTTATCGTCGCCGATACCGTCGGAGCCACCGTTGCCCGCCGCGGCTATGAACAGGATGCCCGCGTTGTTCGCCCGCTGGATCGCGTCGTAGAGCGCCTGCGAGTAGCCGCCGCCACCCCAGGAGTTGTTCGTGGCGACGATGTTCATGCCAAGCTTCAGCTTCAGGTTAGTGAAGTAGTCCACGGCCTCGACGGCGTCCGATAGAGAGCCGCCGTTGCCGCCCAGGAACTTGCCGCATATGACCGTCACATTCCAGTTTACGCCGACCACGCCCCGGCTGTTGTTGCCGAGCGCGCCGATCGTGCCCGCCACGTGGGTGCCATGCTTCTCGCCCTGGTTGTCGGCGTTTCCGTCGTAGCAAGTCTTGTTGTTGCCTAGGAAGTCCCAGCCGTAGTAGTCGTCTGCGTAGCCATTGCCGTCATCGTCGAGGCCGTTGGCCGTCTTATCCCTCCCGTTGGCATCCACGCCGCACTCGCCGGGGTTACGCCACGTGTTGCCGCCGTCGTCGCACGTGCCCATTTGGCCGTCCGCACCGGGGGTTGCCAGGTCGAGATGCTTGTAATCCATGCCCTCGTCAATCACGCCCACGTAGACGTTCTTGCTGCCGGTGTGGCCCGCGGCCCATGCCTCGCCGGCCTGGGTGCCATACTGGTTGGCAGGTGATGTGGCGTCACCATACATGCCGTAGAGCTTGCCATCCATGTAGTAGGGGTCGTTGGACTCGGCCTGCTGTGTGTAGATCCAGTTTGGCTCGGCGAAGGCTACGGATCGATGGTTCTCGAGCCTGCGTATGGCTTCCTCCACCGAACGGCCCTTCGGCAGCGCCGCGAGCTCCAGGTCACCCCTGCCGGCAGACGGTAGAGTCCTGAGTGTCCGCTTCTTGGTGGCGCCTGCGAGAGCGCGAGCTTCCGCCTTCGCGGCCTTGCCCGTGCTGGGCTTGAACTGGATCAGCACCTGTCCGGGGGTATACCTATTAACTCCCTTTCCGGTGTTCCCATCCGCGGATCTCGTCCCGGCAAGCGCAGTGCCGGAGCCGGCGAAGACGCCGAGTAGTAGCGCGAAGACGGTCACGATCTGAAGCAGTTTCTTCATCCTTGTACCCCCAAGCTAATCTCTATCTAACATAAGATACAAAAGATAGGGCGGCTCCGGTATCCCTCAAATTGACTATTTTTTTCCGCGACTCCATCAGGCTCTGTAAGCAGGCTTCGGATCTTCGTCCTTAGCCGCGGCTATTTCGGACCGAAGTGCTATGCGCGTCGCCACAGACAAACTCAGAAGGACACGCGTTCCCAGGGCCCTACCTGCCGAGTACCGATTACGGAATCGGGCAGAGAGCAGCAGCTACGCAGGCTGGGTTGATACTGTGTCTGCGCCGAGTTGTGCCTCGGCCCAGCGGACGCGCTCCCCAATGGTGGGATGGCTATGAAGCAGCAGGCGAACGAGCACGGGAGGGTCGGGGTCGGCAAGGTTGGTGCGCTGCAGGCCGCGCATCGAGCCGATGAACGCCCGTGGGTTACGAGTGAGCCGCACGGCGTACGCATCCGCCTTGCGCTCCATCCTCCGCACGTAAGCGTTGAGGAGAGGAGTCACCAGCAGGCCGAACGTGCCGGCCAGCAAGCTCATCACGGGCTGAGCGCGCACGTCACCGAGCGAGCTAGCGCCCGTGCGACTCTCGGTGCGGCGTGCAACAGCCGGGAAGACGCGGTGCAGGCCGTAGAGAGCGCCGAACGTACCGAGTCCCGACAGCGCGACCAGCTTGAGTAGGTCCCGGTGTACCTGGTGACCTAGCTCGTGGGCGACGACTACCTCGACCTCCTCAGGGGAGAAGCCTTCGAGCAGCGTGTCGGCGAGCACAATTCGCTTGCTCCTCCCGACACCCGCGAAGTACGCGTTCGCCTTGCTTGTCTGCCGGCTCATATCCATCTTGAGCACGCGGGAGACGTGGACGCCCTCCCCCTCGGCAAGCGCGCGGATGCGCTCCTCCAGCGCAGGGTCTCCGATCGGCTCGTACTTATTGAAGAGAGGAGCGATGAGCACTGGGTACAGACCAGTCATGAGCAGCGTGAACGGCAGCGCGAGCCCCGAGACGGCGAGCCACCATCGGGAGGGGTAGCGCCGGACGATCCAGAGGAAGCCGGTGGTCGTAGGGATGTTGAGCGCCATGCTGACCGCCAGCCCTTTCAGCCGTTCCGCCACCCAGGACGGCGGTGTGTGGTTCGTGAGGCCGTACTTCTTCTCCACTATGTAGCCGCTGTAGTAGGAGAGGGGCAGGGAGAGCAGCCAGTCCTGCAGCGACCACGCGAGGATGAATGCAGGAGTGCGCAACCGCCCCTTCACGCGCCTGTCCACAGAACGACCCAGGGAGCGCGGCGTGCCGAGGGCGATCTGTGTAGCACCCAGGCCGAGCCCCCACGCGGACGACAGGAGTGTGAGCTTCACCTGCTCCCGGCTGTAGCGCCTCGCCTTCTCCAGCGCCTCGGGATCGTTCGGGTCGAAGGGTGAGTCGGAAGCAGCGCTATGGAGGTACATCGACCGAGGACGCAGCTGACTCGCCGCGAAGTATGCCAGTCCACCCATTCCCACGACTACCGGCGCGACACGATGCAATCTCATATCACTCCCCTTATCCCGCTCGCGGAGCGAACCGCAACCTCCGTGCCGCGCAAGGAGAGGTCGGGCATGCGTAGGTCGGTGGTGGAGAGGACGCTGGCTTAGCTGATTAAGTACCGGGGGCTGACGATCCGCTACGAGCACAGCGCTGACATACACTTCGCCTTCCTCTATCTCGGCTGTTCCCTCAACGGCCGCTACTACCTCAAATAATCGTCTTCAAAGGAACTCTTGACCGACAAAGGGCTTGAAAGCGCGGCGGATGGATGATAAGCTGCGATTATAGTTCCCGCAACATAATATCGGTAGCTGTGGAGGGTACCGACCAGGGCGGTTTCAAAGTCGGTGTCGGTGGGAAGTGGACCTCCTGCACAGGTCATTTCAGGTGCCTTTGGAGGCTCATTTGCCAGCAAGACAGCCTCTCCAAGGCTTGTTTCGGCATCCAAAGTGGAGCGGTGACGGCACGAATACGGACTTTGAAACCGCCCTGCCGTCCGGAACCTCCCTCCCGCGTCTGACGGACGCCGCCGGCCCCTCCGCGGCTACCCCTGTTCGTCCGGCCGGTTCGTTGTGACGCTCTCGGGCCGCGTATACAATCGCCTCCAGGCTGTATATGTAGCTCTCCGTTAGAGGAGTTGTATTTTGGGAAGGACTTTGTAATGCGACGAACTAGGATACGAAGGTTCAGTGTGGTGCAAACATCGCTGTTCGTCGGCGCGCTGTACGCGATCCTGATAGGAGTTATTCTCATCCCGATTGCCTTGATAGCGCTGGTCGCCGGTGCGCTCGGTGGCGGTGGGGGGGCAGGAGCTGCTTGGAGGCGCGATAGGCTTGCTGTTCTTCGCGATACTCGGCCCGGTGTTCTACGGGGTATTAGGTTTCATCTTCACCGCTATCGCCTGCCTTGTATACAACCTGCTCGCTGGCTGGATCGGTGGCATTGAGGTCGAGCTTGATGACTCCCACGGACAGGCCCAGGGCTACGGGGCGTCAGGCTACCCTGCATCCTATTGATACAGACCCTGCCTCGGGGCTGCGGTTGAGCGGGCGCCTCAGCCAGCAATAATCGTCTCTCCCGCGAGGCAACTAGCCCTAGGCGCGACCTTCGCTTGCCTCGGCTCTCAGCTTTTGCTTGAGCTCTGCAGGCAGATGGGTCCACGGCACCCCGAGCAGCGCGGCTTGAAGCGCGTACAGCAGGTTGATCGTCACTTCCTGAGGATAGGCAGCCTTCGCGCGCCTCCACGCCTCGACAGCACCAATCGTCTCCAGGTCCTCGACGGTGCGGACACCAGCATCACGGAGCCAGCCCGCCGACACCTCACCGATATTCGGTAACTGATCTAGCCCGGCATGCTCGGGATGCATCCGCCTACCCAACCTCCTCGGACGGCGCGGCTCTGAAGCAGCCCTCCAGGTGGTCGTTGACCATCCCAACGCTCTGCAACGGGTTGCGCTGAGCAGAAGTCACTGACACTGCTTCTGCGCACGACGCTCGCAGCGTGAAGCGTCGATGCAGCTCAGCAGAGGTCGTCGGCGCCGTGTCCGACAGGGTGTTGAAATAGCTTCCAGCGGGGAGGCACATGCTCGGCAAATGAGCCCTCAGCGTGGCTCCTGGGCAGTGGTCGCACTACTCCCGTCTGTGCCATTTGGTGACTGCTGTGTAGCTTCACTGATAATCGCCGCTGTTGCGGGAGCGGGTGTGCCTTCCTCGGTAGAGGTAGCTGGCTGATCCACGCTGATATCGACAAGAGGTGGCGGGACCACGGCAGGCGAGCCGTCTGGGGTACCACTCTTCCGTCGGCGCTGGTCGGGATCTTTGCTGCCAAAACCAATCTTTTGTGCAAGTCGTGCTGTCGCGCTCTCCTGCGGGGTTGCGATTTCTTCACCGAGCGAAGATACGGCTGCACGAAGGACGTCAATCCCCACGTTGTTCATCAGTATGAGACCTAGCGCCAGAGCCTTACCGCGCGCGGTTAGATTCTTGGAGTTGCGGATCTCCTCGGCCTGTGTCTCAACCTGCTTTACCTGATCTGGTGAGAGATTCTGCATGAGGCGAATGCAGAGCAGGGGGAGTGCCGTGGAAGCCTGGTCGAACAAGACACGCTCCATAACACTGGAGACGAGTTTCGCCCGCCGCGCACCGCGCTGACGATCGACGGCACTGTCAGCCGCGCCCAGGGCAACTTGGAGAAATGTGTTTGGACCCACTGCCACGTCTTGGTTGCCGACCCGGACGTTGAATAGAGAACTGCGGAACACCACCATCGCTCCGAACCCCGCGATTAGCACTTGGGCCCAGCGCAGCTTATTTGTGTCTGCGATGTCGACCCCAAACGACCAACCATTGAGGCGAATCAATGCTAGCGCTGCGGCGGCTGCCGCAGCATTTAGTGCCAAGTAAACGTTTCCGGGTATGGTCTTCAGAACGCTCACGGGATCGTCCTTATAGCGGGAGATCAACTCGCTGCTGCCAATCAACACACCTAGAACCATGACGATCAGAAAGTCCTGAGTGACGGAAGACATGGTCAAGGTCCTCGCGCGCAATCCGCACCAACGTGGGCAGATCTGGACAACGCATGGTGGTTCAGACAGGGCGCTAGTCGGTACCCAGGGTGGTTTCAAAGTCCGTATTCGTGCCGTCACCGCTCCACTTTGGATGCCGAAACAAGCCTTGGAGAGGCTGTCTTGCTGGCAAATGAGCCTCCAAAGGCACCTGAAATGACCTGTGCAGGAGGTCCACTTCCCACCGACACCGACTTTGAAACCGCCCTGTTCCGGACGGTCTCATTGGGGCATCGCAACTCACGGCGTGTTACCATTGGAGATAGCAATCGAGCTTTCGGGGAGGCAGGCGCGTTGGCACAGGCACGGAACATGAACGAAGCCACGGCCCATCCTCTGGCAGAGCAGAACCCCCAACACGAACCAATCGGAAGCTCGGACCCGGACCGTGGCGCGCACGTGCTCATCCAGAACCTCTCGAAGGTGTACCGAGTGCACGAGCGGGAGGCAGGACTGAAGGCGTCACTCGGCAGCCTCTTTCGCAGGAAGTACCGCGACGTCCGCGCGGTTAACGACATCTCCTTCGAGGTCGCGCCCGGAGAGGTAGTCGGCTTCCTGGGTCCCAATGGCGCGGGCAAGACCACAACCCTCAAGATGCTCTCCGGCCTGCTTTTCCCCTCCTCCGGCACGGTGCGAGTCCTCGGCCACGAACCGTTCAAGCGCGAACGCTCTTACCTGGGCAGGATGAGCATGGTGATGGGGAACAAGGGGCAGCTCCAGTGGGACATCCCCGCGGGCGATGCCTTCCTCGTCAACAAGGTGGTGTACAAGCTCTCGGACGAGCAGTTCCGCACGGCGCTGGGAGAGCTGACGGACCTGCTGGACCTCGGCCCCCTCCTGAAGAAGCAGGTGCGCTCCCTCTCGCTTGGAGAGCGGATGAAGTGCGAGCTGGCCGCCGCGCTGCTGCACCAGCCCCAGGTGCTATTCCTCGATGAGCCGACGATAGGGCTCGACGTTACCATGCAGGCTCGCATCCGCTCGTTCATCGGCGAGTACAACAGGCGCACGGGCGCGACGGTGCTGCTCACCAGCCACTACATGGCCGATGTCGTGGCGCTGTGCAAGCGCGTGATCGTCATACACCAGGGGCGGCTGCTGTACGACGGCGCCCTCGACGCGCTCTCCGGCAAGATAGCGCCTTTCAAGCTGCTTACCGTGCAGCTTGAGGACACGGTGGATACCCCTGCAGAGCCAATGGATGCGCTTGCGCCTTACGGTGAAGTGCAGCGGAACCAGGACGGACAGGTGGTCCTACGCGTGCCGAGGGCGGAGGCGGCCGCGGTGACCGCGAGGCTCCTGGCGAACCTGCCGGTCGCGGACCTATCAATAGAAGATCCTCCCATTGAGGACGTCATAGACCAGGTCTTCAGCGGCAATGCACTCGCAGAAGCACACGTGGAGGCGGCCAGGTGATAGCCGCGTTCCGGGTGTTCTTCACGACTCAGTGGGCGAGCTTCCTGGCGTACAGGGTCATGTTCTTCCTGTACTCCATGTGGGCGATCCTGCCGCCGCTGATCTACCTGGCGGTGTGGGGCACGGTCGCGGGCGGCGGGAACGTGGCGGGCTGGAGCAGGGGCGAGTTCGTCGTCTACTACCTCACGTTCATGGTCGTCAACCACCTGACGGGCTCGATCGAGATCCACACCACCGGCTACGAGATTCGCATGGGTGACCTCTCGCCCCGACTGCTCCTGCCCGTGCACCCGGCGCTGAGAGCTCTCGCCTCGAACGTGGGCTTCAAGACCATCGGCCTTTTCATAGTAGCTCCGAGCGTGCTGCTGCTCGCGCCGCTGTTCAAGCCCGAGTTCAACACGTCACCCGGCATGTTCTTTCTAGGCGTGCTCGCCGTGCTGCCCGCGGCGGCGATGCAGTTTCTGTGGGGGTACAGCATCGCGCTGCTGGCTTTCTGGACGACGCGCGCGGACGCTGTATCACAGCTCAACTACACCTTCCTCTTCCTGCTCTCGGGCGAGGTGGCGCCAATCGCCCTGCTGCCCGAAGGTCTGCGGACGCTCGCGGCCGCGTTGCCGTACAGGTACATGCTCTCCTTCCCGGTGGAGGTGATCACCGGGCAGCTCGGCGGCAGACAGATCCTGCTGGGATTCGTGATGCAGGGGCTGTGGCTCGGAGCCGCATGGCTGCTGATGCGCTTCACGTGGCAGCGGGGCGTTCGTCACTACGCGGCGGTGGGAGGCTAGGGATGCTGCGCTACCCCGCGATCATGTGGGTGTTCGTGAAGAACTCGGTGCAGAACGAGCTCGCGTATCGATTCAACCTGCTCACGAACCTCGTGTTCACCCTCGTCGGCGTGGTTACTTCTGTCACGGCGGTGTACGTGATCTACGGACACACACGCACGATCCAGGGTTGGACGCTACCGCAGACACTCGCCCTGCTAGGGGTCTTCACGCTGATGAACGGGCTGATCAACACGTTCATCGCGCCGAACCTCGATGAGTTCGCGGAGGGCATCCGCAAGGGAACGCTCGACTTCGCGCTGATAAAGCCGGTCAACTCGCAGTTCCTCGTCTCGTTTCAACGTTGTGTGGTGTGGGGACTGGCGGACGTGCTGGTAGGCGCGAGCATCGTTGGGTACGCTCTGCTAACGGGCTTCGGGGAAGGAGTTGGACCGCTGCAGATGCTCGCGTTCGTGCTGGCCGCTGCTTCGGGCGCGGTGATCATCTACAGCCTGTGGATCTCGCTCGCGACGATCGCGTTCTGGACGGTGAAGATAGACAACATGACGACGATCCTGCGCGCGTTCTACAACATGGGACGCTTCCCTGTGGACGCGTACCCGACCTGGCTGCAGCGCACGCTGACCTACGTCGTCCCCGTGGCGTTCGTCACGACCGTGCCAGTTGACATGCTACGTGGCCAGGGCGCTCCACTCGCGCTCGTCGGCTCGCTCCTCGTAGCGGCCGCGGCACTTTGGGTCTCCACCCGCCTCTGGCGCTTCGGCCTCTCCCGCTACACCAGCGCGTCCAGCTAGGGGCTACTGGACCGTCCCTGTGGTAGCATCCTGGGTAACGGAGGTTGTACGAGCGTGAAAGACACTACAGGCACCGATGGGCTGCAGATCTATACGATAGGCCACTCGAATCACCCGCTGGAGAGCTTTCTCGAGCTGCTGAAGGCGCACGGGATCGAGGTGCTGGTGGACACCCGCTCGTCTCCGTACTCCAGGTACGCTCCGCAGTACAACCGTGAGAGCCTGAAGGCATCCGTCGAGGAGAGAGGTGTTAGATACCTGTTCCTTGGGGAGGAGCTTGGCGGGCGGCCGCAGGGTCTGGAATACTACGACGAGGACGGGCACGTGCTGTACGGGCGGGTCGCTGAATCAGCGTTCTTTCGGGAAGGCATACAGCGGCTGGAGAAGGGAGTGCGCCCATACAGGGTTGCCTTGCTGTGTGCTGAGGAGAACCCGCAGGGATGTCACCGCAAGCTGCTCGTAGCACGCGTGCTCCGCGAGAGGGGCGTGTCTGTCTACCACATACGCGGCGACGGGCGCATTGAAGATGACGCCGAGGCAACCCCTGATACGGCGCAGCTTTCCCTGTTCGGGAATGACGAGGCGGACGAGTGGAAATCTACAGTATCGGTTTTACGAAGAGAACCGCACCCCAGTTCTTCGAGGTAGCGAGGAATGCGTACGTCAGAGGATATAACGATGGCGGCAAGGACAGAAGCCTTTGCCGCCATCTGGTTTCGCGAGAACAATGCCCCGCATCGCACCGTCGAAGTCCAGTGTCCTCTAGCGGTACCGTCGTAGTGTCGGCAGGTACTTGGCCGCGTCCGGATCTTCCAGCTCGCCTAGGAGACTGTCGAAGTCGAGGGGCTTGTTGATGTTGCGTATTGTCTCAGGGGTGGGATTGAGCATCAGCTTCCAGTAGCTCGGGGCGCGGTCCCAAGCCAGCTCGATGCCGTTGCCGTCCGGATCGTGCAGGTAGATGGCCTCGTGAGTGGTGTGGTCACTCGCTCCGTCGATTCCCCATCCATGGTCCAGCAGACGCTTGAGGGCAACGGCCAGGTCGCGACGCGTAGGGTAGTTGATCGCGAAGTGGTACAGTCCTGTCGTTCCCGGCGCCGGTTGGTGTCTTCCAAGACTCTCCCACGTGTTGAGGCCGATGTGATGGTGATAGCCGCCTGCAGAGAGGAATGCCGCCGTGCCCAGGTTAAAGAGCAGGTCGAAGCCCATCACCTCATGGTAGAACCAGACCGCGCGGTCAAGGTCCGAAACCTTGAGGTGGACGTGTCCGATACGGGTCTCTGCGGGTATCGAACCGCAGGTAGCCGGCTGTGTGTTGGTCTGTGTCACGGTGCGCGTCTCCTATTTGATTCCGATTTGAACTACATATACTGTACCTCAAGGTGATTCAAATTACAACTACTTTGTGCTACAGTTGGGTGAAGTAGAGCAATACACGGGGATGGTGGACATGACGACCGAGGACCGACGTCGTGAGGACGAGACCGAGTGGCTCAGCGAGACGGAGATGCGCGCGTGGCTAGGGTTCTGGCGCGCCATGCGTGTAGTGGACGACGCCATCGACCGGGATCTGCGCAGCCGCATGGGGCTTAGTCATGGCGAGTACCAAATCCTGGCGATGCTCTCCGCTTCGCCTGAACGCAGCCTGCGGATGTCGACCCTTGCCAACATGGTGCTGGTTACTCGCAGCCGGCTGACCTACCAGGTCACCCAACTGGAGAAGACGGGGTTCGTTCGGCGCGAGGAATGTCCGAGCGATAAGCGTGGTGCAATAGCGGTGCTCACAGACAAGGGAATGAACGAGCTACACCGTGCGGCGCCGGGCCACGTCGAGTGCGTGCGTAGGGTCTTCTTTGATGCCCTGACGCCGGAACAGGTGGTGGTACTCGGCGACGCCCTCACGTCTATTGCGGATCGTCAACTGCAGCATCCTCCCACCAACCAGGCCCCGTCGGAAGTCCCGTAACAGTCCCAGAGCATACGGAAAGGCGCTGGCTACATCACCATGGCGAGGGTTATGCTCCGTCGCCTAGCGCGAGCCGCATGACCCTCGCCCTTTGCGGACAGCTTCCAGATCTATGTCGACACCAATGTCCTTGCGTCCTCGGCAACGCAAAGAGTTCCCAGTAAGATCGAGGGGCCTTTCGACTGGGAAGTCGTGAACCGGACCGATAATCCTACGTCGATGAAGTCCACCAAGGCATCAGCGAGACGTTCCCAACTCTCCGCCCGTATCGGCTTTGCTCGATTTCAAGGGCGGTTTGCCCCGTCTAGTTTCGGTCCGTACAATGACTATAGATGAAAGGGGATCCATGAGAGGCTTTCGCCCGGCATTCCGGTATCTCGCGCGTCACAAACGGAAGCTCGCCATCTCCATAATCTGCGTTATCGCGGCGAACGCCGCCGCACTCCTCGGGCCGTACGTGCTGCGGCTCGGCATAGACGCGATCGCGGCCGGCCGCAGCATGCGCGTGCTGTTCACGTTCGGCGTGCTGCTGCTTCTCGCCGCGGGGGTGGAGGGTAGCTTCAGGTTCTTCGCGCGCTACCTGGGCAACGGCAACGCGCGCGACATCGAGTACGAACTGCGCAACGACCTCTTCCGTCACCTGCAGCGGCAGGACGCCGGCTTCTTCCAGACCTCCCGCACGGGCGACCTGATGGCGCGCGCCACGAACGACCTCAACGCGGTGCAGCGCGCGCTCGGCCCGGGACTCACAAACCTCATAAACACGACGGTCGCGTTCACTGGTACCGTGGCTGTGATGCTCACGATCAACGTGCGCCTTGCGCTGTACGCGGCCGTGATCCTGCCGATCATGAGCGTAGTCTTCAGCGTGTCCGGGCGCATCATACAGCGCCGCTTCGAGAAGGTGCAGGAGCGCTTCTCGGACATCTCCACGAAGGTACAGGAGAACGGCTCCGGCATCCGGGTGGTAAAGGCGTACGCGCAGGAGGAGCCGGAGCTTCAGGAGTTCCAGGCAATCAACCGGCAGTACGTGGATGCCAGCATCTCGCACCTGCGCATCCAGGCGGTGCTTTGGCCCGCGATGTTCACCGTCGGTGGCGTCGCAACCGTGGTGGTGCTGTACTTCGGCGGACTCGACGTAACCGCTGGCAGGCTCACGGTCGGTCAGCTCGTGCAGTTCATAGCGTACATCGGTGCGCTCAGGTGGCCGATGATCGCTCTGGGCTGGGTGGTGAACCTGGTACAGGAGGGCGCGGCCTCGATGAGCCGGTTGCAGGATGTCCTCGAGCGGGCACCTGCTATTGAGGACGCGCCGAACAGACGCCCCGTGCGCGAGCTGCGCGGCGAGGTGGGGTTCCGGGGTGTTAGCTTGCGCCACGGCCACGCGACAGTGCTCTCGGACATCAACCTGAAGGTGCCGGCCGGATCTACCGTGGCGGTAGTCGGACCGACAGGCTCAGGCAAGTCGAGCCTGGCAGCGCTCGTTCCCAGGCTCTGGGACCCGACCGATGGCCAGCTTCTCGTGGACGGCATAGATGCGCGGCTGATCCCGCTCGAGCTGCTGCGCCGCTCGGTGGGCTACGTGCCCCAGGAAACGTTCCTCTTCTCGGAGCCGCTGGAGGAGAACATCGCGTACGGGGTGGAGGACGCCTCGCCGGAGCGGGTCGAGTGGGCAGCCGCGGTCAGCCAGCTGGAGCGCGACGTGGAGCAGTTCCCGCACGGCTACGCGACGTTCCTCGGCGAACGTGGAGTGACGCTCTCCGGCGGACAGAAGCAGCGCACGGCAATCGCGCGGGCAGTGCTCAAGGACCCCACAATACTCATCCTCGACGACGCGCTATCAAGCGTGGACACGTACACGGAGGAGGAGATCCTGCGCCGGCTCAGGGGCGTGATGGAGACCCGGACTACGCTGCTCATCTCGCACCGCATCTCGACCGTGCAGCACGCCGACCACATCGTCGTGCTAGATGACGGGCGCATCGTGGAGCAGGGCACGCACAACGATCTGGTGCGGCTCGACGGGCTGTACGCGTCCATGTACCGGCGGCAACTACTCGCCGCGGAGCTCGGGGTGGACGCGGAAGACGAGGAGATCGAGCTGGCGGCGCCCACCGACAGCGCCGCGAAGTAGCGATCACCTGTTGAAGAACGAGCACGACGAACAGCAGCGACTTTCATCGTTACCGGATACGGTGGGCGAGGTCGTCAGCACGTGCCTGAGCTCCGTCGACGCAGAGGCGCCCGGCCTGGTGGAGGGACTCTATCTCGTCGGCTCCGTTGCGCTCTCGGATTTCCGCCCCAAGGAGAGCGACATTGATTTCGTCGGAGTGACATCGGCTCGACCTGACCCGACCACTATCGATGCTCTGGGACGAGTGCACGCGGGTCTGCAGGCACTGCATCCACGCCCCTACTTCGACGGCGTCTACGTCACGTGGAGCGACTTGGCGCGGAACCCGGACCTGGCGGAGCCTGCTCCATTCGCCCATGACGGACAGTTCGAGGCTTCCGGCCGCTTCGCCCTCGACCCCGTAACCTGGCACACACTAGCGCGTAGCGGCATCGCAGTGCGGGGTCCGTCCGCGGACCGCCTGAGTGTGTGGACTGAGCCTGCCGTACTGACCTCATGGACGCTGGACAACCTCGAGAGCTACTGGCGTCCGTGGCGAGCGGGGACTGCCGAGTTGTTCTCCGCCGACCCAGAAAAGCTGGAGACATTCGGGGCGTGGGCTTCGGAGTGGGGCGTGCTGGGAGTCACGCGCCTCCACTACACCCTCTTTACGGGGGAGATCACGTCCAAGGAGGGAGCGGGCCTCTACGGGCTCAGCACGTTCCCTGACCAGTGGCGTACAATCCTGAACGAGTGCCTGCGTATCCACAGGGGCCGGGAGGCGACCCCGCTCTACTCGACACCCCTGGCCCGCTGGCACGATGCTGTCGCGTACATGGACATGATAATCAACGATGCGCTGAGTCAGGACAAGCAGCGCATAGTAGGCTCCAATGATTTGCCCACAGCCGCTGATTGACCTACCGCGGAAGGCAACAAGATGACAGTTGAGTCTGACCCACACATCACCGTATCGATCAACCTCGCGTACCTAAGCGGAATCCTAGGCACACTAACAACACAGCAACTCTCCGATCTCAACATCCCGCTCCGTCTCAGCCACTTGCGTGTGGAGCGTCTGGAGGCGGCGGCCAGCATAGTCGGCGGTGAGGTCGGCGGGATGGTCATTCCGGCGGGCAACTTCGCGCTCAAGGGCCAGGCCGGGCCGCCGGGAGGGGAGGGCCCGGGCGACGTAGATCCTGATTATGATGTTGGAGTATGGCTCCGGGCCAGGCGCCTGAGCGAGGTGGGTGCGCGACTGGCCGGCTCCGAGTTGAAGCAGGTGGCAATCGGGGACGTTCGAATTGACAACGTCGAAGCCTCAGCGATGGTGGAGGGTAGGAAGCCCGAGGCGGGAACGGCAACAGCGTTCGCTGCAGCGCCTTCCGAGCTTCGTCCGCTAACCCCGGAACAGATGATGGCCAGCCTCGTGGCAACTCCGCCGACGAGGTCGCGAGTTCGTATTCTGGAAAGCGTTCCGCGGGGAGTGGCTGGCCTGAAGGGTCTGGCCGAGGGCTCCCCTCACATCGTGGTGCTGATCAGGAACTCCTACGTGAACGAAGCCCTCCGAGCCTTCGTGGAGTACCTCGGGCCTTACCTCGTCTCAACCGTCAACTCCGAGCTGGTCAAGTGGGCCAGGCCGAGCAACCTGCTCCGCTTGCAGGGGATACGCGTTCGGGTGGACGACGGTATCATCAAGCTGGAGACACTGCTGAAGTTCGACCTGGGAATGTGGCAACCCGACGTCACCGCGATCGCGGACCTGGACGTCAGTGTCCAGCGCGAACGAATCGACCTTAGAGTTGTGAACGTGGGCCTCTCCGGTGCCTCTATCGCCGACCTGCCGAGGTGGATGGGCGGCAATCAGATACGCTCGACTGCGCGCGGCGTTCTCGACTGGCTCGTCGGTAAGTTCGTTGCTCCTCAGGTCGCGCCAAGAGTGAAGGGGAAGTTACCCGCCCCCTTGGCTGACTGTCGGTACGAGATCGTGCATTATGAGTCCAGGCGAGAATATCAGATGGTGTTGGCGGACATAGTAGCCGCCGAGACAGGCTGACAGTCGATGCCGTTTCCAGGCATAGACATGGCCCTCTGCGCTAGAGACAGGTACCCATGATTGCCGCGGCGATTGTGTCTGAGGTGCCGGCACGGCATCACGATCGCTAAGCACTCTATGCGGTTACCGACCTGGTTCACGCGGCTTGGTGCCAACAGTGGTAGAGCTTGCGGGGTATCTGTTCACGGATGAGGGTATGGGTTAGAATAGCGG
>JADDPT010000077.1 GCA_016781735.1 Rubrobacter sp.
CGCCCGGGCGCGCCAACTCGTGGAGCAGGGCGCGCATCGCGTCATTGTCGGCACGGCGGCCTTTAACCGCCCGCTCCTCGAATCGATTGCCACCAGCATTGGGAGAGAACGCCTGATCCTTGCGCTCGATTCGAAAGGCGGCAGGGTCGTGGTGCAGGGCTGGCGTGAGGCGACGAACGTTACGGCCGAGGACGTGATAGCGCAGCTGGAGCCCTATTGCTCCGGCTTCCTGTGCACCTACGTCGACAAAGAAGGTATGCTGCAGGGGACGGATCTCGCGTGGTTTCGCCGGTTGCGCGCCGCGACAAGCCTGGAATTGACTGCGGCCGGCGGGATCACCACGCTCGATGAAATTCGCGAACTGCAGCGCCTTGGCATCCATGCCGCGTTGGGCATGGCGCTCTACACGGGTCGCCTGGACCTTGACGACCTGGCGCAGATCCAGGCAACGAGCTGAGGTACTACGTGATCAAACTCCTCGCGACCGATCTCGACGGCACGTTGCTGCGCGGGGACGGCACCATCTCGGACCGCACGCGCCGTGCGCTGGAAGCCGCCCGAAATGCGGGTATCATGACCGTCCTCGTCACCGCGCGGCCGCCGCGGACCGTGCGTGCTAGAGCTCACGTCCTGGGGATCGGCGGCCTGGCGATTTGTTGTAATGGCGCGATCGTGTACGATCTCGATCAGGATCACATTGTAGCGCACACGCCGCTCACGCCCCAGCTGGCACGCGGGCTGGTCCTCGCGCTGCGGGATGCGATTCCTGGTGTTTGTTTCGCCGTCGAGCTGGGGGTCCGCTGCGGCTGGGAACCTGGATTCGCTGCGCTCAGGCCCCTGGTACGGGAGCAGGCAGCGGGCGTGGAAGATGATGCCCTCGTGCTCTGCGCCGAGCCGGTCACGAAGCTGATTGCGTGCCACAGCGATCTCCCTGCAGATGAACTGCTGCGGATCGCGCATACCCTGGTGGGAGAGACCGCCCACGTGACCCACTCAGGAGCTCCGTATGTGGAGATCTCCGCCGCAGGCGTACAGAAAGCCTCGGCGCTGGCGGCGTTGTGCACGCAGCTCGCCGTTCCACCTGCTGAGGTTGTGGCGTTCGGGGATATGCCGAATGACATCCCGATGCTGGTGCGGGCGCGATGGGGTGTGGCAGTCGCGAATGCCCACCCGGAGGCGCTGCGGGCGGCCGACGAGGTGACGGACTCCAACGAGGAGGATGGGGTGGGGGTCGTGATCGAGCAGCTGCTCCAGGGCAAGCGATCCAGCACCGCAGCCTCCCTTATCCCTCCGGCCGTCTGCCCAGAATAACTGGCTGGAACAAGCGATCATCCAATCGCTGGACCTCCTGGAAACCCGCTTGCATCAGCAGTGACATGAGCCGTCCAATCTCCACGGCATAGTACTGCGTGCGCATAACATGCGTGTCGCAGCTTGCGCCACCACGGTCCTCAATCAGGTACATCGTTAGGTCGTACATCCTTCCATCGGGGCGAAACTCCCATACCTGGAACGGCACGTACCGCGTTTGGCCTTCGGTGCGAATTCCATACGGCTTCACCTGGATACCGGTGCGATCTTCCTGTTCGTAATCGCGCACCGAAATGAGACAGCCGCCGCCAGGGCGGGTGCAGGCATAGAACTGTTGGAATGCCTGCAGCAACTCAGCATCCGTGAGCAGATGGGAGACCGAGTTATCACAGGCGATCACCAGGTCAAATTGCTTTTGATGGTGGAGATACGCCACACGCATATCTGCAACGGAGAGGTCAAGGCTGAACCCGCGGGCCGCTGCCTCCCGTTGAGCGACATCGATTGCCGCGCTCGATAGATCAGACCCAGTGACAGTGTATCCAAGCTGGGCGAGTCCAAGGGCCTGGGTCCCAATCCCACACGCGACATCAAGGACGGTCTTGATCGAATCCGGCCAGTATTCCTTGATGATGGTATCGAGCGCTCCTGCCTGCCGACCTATACTTGCATTCCAGTCCGCGTAGATCAGGTGGTAGAACGGCGCGAGCTGATCATAGAAAGCCATCGTTGACATTGACGTGCTCACTGGATGGGGTGCCTCGCGCCACAACGCTGCGAGAAGTCGACCGGGCGCGTGATACGTACTGCCCCTCCATTCAGAGCGCTCCTTTCTGCCACTGCTGCTGCAGGGCTCTTCGAGCTGTGCCATAACCTGCGTCACTTCGGGATGCTCTTTGACCTGCTCAAGCGAGAACCAGCACGCCGCGTGGATCTCTTCCGCGTCGGATATGCTGGGTTCGATGCCGGTTCTTGTCACAGACATGGCAGCGGTAGCGCCGCTCCTTTTGACTATGCCCGCGGATGTTGCCCTGTCCGGCCTGCCCCCTTGCCGGGCAGGCCACATTGGGGCACCATACGTCCTGCGGATTCATGGTCTCCTCCTGAAGGTTCGTCACCCAGGATGGTCCATGAATCCGCGGTTCTTGTTAAGGCGCGTCCCTTACACCACGGTTAAGGGCAGGCTCACCCCGGCACTAATGGTGCCCCTGAAAACTACTTCACGGTAGGGAATAGCACCTTGGTGCAGGATTCAGACAGACCCGAGACACCATGTTAGTGCGTGTCGTGGTTCCATACCCCCGACTTTTTTGTGCTCTCCTACATGACGGTTCCTGCTCGCACGCCTTATTGCTGGCACTGCGCCTCCAGCGGCGACTGTGCCACGTTCCACAAGTATTGGGCAACGCTCGGAACGAGCTCGGCCCAGAGTCGAGCGCCTAGTTCCCCACTAGCATGGGTTGGGTCACCGATTACCCCAGTCGCGGAGTACCGCGCAAAGTCCAGGTGGGGATCGTCCCAGTCCACCGCTGCATGCTGCGGATCGCCAATCTCATCCACGCGCACCGAAGCCGGTCTTAGGTAGAGGGCAAGCGAGGTAGTGAAACTATCGGCGTGACCACCGGGCACCGCGGGATCACCGACGCGGCACCAGATGTCGTAGTAGGGTGCCTCCGGCAAAAAGGCATGCGCTCGCTTGGTGTAGGCCTCGTTGAAGCGGGAAACGGCAGCATGCAGGTCATGGCCACCGCAGCCACGCCAGACAACGAGGCGCCGGAACCCTTGGTCGGCCAGCGATACTAACACGGAGTGGACAAGGGCGTTATGTACCGCAACCGGTACATCGATGTAGCCACTACCGAAATTGCGATGCTCCGGAGTCGGCCCAAACGGCATCGCAGGTAGCACGAGCGCATCGACATTGTAGTGTTTAGCTGCGTGCTCGGCTCCTGCCAGCATCAGCGTCTCTGCAAACCAGGTATCGAAGTCGACCGGCAGATGTGGCCCTTGCTGCTCAGTACAGCCGGTTGGTACGACCGCAAGCCAGCCAGCCACCGCCTTTTCTTGAACCTCTCGGAAGGTCAGGTCCCCGAATCGCACGATGTATGCTCCACCAAGAATCCTGACTATCGTTACCTATGCCTGGCTACGGTCGCACCTGGTAATGTGAGCGCAACCAGGCTCACTCCTTTGTGCAGCGGCCGAGTCGCTCATGCTATTCTGACACATGGTCGGTATTTTGGGTGTAACGTATGGTCCGTATGGTGGTTCTGAGTGCAGCTCAAGCCCAGCCGACGACGGCAGCTCAGGGGGGCATCGGTCTCGAGCGTTCCGCTAAATGGGGCAGAAGCTGCGCCACTTCAGGATGCTCCTTGACCTGCTCAAGCGAGAACCAGCACGCCGCGTGGATCTCTTCCCCGTCGGACACACACGGTTCGAGCGTGAGCGCGTCTGAGCCACCTGTCCTTCGCCCCAGGTAACAGTAATACGTGCCGGACGATGTGCGCCGGGGAGCCTGGTAAAGCAGGGAGATGATCGCCACCTCCAGCCCCACCTCTTCTTTGGCCTCACGTCGAGCCGCCATCTCCGGCGTTTCGCCGGGTTCGATGCTGCCGCCGGGAAAGGTCCATAAGGGCTCGCCCTGGTACGTTTGCTGCACCATCAGGACCCGGCCATCTTCGATGATCACCACGCAGCTGCGATTAGCCATGCATCTGTCCCTCCGCAACGAGCATAGCATGGTCGCGCAGCTATGTCTCGCACCACGATGTGTGACCTACGTATGCTCGCTGATGCATGTGGGTAGTGGAAGTGTCATATGATTGGCACGGTTCGTGTGCTCGGGGAGCATCAGCCCACATCAGGCACACCGTGGTCTGCCTGATCCACCAGCATTGCCATCATCCGGGAGGACCAGCTCATGCTCGACGTATCCCCGCTTACACCGGAGGCGAGGCGGGTGGTTCAGGCCGCCGCGGCGGTCTACTTGCGCCAGGCCGGCGCGCACTTCGTTGGACTCATCGTCCTCGGGTCCGCGCTCAAGGGCGGCTTGATTCCAGGGAGTAGTGACCTCGACCTGAAGCTTTACCTCGCAGATGCTCTCTTTACGGATGAGGCACAGCTTCCCTTAGCGCTGTGCATGGCGATCCAACGCGACCTGTCGCAGGTCGATCCGACACCCTTTCGCTACATTCAATGCCATGCAGTGCCAAGTACGCCACCACCAGATCACGTTGGTCCTGTTCCTGGAACGTATCAGCTCGTTGCCGGGCGGCTGCCAGTCCCCGAGGCGACAAGGGACCAACTGCGGCAGGCCGCCGATACGTCACTGGCCACCCTTACGCCGGTACCAGCATTTGTTACGGATGGGCTGCTTGAGCATGGAGGCGGTCGCTTGTCGGCGACCGTGCGTCTGCTCTGCACCAAGGTATGGCCAACGCTGTACCACGTCTTGACGCTGCAGCAGCAGGATGTGTTTGCCGTCTGGCGTCTACCAAAAGATCGCGCACTCGCGCTCGTCCCACGGGATACCCCATTGGGCAGCGCTATCCAGGCGTTCTCCATCGCGGTCCACGCCTACTACCCGGCGGAGGCGTCCGTTGAGCAGGCATTGGCCGTCATTGAGCACGGCATTGCTGTCCTGCGCGCAGCAGTGAACTGGTACGGGGAGACGTATACCACCGCAGAAGCTGCGGCGCAGCGCGAGGACGATCCGAGATGATCAAGGCAGTCATCTTTGACCTGGACGGGACCCTCGTTGCCCGTGACACCTGGGTGCGGCGGCTGGTTGGAGCACAATATGACGCACATGCAGCGGCCCTTGCGCGCGTCGCGAAGCCGGCATTCGTCAGCCGCTTTAGGCCCTAATGTAGCAAAGGGCGAAAAACCGGCAAAGTAGTAGGGCTCTCCCCGTCGAAACTGTGCCCCTCGGCACGTCGCAAAGCATGCTTGGCCATCGTGATCGAGAAGATGTCACCGATTCCTGTGATAACCATCGATTCCTGCGGCCTATAGAGTGCCGCTCTGTGGCACTGGGAGGCGGAGATGGAGCTCGGAATCCTTCAGTAACATGTCTTACAACAGGATTCTGACAACAGGTGCGGCCAGACGTTCAATAACGAGCCAGGTTGGTTGGCCCCAGCCCAACAGTCATGACACCAGGGGCAACGTGACTGGGCGGAATCGTAGAATCCGGCTCATAAACCGCAATTCAGTACCACAAGTATACTGAGTTAGCACCGGAGTTGGACTACCGGCTGAGTTTTCGGTGGGATAGACCTCGGAGCTCGACGGCTAATACCGTCAAGCCATATCGGCACAGTATGTGCCGACCTTCGCCCAAGTCTCATGCTACCTGCCCAAATTCAAATGGTATGACTACATCACTAATTTCTCTATGGGCGCGACGAGTATTTCCGATGCCCCTGCTTCGTGC
>JADDPT010000034.1 GCA_016781735.1 Rubrobacter sp.
GATGGTCGAGAATATCACCAACCGAAAGGTAGCACAGCAGGCGATCAAGGAGAGCCAGGATAGATACCGCAGCCTGGTGGAGCTATCGCCAGAGGCTATCGCAGTCTACTCCGAGGGCCGTATCATTTACCTCAACCCGGCAGGAATCCGCTTGCTTGGGGCGACGGGCCGAGGCGAAGTAGTCGGCAAGCCGATAGAGAGTGTCATACCTGCCGAATATGTCGGAAATATAGCAACGGTCGCTGGAAGCGATGGGCAAGGCTCCGATCCTACCCACCTTGTCGAGGCGAAAGTCATTCGGTTGGATGGCGAGGTGCTAGATACGGAGATTATTGGGAGCACCATCACCTACCGTGGGAAGCCCGCGCATCAACTGATCGTAAGAGACATCACTGAGCGGAAGCGACAGGAGGAGAAGCGGGCGCAGTTGCTCGCAGCCGAGCAGGAGCAGAATAGGCGCCTTGCCGAGCTTGCTGTCATGAAGGCCGATTTTACCGCGATGGTCGCGCACGAGCTCGGGTCGCCGCTCGCTGCCATACGTGGGTATGTCGACATGCTCGAGACTGGGCAGCTCACGCCCGAGGAGCAGGCGCAGGCGGTGGCCGCGGTGCGGGCAGAGACTCAGCTACTCACCGCGCTGGCCGCCGACGTCCATTCAGCTGCCTCGGTAGAGCGGGAAGACTTTACTGTCCATATAGGCAACATCCCGCTCTCTGCGCTCATGCTCGATGCCACGGCGTTCGCAAAGACTCTCAAGGGAGATCATCCCTTCTACATAACCGATGTCCCGGACGTGGTGGTCCGTGCCGATCCGGGCCGTATTGGCCAGGTGCTCCGGAACCTACTGAGCAACGCGGCGAAATACTCACCTGCCGGTACTCCCGTCGAGATGTGGGTGAGTTGTGGGGAGGATCGTGTGCGCATCGAGGTTGCCGACAGGGGATTTGGGATTGACCCAGGCGATGTAAAGCGCATCTTCGACAAGTTCGGTCGGGGCCGGGATCGGTCAGGGCAGAAGGTTGCAGGGGTTGGACTCGGACTCTACCTCTCCAGGCGCATAGTGCGCGCCCATGGTTCCGACCTCAGTGTCAGTTCCCGACCCGATGGCGGCTCGGTGTTTGGTTTCGATCTGGAGGTCAGCCGTTGATACGTGTGCTGCTAATTGATGACCACGCTTCGTTCCGTCAGCCGCTCGCATTCATGTTCAACAGAGAGCCGGACTTCGAGGTTGTTGGACAGGCGGGCTCCGTGGCCGAGGCGAGGCCGCTGCTTGGTGATGCGGATGTGGCGATCGTTGACCTCGACCTGCCCGACGGTAACGGAATCGAGATCGTCACGGAGTTGCGCGCTGTAAATCCGAGTTGCATCGTGATCATCCTGAGCGCCAGCTCGAATCAGGGCCACTTCGCCCAGGCTGTTGAAGCGGGTGCGGCTGGAGTGTTGCACAAATCGACCTCGATCAGTGAGATCATCAGCGCCGCGCGGCGCGTGGGCACCGGCGAGTTCCTGTTGTCGCCGAGAGAGGTTGTTGAGATGCTTCGCCTGGCGGGTCGCCAAAGAGACCGGGACAGGAGCGCGCAGCAGGCTCTCTCTCGGCTCACCGCACGCGAGCGGGAGGTGCTACAGGCACTTTCCGAGGGCCTCAATGATAAAGAGATCGGACAGCGGCTATTCATCAGCACCGAGACCGCCCGCACGCATATGGTGAACATCCTCGGAAAGTTGGGGGTAGAGTCGCGCCTGCAGGCGCTCGTTTTCGCGGTCAGGCACGGGGCTATCGAGATCAAGTCGACATCCCCTCCTGTCTAGGACGGAGCACCCACGCCATAGATCCGGGTATCACGGGAACAGGGCACCAGCTCCCTCTCCAGGCTCCAGTCCTCACAGGACACTGCATGCCCTGGGGAGGGTGCAACTATCCCTGGCTCCGGTCCATCGTGCAGGACACCGGCAGCACTCCCCTGACGTGCAGCCTCGCCCCTCTACCGCAATTGAGCTAGGCAAAAATCACTCAAATGGGTGACGTTCCGAGCGCTCTTTTGTACTACCCTTCATACAGGTAGTCTTTCGCAGAGCCAACATAATTGTAGGTTAGGACTGGGCTGTGAGCAGAAGGGTTGAATGCCGACGTGGCAGTCAACGTCCGGGCTGCAAGCGTGGGTTCAGCACTAGATACTGCGATCGTGACACCTGCGGCAGAGTCGTATTAGATGAAACAGGAGTGCTAAAGATATGCTTCCTTGCCCTATGAGGCTTCGCATGGTTGTGGCCAACGATCCGCGCTCATACCGCGAGGTAATGGCGGGTACCCTGCGCACTTTGCGGCCCGATGTCGAGGTGATACTCATCGAGCCCCAGGACCTCGACCTGCAGATCGTCGGACTCGACCCTCATCTCGTGGTTTGCAGTAACCTCACGGATACAGTGCGCGCCAGGTCACTCGGCTGGGTAGTACTCTATCCGGACGGCCAGAGCCACGCGATGGTCTGTATCGATGGAACGAGCTCCACGGTCGAGGATATGGAGTTCGAGGGGCTGCTCTCGGTCGTAGACCGCGTGGATCGCCTGGTCAATATCAGCTAGACAACGTCACTGCGTGTGCACGCCAGGAAGTGCCCCCGTGCTCGCCCAAGGGCTGGAGTAGTGGTGCGCGGATAGAGCGCGTCAACCTCAGTAACGTACCGCTGGTATCAGTCTGCTTGGACACTCCTCCAGTCGTTGACTGAATATTAACCTTAGTATTCACTGGGAATTGACCTCCGACGAATATACTTAACCTCGGCACAATAGTCAGAAGGTGAGGCAAGCTTGGCACGGGGCAATACCGTTTCTACCACAACAGGGACGGGCTCCCCTCAAGCCACTCCGCGGGCATCCAAGGTTCCTCAGTACACCCATGCGAAACTCACGTGGCCTACTCAGAAGCTGGTTTGGCTGGTCTCCGGGGGCCTTGCTCTACTCATCGTGGCATGGGCCGTTGCCATCCTGGCGAGCGACCAGGTAGGCTTCGCCACGCTAGCCCCACGGGCCCAGGTAGGGGTCGAGGCTGCTGCGTCTTTTTCCCGTCTATTTGGCGCGCTCGTGCTGTTTCTCATTCCATCGCAGCGAGCAGGCAGAAGGCTCCGCTGGGTAGCAATGGGTTTCATCGTGCTTGGAATCGGTAGCCTGGTGTTCGGCTATTTCCGTTCCTTACTTGGGATCGCGCCGGATCAGAATACTCTGATCTACGCCGCTCTTGTGGTGCGAACGCTCGCAGGAGCTCTGTTCGTGATCGGCCTCGTGCCGGTATCTCCGCCTCACCTTGGACGCTGGATGATCGTGAGGGTCCTTGCGCTGTTCTGCGTGCTAAGCGCGGCCGCTGTGGTCGGTACGGGACTGCTGCCGCAGCTATCGCTGAACCCCGATCTCGAGCTAGCAGCCGCTCATGGTGAAGCTCCGCTGCGCGGGTTGACCGCCTGGCACTGGACTCTTTCTATGCTGCCTCTCGGGCTCTCTGTGGCTGCAGTAACCGGCACGGGGCGCCACCTACGCGAGGAAAGCGTCGGCGTCTGGCTTCTCCCCGCCATGGTGCTTCAGGCCGGGTCCCAGTTGCACAATCTTTTCTGGCCGTCCGTCTATAGCTCGGTGCTGACCACGGGAGATCTGCTACGTCTCGCGTTTGCTGCTGTCGTGGTCGCAGGTGCGATATTTGAGCTGCGACGGATCGCTGAGGAGAGAGAGGCGCTCCTCGAGGTGGAACAAGAACACTCAAGGCATCTGGAAGAACTCGCAGCCATGAGGGCTGATTTCACCGCGATGGTGGCTCACGAGCTGGGCAACCCGCTTGCAGCGATTCGGGGGCTCACCAAGATGCTGGGAACCGGGCGGTTGAGCGCTGACGAACAGGCCGAGACGCTTGCCACTATCCGCGCTGAAGCGGACGTGCTCGCGGCCCTTGTTGCGGATGTACAGACCAGCGCAACGATCGAGCGCGAGGACTTTGCCCTCCAGGTTCGTCCTGTTTCCATCGACTCCCTGCTTGCCGATGTTGTCGCCTATGCGAAGACGCTGCCGGGCGACCATCCACTCACAACCAGGTTTGAGAATCGACTGATGGTGAGCGCTGATCCTGAGCGACTCGGTCAGGTCCTCCGCAACCTGCTGAGCAATGCCGCGAAGTACTCCCGACCGGGTACTCCCATTGAGATCCGGGCAACGCAGAGAGGAACACGGGTGCGCATCGAGGTGGTAGATAAAGGCTACGGGATTCACCCGGAGGACCTGGACCGGATATTCGAGAAGTTTGGACGAGGCCGGGACCACTCCGGCCAGAGAGTACAGGGGGTAGGTCTCGGGCTGTACCTGTGTCGCCGGATCGTCCAGGCCCATGGCTCGGACCTACGCGTCCAGTCCACTCGGGGCGTCGGCTCTGTGTTCGGCTTCGAGCTGGAGGCGGCGAGTTGATACGCGTCCTGCTCGTGGACGACCATGCCTCTTTTCGGCGCCCGCTGGCCTTCATTATGGGCCATGAGCCGGACATCGAGGTGTGGGGACAGGCCGGCACACTCGCCGAGGCTCGCGGCCAGCTTGTGGGATCGGATGTCGCGGTGGTAGACCTGGACCTGCCGGACGGCAGTGGGGTCGACCTGGTGAAAGAGTTGCGGGAAGCGAACCCGGAGGGTGCGGTGCTGGTCCTTACGGCGAGGACAGATCGGGCTATGCACGCCCATGCGGTGGCGGCAGGTGCTTCTGGGGTGCTGAATAAGTCGGTCGAAATCGAGGACATCGTGGACGGGGTGAGGCGACTTGGCCGCGGCGAGATGCTCCTCTCCCCCAGGGAGCTCGTCGACATGATGCGGCTGACCGGGCAGGAGCGGGAGCGGAGTCGCGATGCGGAGCGTACTGTCGAACGCCTAACATCCAGGGAGCTCGACGTGCTACAGGCGCTTGCCGATGGGCTGAGCGACGACGAGATCGCCGAGCGCCTGCACATCACCACGCGGACTGCCCGCACTCATATGGTCAACATTCTTTCCAAGCTAGATGTGCAATCCCGCCTCCAGGCACTCATATTTGCTCTTCGGAACGGCATCGTGCAGCTTCGCTGATACGCTCTGGTGTTGCCGCCAGCCGCAGTTAGATTGCAGCACGTGTACATTTGTGGTTCGACAGGTCGTGCTGATCGGCGTAGTTCACCCCCGTACCTGCCCACCGTTTCTTACCTCCCCGTACAGCAATTTAGGTATCTCAAGATCAGTCATTCCGACGATGGCAGGCTCCCCACGACCAGTTACTATAGTAGAGAGGGAACCTAGCCATATCTTGGTTCCCATAGCCCCGGAGAGGGAGCATGCGTCTACTGCTTGCCAACGAGCCCCAGTCATATCGTCAGGTAATCGCTGCCGCAGTTCAGAAGCTGCGGCCAGACATTGATGTTGCCGTCAGCGTCCTGCCCGACGATCTGGACAGGGAGGACCTGCATCTTCTTCCGGACATGATCGTCTGCAGCCGATTGACTCCGGTTGTCGAGGGATCCAACTCTGCCTGGGTGCTGCTGTACCCCGATGGCGAGACGAAGACCGTGATCAGCATTGACGGTCAGAGGACAACCTCTGCTGACCTGGAGTTCGACGAGCTCCTCGCGGTGATCGATCAAGTGGCGACACTGCGCTCTACGTAATTAGACGTAGATACTTTCGCGCAGCAAAAGACCCCTCATTCTGGGGACGCGTATCTCGCTCCCAACTCGTA
>JADDPT010000064.1 GCA_016781735.1 Rubrobacter sp.
AGGGTAGGTGGCGGGGATCGAGCCTGGGCATTACTGCCTCCCTTATGCGTTGGCGTAGGCCAATCTGAACAGCAAGCGTCAGTCCGCGGATATGCGAGATTGCCCAGACCCGCCATGGCCGAGGGCGGATTCCCTACCGAGTGACCGAAGGCCGGACGGTGTAGTCGGCGACCTGCATGGTGACTACCTCCTCTCCCGCGGATCGAGCGCCTCCCGTACCCCGTCGCCGAGCAGGTTGAAAGCGAGCACCGCCAAAAAGATAGCGAGCCCCGGGGCGTAGGCCAGCCAGGGAGCAGTGGTGATATTCAGGCGGGCGGTCGAGAGCATGATGCCCCAAGACGCCGTGGGCGGCTGAACTCCGAAGCCTAGGAAGGAGAGCGCCGCCTCAGCAAGGATGGCTGAGGCCATAGCCAGCGTGCTCTGCACAAGCAGCGGCGCGAGCGAGTTCGGGAGGATGTAACGCAGCAGTATCCTGCCATTGCCGGCTCCTATGGCTTTCGCCGCCTCCACAAAATCCTGGCTCGACACCGTCAGCACCTGGGCGCGCGTGATGCGTATGAATGACGGCAAGAAACCTATGCCGATCGCGATCATCGCGTTCCCGAACCCCTGTCCTAGCACCGCGGCCAGCGCGAGGGCGAGGATGATGAACGGGAAGGCCTGCATGGCATCCACCACGCGCATGATGATCCACTCGTCCCAGAACCCGCGGAAGTACCCGGTGAGTAGGCCCAGCGGAACACCGATCAGCAAGGCAATGCCCACCGGGATCAGCGCAGCCTGGACGGAGATACGGGCCCCGTATAGCAGGCGGGACAGCACGTCCCGGCCCAACTCATCCGTGCCCAGCAAGTGCCCCCCCCCACGGGCTTGCAGCAGGTAGTTGTAGTCCTGCTCATTGGGCCCGAATGTGGCGATAAGGGGGGCGAGCAGGGCCGCCAGGATTATCAATCCTATGATGACCGCTCCAACAATCGCCAGCCGGTTCCTGACGAAGCGGCGCAGGAAGATGGCGGCCGGGCTCCGGGCGCCGGCAGCGGTACGGAGATCCCCGGCATTGGTGCGTAGCGAGGTGATGCTCATCAGCCTATCCCCTTGCGAGCTTGATGCGCGGGTCCACTACCGCGTACAGCATGTCGACGATCAGGTTCACCCCCACCACAAGCAAGGCATATACTAGGACCGCACCTTGCACGGTGATGAAATCCCGGCGAAAGACCGCCTCGACGACCAGGCTGCCGAACCCGGGGATGTTGAAAATCGTTTCCGTGATGACTAGGCCGCCGAGCAGGCCAGCGATTAGCAGACCCGACGAGGTCAGCACAGGTATGAGCGCGTTGCGGAGCGCGTGTCGCCATATCACGATCTGCCCCTGCAGCCCTTTTGCGCGCGCCGTGCGGACGTAGTCGGAGTTGAGCACCTCGAGGAGGCTGGAGCGCAGCATCCGCATCAGCACCGCCGATTCCCTGATGCCGGTGGCGAGCATCGGGAGGATCATGACCTTGAGGTTGCCGATGGGATCCTCGCTGAACGGCACGTACCCAGAGGCGGGCAACCAGCCCAGCTTGACGGAGACGATGATGATGAGCATCAGCGCGAGGAAGAAGGAAGGGATGCTCATCCCGGCGAGGGCGAAGAAGGTGCTGACATAGTCTGCAATACCCCCCCGGCGCGTGGCCGAGAGGATGCCTGCCGGGAACGCGATGAGAACCGCGATGAGGAAAGCACCGATCGTCAACTCGATGGTGACTCCTATGCGCCCCCAGATGAGGTCCAGCACTGGCGTCTGGTACGCGAGCGACTTGCCGAGATCTCCCCGCACCACGTCCCCTAGCCAGGAAAAGTACTGAATGAGGGGAGGCCGGTCTAGTCCGAGGTCGCGGCGCAACGCCGCCTTTGACTCAGGAGTAGCCTCCTGCCCAAGTATCACGGTGGCGATGTCACCGGGGATGAGCTGTATCAGGAGGAAAACCATGACCGTCACCAGCAGTAGGATCGGGATGCTGAGTATCAACCGTCGTATTACGTAGGCCATGGTCTCCCATCCTCCTACATAGCTTTACCTTTTCGCGGGCGCGTGACTCCTACTTCTTTCCCAGCCGCACAGTGCGGATGATACCGTCCGGCACGTACACGAAGCCCGTGACGCTCGAGCTGAGGCCGAACACGTTGTTAGGGTGGTAGATGTACACGTACGGCACCTCTTCGTGAAGGACCGCCATGACCTGGTCGTAGAGCGCTTTTCGCTTAGCGTGGTCGCTCTCCTGCCGAGCCTGATTGAGGAGTTCGTCGACCTTCTTGTTCGAGTACTTGGCGTCATTGTTTCGACCGCCCGTAACGATGAAGTCGTAGATGTTCTGGTCCGGGTCCACGCGCCCCGACCAGCCGAGTGCCAGCGCCTGGAACTCGCCCTTCTCTCCCTTATCGAGCAGCGTGCCGAACTCCAGTTGCTCGATGGTGGCGTTTATCCCGCCCTGCTTTAACATGTTCTGGATGAGTTGCGCGACCTGTACGGTCGTCGGCGAGTTTGCAGTGCTGATTGCGAACGAGACGCTGCCAGCGCCCGCCTCCGAGAGGAGCTGCTTCGCCTTATTGACGTCGGGCTTCAGCCCCTTGTCGCTCTCGCTGTGAGCGAAGCTGTTGGGCGCGAACGGGGAGTGTCCCGGTGTCGCGGTTCCTTGGAATGCCACGCGGGTCAGTGCCTCGCGGTCGATCAAGAGGTCCACGGCCTTACGCACCTTCGGGTTGTCGAAGGGCGCCTTCTGGGTGTTGAGGTACATACCCTGGTAACCAAGACCCGGAGCGTTGATCACCCTGAACTGGTCGCCCTTCTGCAGCGCGGGGAGTTCCCTCGCGGGCAGAGTGTCGGTGATGTCGAGCTGCCCGGAGCGGAGGTTCACGAGCGCTGAGGTCGGGTCCGTGAAGATCTTGTACACGATCTGCTTGGCGATGGGCAGCTTCTCCTGCCAGTACTTCTCGTTGCGTACGAGCGTGATGCTGTTGCCCTCCACGCGGCTCTTGTACTGGAACGGTCCGCTACCGACGGGCTGCGTCTTGAAGTTGTCGCCGAGCTTTCTCACGGCTGTGGGCGAGGCGATCATGCCGGCGCGGTCGGTAAGCACAGAGAGCAGCGGCTCGAACGGCTGCTTGAGGGTGATCTTCACGGTGGTCGGGTCCACAGCCTGGACGCTCTTGACAGCGCCCAACTCGTTCCTACGAGCGGACTCCTCCGTCATGCCTCTCTCCAGGTTGAACTTGACAGCTTCCGCGTCGAGCTTGGTGCCGTCGTGGAACGTCACGCCGTCACGCAGCTTAAAGGTGTACGTCAACCTGTCCTCGGAGATGTCGTGGCTCTCTGCAAGCATGGGTACGATCTCGCCTTCTGGGCTCAGGTCCACGAGCTTGTCCATGATGCTGTTGAGCACCTGACGATCGACGAGCGCCGTGGATAGGGCGGGGTCGAGCGTGGGAGGCTCAGAGCTCAGACTGATGTTGACCGTTGCCTCGCCCTGGCTGGTGCTCGCGGGTATCGTGGGCACTGTACCGCCGACCTGCTGCCCCGCGCCCCCAGGGGTGCTCTGACCCGGGTTCTGGCCGCCGGCCGGCTGATTGTTCGCACCTGACGTGTTATTGGCGCCTGTGTTCTCCCCGCCTTCAGCGCCGCATGCTGTGAGGACGAGGGCAAGCACTATGAGCAGCGTGAGCCATACGTTGACCGGTCGGTTACGTCCCAGCATTTTCCCCACCTTTCATTAACGAATCCAGTCTCCTACATGCCCGCATGCGAACGACGGATGGGGCCAGTTGACATAGCACAAGAGTACCAGCGATGGCGCCGGGGCGTCAAGCTCTCTTTCGGTCGGAAGTTTGAGAGTTGGTTACACCTTCAGACCGCCGGAGCCGGCGTGTGGTCGCGCAGGGGGGCCGGTGCCACAGTCTTCCTGCGCGGCCCTGATGGAGGTCATGGAGGACGGCCGTGCCCGGGGGCGCCTTGTGCGACGCATATGCTAAGATGCGCGCCGGGAGGTGGTGCTGCTTGGCCGTCTTGCGTCTCCTGGTAGCCGCCGCGCCTGTCGCGGTGCTGCTGTGGGCTATCCTGCGGCTGCGGTGGAAGGCGCACAGGGCGGGAGCCCTGGCATGGATCGTCGCGGTTACGGGCGCGGCAACGTTCTTCGGCGCCGATCCCGTGCTGGTGGCCACAGCCAGCGCGAAGGGCTTGAGCCTCGCGCTGCTCGTGATGCTCATCGTATGGGCGGCAGTCTTCCTGTACGGTATCGCGGATGACGTGGGCGCGGTAGAGACGATCGCGAGACGGATCGTAGGCAGTACATCCGATCCCCTGCTCCTCGCCCTGCTGCTCGCATGGAGCTTCTCGGGCTTCCTGCAGGGAATAGCCGGATTCGGCGTGCCGGTGGCGGTAGTGGCTCCGCTGATGGTGCTGGCTGGTTTCTCGCCCACAACTTCTGTCGCCGCCGTCATGCTAGGGCACTCGTGGGCGATCACCTTCGGCTCGATGGGCTCATCCTTCTACACCATCAGCCTCGTGACGCGGGTCGACGCGGCGGTACTGGGGCCGGTGCTCGCGCTCATGTTCTTCCTCCCGATCGTCTTCACAGGCCTCGGGGTCGCTCATCTCCAGGGAGGATGGCCGGCTGTACGGCGCGCGCTGCCGGTAGTGCTGGTCGCGGCCACGCTAATGGATGGGCTGATGTGGGCGCTGAACGTGCTGGAGGCTGCGCCGGTATCGAGCATGCTGCCTGGTCTGCTAGGCTCGCTCGTGGTGTGGGCGATGTCGCGCTCTTCCGTATACCGCCCTAGCCTTCCTCGACACGAACCCCGGTCGCCAGGACTCTCCTTCCGCTGGGCGTTCCTGCCTTACGGCCTGCTCACTGTACTCTCACTCGCGGCACAGCTGCCGCCACTTAAGGAGGCAACGGCCGGATTCCGCTTCGCGCTCAGCTACCCGCAGCAGGTTACCGAGCTTGGCTTTCGAGTGGCGCCCCAGGAGGCTTACGCCCCGATACGGCTCGTAGGCCACCCAGCGCCGCTGTTGCTCTTGAGTGGGCTCCTCACATACCTGGCGTACAGGTCACGGGGCTACTGGAAGCCGGGCGCATTCGGTCGCGCGTGGCACTCGACGGTGAGGCAGACTACTGGCACTACCGTGGCGGTCTCGCTCATGGTGATGATGGCGCTCGTCGTAGCGGACTCGGGGATGGCCGCGACGCTCGCGCGTGCAGCTGAGGCGCTCGGCGCTCGCGCCTACCCGCTCGCCTCGCCGTTTATCGGCCTGTTAGGCGCGTTCGTGACCGGCAGCAACACAAACTCGAACGTGATGTTCGGTCCTCTCCAACTGTATGCAGCGGAGGCGCTCTCCCTGACTGCGGTACTCGCCGCGGCGGCGCAGACGATGGGAGGCTCAATAGGCTCAGGGGTGGCACCGGACAAGGCGCTCATCGGGGTCTCCGTGGTGGGCGGGGACGCCAGGGAGGCTGACGTCATGCGCTTGGTGCTCCCCTACGGCCTTCTCGGCGTGTTCCTGATAGGAGTCGAAGTGCTGCTGCTTGCGGTGGGGAAGCTGCTGTGAGGCTGCTTTCGGCGATGCTCGCGCTGACGGTCACTAGCCTCGATTTTGTCCTGCGCATCCCAGGTCTCCGCCGGCTCGGTCACG
>JADDPT010000076.1:0-116 GCA_016781735.1 Rubrobacter sp.
CCCTCTGGCGGCCCTTCCGCGACTGGAACGCCAACAGGCCCTGGCCCGACCAAGTCAAGCCGTTCAACTTCCTCCTCGTCGCCGACATCGACCCCTTCGGCTACCCACCCGGCGTC
>JADDPT010000076.1:183-5572 GCA_016781735.1 Rubrobacter sp.
GGCGCAACCTGTACGACCCCAGCGGGCCCACGTACCGAATCACCACCGACCGCAACGCACCCGCCAACCCCGACGTTGTCATCGTCAAGAGCTACGAGCACGTGCTCCGCGAGTACCGACTGCACCCCGAGCGCAAGTTCCACGGGACGGACGGGCAGGGGTGCCGGCGGCTCACGCGCGGAGTCCTGCCACGCCGTCCGGTTGATCTTGCGGCTCCGCCCCGTACACTCGGAAAGGAGGCAAACAAGCTCGACGAGGTTCGCGCCGGACTCCATGCCGAGGCCCGCGACGTCCTTACCGAGTACGACGACCCGGACAGCGGCATACTGCACCGACTGGTACTGCCGGTTCTGGACCGCTACAGCGGGCGACAACTGGCGGAGCTCCTCGGCATGGACCGCCGCACGGTAGATCGACTGCGCAGCGGACAGCGTCCGCGGCCACGCCTCGCCTACACCCTCCTGGCACTGGCTGGGCGCATCGCCGAACGGGACTTAATCGACGCCGGTGTCCTCGAGGCAACGCACCCGCGCGCCAGGCAGCGCGGGGAGGAACTGCAGTTGCTCTCCGCATGGAGCAAGTCCTCAGCAGTTGTGCCAACGACTTCACTGTCAGGGCGATAGCGAGCGGCCGGAGCGTCGTCCTGCTGCCCGTTCGATCACGTAGGCGGCCAGCGGCGCGCTGCGGGCCTTGCGTTCTGGAGAGCACGTCGCAGTGCTAGTTGCCAGATGCCGTAGGCTCGGCGGGTTGACGGGCATGTGTTGCCCGACGAGGAGGTGCACGCGTGCAGCGGAACGCTCAGCTCTGGCGCTTCACGAGTTGGAACGGCGAACCACTGTCCGAGAAGTTCCCGGCGCGAGGACTGCATCGTCTCATCGAGGAGGCACAGAAGAACGGAGTCGATCTCGCTCACAACGACGGGGAGTATGACTCTTTCCTCGAGGCGGTACCCGGCGCTGACCCGCATCTCATCCTGCACCGCCTCCGCTTCAGCGACCTCCCAAGCCAGTACCAAGGTAGCCGAGTGGTCCCGTTGGACAGCACCATCCTCGGCCTTGCTGAGGGAACGCACATCCGCTTGCTGCCCCGAAACCTGATCATATTCATAACCAACGGTTTCAGCCCGCGGCCGCGACGTTTTGACCAGTGGCTACGGGCGCGGATAGGATTGGACGTCCACATGCAGCCGGTTCTCCGGCGGGACTTGCACGAGGTCCTCAGTCACCTGCGGCGCGTCAGCGAAGTTACCTTAACCATCCCCTCGGACCAAGCGAGGCAACTTCCACGGACCGACCTGGAGGACAGCGGGGACGCGCTGCGGGTACTGGATGCTGCCGTCCAGGCCTCCGGGGGCATGAGCGTCAGCATTAGGATGTCCGCTGATCGACACGATCTAGCCGAGCAAGGACGACTCCGCGCGCTGTTCGAGCAGTTGCAGAATCTACCGCTACAGAGACTTGGCGTCAGTCGAGCCAAGGCGAAGGTCTACACGCAGGGGCGACGTGAACCAGTCCCGGTGAACTTCATCGAGGATCAGATGGTTGCTTCTGTCGAAGTTGAAGCGGCCGGAGGGCGCGGCCGACAGTTCGAACCAGTTAGCGCCACCGCCGCCCTAGCCGACGCCTGGAGCCACTTTCGCCGGGTAGAGCGTGTGGAAGAGATGATCGACCCCGTTGAGGGGCCTGCGCTCCGCCTGCCCGACCGCCTAAATCCCAAAGATGCTACGGAGCGCTTGACAGTGGCCGACGCTGACCCGAACTAAGTCCGACACCCCAAGACTGGTTCGGGCTCAATGCGCCGCGTCCTAGCTCTTTGGTTCGCACGGCCCATCCTGGACCTCGTCCCTGCGGCGATTCTAGTCGTCGTCATCCTGCGATGGGTCCATACAGACTTGTTCTTCGCCCGTCTGGATCCACCGGGCCGACGCGCCTCTTACCAGACACTAGCCTCGTTGGCAGGCACGCTCCTTGGCTTTACCGTCACGAGCGTGAGCGTCTTGCTAACTAATCAGCAGCAGCGGATGGGCGGGTTCGCAGAAGGTCTCCCCGTCGGTACAGTACGTTCCTTGGTGAGAGTGCTCTTCGGCTTCGCCTACAGCTTAGCGGCGGGATGCGTTGCGGGTCTCGTTCTGTTGGCGTACGACACGACGCATCAGCACGGGCAGCCGGTGGCGCAAGCCCTGCTGTTGGCCGGGTTACTCATCGTGGTCGCCCGGTTTGCACGGGTTTTAATGTTTCTGCGTCGGCTGGTCGTAGCCAGAGCTGCACGGCCGCCAGCCGGAAACGTCACAGAAGAAGAGCTCGCCTAAGCTCAGGCACCGCAAGCCGTGCCCGGCACAGGAGCGAGAGAGCGAGCAACAGCCGTGCACTGCTACTGATTGAAGCTAGCATCGCCCCCAACAGAATAGCGTCAGGGCGGATAGTCCATATAGGGACTAGGACCAGAGCCAAGAGCGCTACGAGGTTGCCGAGTAGGACCTGGCTGCGAGCTGCTCTCAGCCTTGACACTACACGCGGCGGTAGTCCTAGAGGAAACCCTGATAGCGGTGCCGCAGCGCCTCTCGACACGCGCCGACCGATGGCCGCACCGGTGCCGACTGTTACCCCCCAGACGACTACTGCAACAACGAGCTCTGTACTCCTCAAGCCGAGACTGTATGCAACTTCGCCCGCCAGAGTCCCCGCCGCCAGGAGCATCAGGTCTGCTCGCGGGTGGTTGAACCAGGCGCGGGTGCAGCCGCTGCGGCGCAGGCCCCGGCTCGCTCTCATCAACCCATCATGTCACTAGGGTCAGACAGTCTCTGCCCCCGGTGCCCCGAAGCGATGGTCCCAGCCCTGGGCTCTAGTCAGTTCCGCCCGCCCGAGGCGCCGTGGAAGATCGGCAAGCCGCCCTCATGAGCGACACGTGCCTTGTCTCGCACCTCGCGCCAGACGTCCTGCGGGTCCCTCATTCCCTCAAGAGATGCCGTAGCCAAAGGTCCTCGTCCTCCTCCGCGCAACAACCACGAGCCTCGTTGCGGCCCTGGTGCGGGTGTGGCTGCAGCACAGTAGCGACGGGCAGCGCCCATCGCCCCGCGGCCGGCGCGCGCTGTCGGCGAAGATCGCGCATCCTGCATCTCCGGCTCATCCACAGGCGGCTTGATGTCATCGATGCGCAGGCTGCCCAAGTGGGGTCGAAACCCCGGGGGCGCTGGCACCAGCTTCGGCATTGAGCGTTAGAGTGGAGCCAGACGCCTCAAAGAACTGAATCTCGCCAGGTCAATCGGACTCGTGCACAACTAGGTGAAGGGTGCGCTGATGACCTTCATGGCCGACGCGGTACTGACGCCCGCCATTGTCTTTCTTGTAGACGCACTTAGGTCCCGGAAGTCAACCTTAGCCGCTGCTAGGCACTTCGAGGAAGAAGTCATGCGGCTCCTCGATCAGCAAGCACAGGTGGAAGGCCGAGCACCAGTTCAGACTCAATGGACGGGCGGGACCGCCTTCCGGTTCGACGGGTATCTCCCTGAAGGTATAGGCGACTTTGAGGGGCCTCTGCTGCTTGAAGTCAAGTATCTGCCGGCGCCTACTGACGCGGCGTTGAAAGACTTAGCAGCGACTATACAACGCTCCGCCTTCGAGGCCAACCGAATCGAGGCTCGCGGGGTCCTCATCATCCACAGCCTGATATTGGATGGCGCGGCGCGTGAGTACATCCAACGCGTACTGGCCAATCTGCAAGACCTTCAAGTCTTCGTTTGGGATCTGCTCAGCTTAGACGACTTGGTTGCGAAGCAGGCCGCGAAGGGCCCGCCCAACGAGGAACGTGGCCCCTCCCGGCTGGACTTAGAGATGAGGGGTTCTGATGAGTGGCGTGCGAAGCGGGACGGACACCTTGCCTCACTCAAGCAAGAGTTCAATGACAATGGTGTCGCCATCTTCCTTGGAGCGGGCGTCTCCCAGGGCTCCAACTTGCCGAGCTGGATCGACTTGGTCGGCGGACTGTTCACCGTCGCGTTTGAGGAGAGCCTTGGCGGCGAAGGAACGGACGAGTCCGATGTGAAGACGCTCTCTAGGGCGCTGGCGAAACTCAGCCAATCTCCCTTACAGCTGACCCGATACTTGCGCCAAGCGATGCGGGCGGAGCCGCGGCAGTTCGTCGATGAGGTTGCCAAGATCCTTTACAAGAACGTAAGCACTGCCGGTGCTGGCCCGCTTCTTGATGAGGTCGTCGACCTCTGTCGTCCCACCCGTGCAGGCGCCCGGGTACACGCCGTGATCACCTACAACTTTGATGATCTACTGGAGCTCGGCCTGTCCGACAGGAAGGTCGAACACCTCAGTATCTTTCATGGTGACACGTATCCTTCGGCGCTCGAACTGCCTGTCTATCACGTTCACGGGTTCTTACCCAGGGACTTCTCCAAGTACGACCGGCTCCAGCACAACCTTCTGATCTTCAGCGAAGAGAACTATCATCGGGTGTATACCGACCCGTACCACTGGTCGAACATAGTGCAACTGAGCACCTTACGGGAACGGACCTGTGTTCTGCTCGGTCTGTCCCTGACAGATCCCAATCTGAGACGGTTGCTCGAGGCCGGAACCCGCGACTCGACCGCTCCTCGCCACTACGCCTACATGAAGCGGGTATCGCGCGAGGATGTCATTAAGGTGGAACCTGATCTATCCGCGCTCGACGTCGCGGTGGTGGAGAGGTTCCTTCGCGCTCACCATGTGACGCAGGCGGCCGTTATGGAAGAGATTGGCGTGAATATTGTTTGGTTCGATAACTACGAAGCTATGCCAGCCGCGTTGCGCGACCTGTCGAGGTAGAAGCACCCAAAGTGTTGTCCTGCTGACCTGCGAAGCGTTCCCGGAACTCGTTGAACATGCGCTCGGCGCCAGTAGCGGGCTCAGAGGAGCCGTCGCGGGTCCGATGGGCGTACCGACCGCGGTCTACCCACAACGATCGCGCTTGGGGTCGGCCAGCGATTTGGGGTGGGGCATTCAAGTCCCCTCTATCCCCTATCCCCCGGAACGGCTGCTCGTCGGGGAGGTGCGGCAGGAGGAGGCGCTCGACCTGCTCATCGCGCTGAACAGCGGCTGCCGGGGATGTGCTCGATCCACGCCAACTCCGCGCGCGAGGCGATCGTCAAGCTCTGCACGCTGCCCCTGCTGGCGGGCGAGAACGTGGGTCACGCCTTTGTCGTCCCGACCGTCGCGTCGTGCGTCGACATCGTCGTGCACACCGCGAAGGACGGGTCGGGCCACCGGCGGGTCCGCGAGATCGTCGCGGTTCCCGGTCGGGTCGAAGGCGACGTCGTGGAGGTCGCCGACCTGTTCGTCAGCCGCGGCGACCGGCTGGTGCGGGCGCAGGGCTATCCGCCGCACCCGGAACGGTTCGAGTG
>JADDPT010000018.1 GCA_016781735.1 Rubrobacter sp.
GACTCGAAGAAGGCGGTGATCTTTCCTGTCTGTCCTCCCGCCTGGGCTGTTGTGGAGGCAAGGGCAGGGTCGGGCGTGGCCAAGGACGCGAGGGTCAGAAGCACAAGTAGGGCGAGTGTGGATGTGAGTAGGCGCATAGGGTGTTACTCCTTCTAGTGCCGGGGTTAATTGCGACCCTCGGCCATCTTCGTGAGCACGGTTGCCAGGAGTTGCTTCGCCTGGCGGCGGTACGGTGATGGCAGGACCTCCATGTCGAGCCTGCCGGTGTTGATGAGTGCCTCCAGCCGCTCGCTGTACGGCAGCTTCACGATGCCGTTCATGTCTGGCAGCTGCTTGGCGAGCGCGTCGTAGTCTAGGGGCACCTCCTTGCTGCTCTTGCCTATGCCGTTGACCGCGAGCGTCATGGATCCCATAGCCACCCTGGTGAGGTCGCGCTTCTCTCCAAGCACCGTGAGGTCGGGCATCACCTCCCTGTAGGTGCTCACGTATCGGGAGGAGGCAAGGTAGTGGGCTGATGCTATGGAGCGGCGCATCGTCGGGTTGTCGGGTGCAGCGACGAGGATCGTGTGGTCCGCCGTCTGCGCCGCGTACTGGGAGATGCGGTTTACGAAAGAGGTGCCGCAGTCCAGAAAGAGGATCTGCATATGCTTACTCAGAAGCGACACCACCTTGTCGTAGTCGCCGGGGGTGAGCGCCTGCATGTCGTCGGGGTTGGTGGGGGCGGTCATCACTGGCAGCCTGCCGAACATTGTGAGATACCCTTGGAGCGCCCCGTAGCCTGCGCGGTCCACGTCGGGAAGATCAGTCAGGAGGTGCTTGATCGTGCGGGGGTTGGCGTCGCCAAGGAGGTCTCTGAGCGTGCCCCAGTCCATGTTGGCCTCCAGCAGGCAGGGACGTGCGTTGCGGTGCTCGCTCAGGATGAGGCCGCATACCAGGGAGAGGAGCGTCTTGCCGCTGCCTCCCTTCGGGCCGATGACCGGGATGACATAGAACTTGTTGGTAAGTTTGCTGAGCGCTGCCGAGATGAGCTCGTCGTTCTGCTCCTCGGTCCTTCCCTGTTCGCTACGCCGCTTCCACAGGTTGATGAGTCGACGAGCAGGAGTGATCACCGGCACGGGCGGCGTCTTGTAGAGGTCGGGGATGTCGTCCTCTGAGGGCACGCTGGGCTGGCTCCCGATGACACCCGACGGAACTGGGGTAGTCACGGACGTAGTTGTATTTACATCTGTTGGCGCATTGCAGTTTGCAGTGGGTGCACACGCGCCTTCCCGCTGCGGACCCTCCATGACTGCAGATCCGACGAATTTACACACATCGGGTGAGTTGGAGTTGCATCCACCCGACGAATCAAGGGTTGTGCGCTGTGTGCCTGGCACGCCTCTTTCCCTGCGGGTGAGCTCTCGCCTCTGTGAACGGATAACCGTACTGCTTGGCTTGGCTCTCTCGGGCAAGGTCGTATTCTCCTTCTATGTATTGCTCGTTGGTCCTACCGATCTTTCACGCTGACGTGATGAGGGCATCCCGCCACCCACGACCGGCTGGGCAATTGACTCCTCTGGCCTGTCCTCGACTACCGCGCCTCTCGTTGCAGGCTGGTTTATAATGCCTGCAGAGTTATAAACTACCCCTCACTCTACCTCAACTAAAGTTGAGATGGATGGTCTGCATGGTAAACTAGACGCATTAGTGACCATGCAGCGAAGCCTGGAGGGAGTCAGGAAAGTACGGTAACGTGGCGGAAGACCGAGAAACGGGGCCCAAGTCACTGGCCGACAAGCTGAATCGCTTGTTCGCTACGGTCCATCCTCGGGGTCGCGGTGAGTACACCCACGAGGAGGTGGCCGAGGCAATCCGGCAGCGAGGTGTTGCATCTGTATCCCATACCTACATCTGGCAGCTGCGCAAGGGCATCCGCACGAATCCGTCACTGAACATGATCGAAGCGCTATCGAGCTTCTTTGGAGTGTCTCCGTCGTACTTTTTTGACGAAGCGGCCGCCGCACGAATAGATGCACAACTGGACCTGCTCGACGCATTGCGCGATTCGGATGTACGAAGACTGACGCTCCGCGCTTCCGACCTGTCTCCGGAGAGTCTGCGGACACTCACCGAAATGACGGAGCGGTTGCGGGAGCTCGAGGGGCTCGCGGATGAACCGCGAGGGGACAAGCGCATCCGACGTCGCGGGCCCAGGCGGGACTCTCAGACAGGCGAGTGAGGGGCGGAGGATGATACATAAGATCAGCAAGGATCTTCGGAGGCGATGCGAGGAACTACTCCGGAAGGTGCAGCTGCCGGAGCCCTTCAGCGTTGAGGCGCTGTGCGATGCCGTCGCGACCAGCAGCGGCAGACCCATCCTCCTGAGTCCAATCTCGACATCAGGAGTCATGTCCGGCGCCTGGGTGCCCACGCAGTTTGGAGATGTAATCTTCTTCGACCAGAGCGCGACCGGAATTCGGAGAGAGCAGGTGATCTTGCACGAGGTCGCGCACATACTGTTTGGCCACGAGGGAAAAGAACTCAGCGATCAGGACATTGCGGGCCTCCTCCTGTACGACATGGATCCCGCAGTGCTGAGAACCGTCGTGCAACGCGGCATATACTCGTCGCAGGAGGAGCAGGAGGCCGAGATGCTCGCCTCTATGCTCCTCGCGCATAAGGTGGACGAGGCACCGACATCCGTCCTGGACGAGAGCCCCGCCGCAGCTGACCTACGGCATCGGTTCGCCTTGTGACTGGAGCGAGGAACGGCGAGTGACTAGGGTCGCCGTCGATTACGGCCCCGCGGTCCTGGCTTGGTGTGCGGCTGCCTATAAACTTCCCGAGTTGTGGCGGCGGCCATCGGATCCGGGCCTCCGTGCGGTATGCCTGATATTCATCTTCATGGTGGCCGCACTTACTACGGCGCTTCCGCCGGTCTACGAGATCGTGGACGGCGTGACAGGAGTGCCGAACGTTGCAAAGCTGCTCGTCTACAGCTTCGGCGTCCTGGCCTCCTGGAACGTCCACCGCTACTTCGTCTATATGGCCAACGACCAGCCCGAGGCATTCCGCCTGATACGCCGCCACCGACCTGTACTAGTCGGCACACTCCTACTGATGACGGTGCTCTTCGCTATCGCGCCAGTGGACAAGACGGAACCTGTCTACTTCACCGACCGCTATGGTAGCCATCCTGCCGTGATGGGACTGGAAGCGGTCCTGCTCGGCTACATGGGGTGGTTGATGTACCGGGGGATGCGCCAGTCCTGGCACTACGGGAGCTCCGCAGCCGCGCTCATTGGTGAGAGACCAGCCACATGGCTGGGTTTGCGGCTGGTTTCGATCGGCATGGCCGGCGGTATCATCTTCACGGTGGAGCGCGTCTTTCATAAGGTTACTCAGATCCTAGGGCTGCCCTATCCTGGGGATAATCCCGAACTAGTCGCGGACCTGCTGAAGGTCCTGGTGGTGATATTCTGTCTCGTCGGAGCCACGATGCCGGCTTGGGGTCCTGCCGTCGGCCTCCCGACGCTATACCGTTTCCTGGCCCGGTATCGCGCATACAGGCGGCTACATCGTGTATGGCTGGACCTCTGTACTGTCAGACCCGAGATCTCACTCTTCCCGCCGCGGCGGATACTCGCCGACTTGCTCGACTTTCGAGACCTGCGACTTCGCCTGTATAGGCAGGTCATCGAGATCCAGGATGGTCTCGCGCGGTTGCGGGTGCTCACCGATCCGCGCGTCGTCGACTTTGTTCGCGAGCGCAGCGAGGAGAAAGGGCTGACGGAGACGGAAACGCGCGTCACCGTCGATGCGACGGTGTTGGCTGTTGCTGTAGGGGATAGGGGCACCTCACGTCGCAATCAACATCACCATAAGCTATCCATGCGCCCTTCCCGTGGCGGGCTGGACCACGAGGTCGCGCACATTGGTCGGGTTGCCGAGTACTACGATCAATCGCCAATAGTGCGAGAGGCAGTCTCGCACTTCCGTGGGATGCAGAGGTAGCGGCTTGTCTCGATATGTGCCGATATATCGGAATGCTGCAGCGGGCGCTACACCGATCAGACAAAGGATCGCCAAGGCGCTCACGGACTTGCTGTCGCCCATCATTATCGTGCCTGTGCTCCTACTCGCGGTCGCGCTCAGGTACTCCCCAAGCGTCTTAGCGGGAGTAGCTTGGGCAGCACTCGCTGCTCTGTTTGCATCGGCCATCCCCCTGATCTACATCCTGATTCTGTTGCGAATCGGCCGGGTCAGCGACTACCACGTAAGGGATCGGGAGCAGCGGCGTGCCGTCGGCGCGGTGGTCATCCCGTCGCTCATCCTCGGAACGGTGATTCTCGTGCTCTTGGGTGCGCCGCGCCAACTAGTTGCACTCGCATCGGCCCTGGCTGCAGGCATACTCATGTCCGGATTGGTGACGCTGTACTGGAAGATTTCGGTGCACGTGGCTGCTGTCGCAGGATCGCTGATGATCCTGGTGCTGGCGTTCGGTTGGCGGATGCTCGTCCTGGTACCCACGGTATTACTCGTCGCCTGGTCCAGGATCGTGCTCCGGGACCACACCTCCGCCCAAGTGTTGGCCGGGGCTATACTTGGCGCTCTGACTGCGGCTGTTGTCTTCACACTACTCCGGTGATTCTTACCACTCCAAGGAGGCACGGGAACTCTGGCCGAGCAGACCCCGTATCATGAACCGTCGCGAGAGTATGCGAACCGACCGATCGCGAGCCCAGATGTGCATACAGGAGGCAGGTTGGTGATGCGAGGAGGCGTTGTCCTGACGGCGGGCCTGTGCGCCGTTACGCTCGGGACGCTTATCCTCCGGCCACTCTCTGTCATTCGACTGCTCGCCCGCCGGCATCCCGAGGTCTTGTACTACACCGACACCGAGGAGCCGCTAGTCGCGCTCACAATAGACGACGCCCCTCACCCCGCCCTCACTCCTGCCATCCTCGACACGCTTGCCGAGCACGGTGCCCGGGCCACGTTCTTTGTGCTCGGCGAGCGTGTCTCCGGAAACGAGTGGATCCTGAGCCGCCTGTCCGAGGAGGGGCACGAGCTGGGCAACCACCTTATGGCAGATGTACCGAGCATCCGCCTCTCGGCCGAGCAGTTCGAGCAAGAGCTCCTTCAGACCCACCGATTCCTTTCGCCTTTCGGCCCTGTCCGCTGGTTCCGTCCTGGCTCCGGGTGGTTTAGCCAGAGGATGATAGGCCAGCTCCAGCGCCACGGCTACCGGTGCGCTCTTGGCTCCGCATACGCCTACGACTGCCACATTCCCTCTGCGTGGTACGCCTCAAGGCACATCCTGCTCAACACGCGTCCTGGCTCGGTTATCATCCTCCACGACGGGTGCGAGAGCAGGTGGCGGACGGTGGCGACGCTCGAGTATGTGCTGCCTGAGCTCGGGCGGCGCGGCTACCGGGTCGTGACCCTGTCGGAGCTTGCCGATTGGCGGACATCAGTCGATCACCGCGCCTCTGAGGCACTCGCGACGACCGGCCCGCCGCCGGGAACGGCGTCCGCTCATATGCTGTCCTTAGCGGTCAACAGGTGCTGCCGCCCGTATTTGTAGCTCTCGAGCGTGGTT
>JADDPT010000027.1 GCA_016781735.1 Rubrobacter sp.
CACGGTGGTCCTCCTAGGAGACGAGGAGCTGACGGAAGAGAAGGCACTGGGAATGACTCGCGCCGCCGAGGCACAGGTGCGTAAGGCTCTAGAGCAGTGGCGTTAGCTAGTTCCCAGTCTGGTCACAGACTACCAGCGGGCCGACCATGCTATCGGAGCACCCCGGCCCGTCTATACAGACAGGCTGGGGTGCTCGTGCTGACCTTGTGTAGGTTGCTAGTCGCCCCGCTCGGTGGCGTGCCGTGCTGCCGGTTGCAGCCGCTGGTACACGTACGAGCTGACTAGCAGCAGGACGCCGAGCCCGATGAACGACGGCACCCGGTACGTGGCATCCAGCGAGGCCATGTCGTAGAGGAACACCTTCGTCGTCGCCAGCGCCAGGAGTCCCAGGCCCCCTATTCGGAGCAGGCGGTTCCAACGAACTACGCCGAGAACGAATGCCAGCCCGCCGAGTCCAGCCCACAGGATGGAGAGCGCCACCTGTGCTTGCCTTTGCAGGGACACCAGGCTCGTCTCGTCACCTACGTGTCGCTGAAACTCGTCCACGACGCCTACCGAGAGGAGGTAGACCACGAGCGCACCTGCCAGTGCCGCGAGCCAGCGTGACCTTGGGTGGTTACGGTTGCTGGCGTAGGCCGCGCCGATGACGATGGCGAGTGAGCCAAGGGCAGCCGTCGCGCCGCTCCAGAAGAGAGGATGAGCGACAAGGCGTGACTGAAGGCTTCCGTCTACGAACAGCCTCTCGATCGGCGCGATGGCGGATAGTGTAGTAATCAGTCCGAATCCAACGTACGTTGCCGCGAGCCGATGGTACCAACTCGATCGCGCAGGCTCCAACCGGGACAGCCAGCCGACTGCGAGCGCAAGAGCGGACCACGCGACTACGGTCGCTGGCAGCTCCAGCTCCATCGGCATCAGGTAGAACAGTACGGCCGAAGCGGTGAGGAGCCCGATACTTCTCGCCGCCCTCTCTCGCGACACGTAGCCCCACGCGACCAGCGCTGCGCCGAGCACGAGGGCAGCCGCTGCCGCCTCGTCCGTGAACGGTACCCTCGGCAGTACCCCCAGCCGCCACTCGGGCATCTCGAAGCTGAGCGCATGTTGAACGGCGAGAGCGAGCGAGAGCCACGAGGAGACTGAGAGCGCGTTGATCGCGGTCCAGCCTCGCGTGGACACCTCTATAGGTGTGGGAGCGCCCCCTGTTACCCACCGGGCGGAGCCAGCAGCCAGGACCGCGGCCGCTGCCCACCCCGACAGGAGCGCGAGACCCGAGAGCTCGAAGGGCAGGGCGTACATCACGAGCAGCGCGACTGCGGTGGCTGGTATCTGGCGGAGCCGTGCCGATGGCACCAGCCACGCGCAGAGCGCGAAAGCAGCCGCGACGAATCCCAGCGTACCGCCGGACGAGTTCAGGAACGGTGTAGCGTGCCTCAGACCTTCCTCTATGCGCCAGAACGGATACTCGAACAGCATGAGGTGACCAACCGCTAGCGACCCCAGCGCCAGGCCCGCCGCGCCACTGTACCCGTGGCGGCGCTCGCGGTATAGCCACACGAGACCAGCGGCCTCCGCAGCCCAGCCGATAGGCACGACGGCGCCTCCGAGCTGTACCGGGACTGCCATTGAAAACACAGCCAGTCCGGTCCCGGCCGAGAGCAGGCCGAATGGGTGACGATCGCCGCCCGTGCGCAGGAAGTGCGCGCCCAACACTCCGTGAGCCACCGCCGCGGTTACGAGCAACAGGCCGTGCGCCTCCGGCGTCCCGTTGTTGCTAAGCCACTCGAAGCCGGTACCTACGAGGAAGGTCGCGTTCAGCAGGAGCAAGGTGGTGTTCGTCCCACTCAATCGGTGCCTGCGAAGGCGGAACTCTTCCCCACCCGCCGCGACCGCATTCAACAGCCAGTAGCCGGCGAGCACCATTCCACCTGCCAGGAGAGGGGCGTCATCGGCGAGCCAGGCACCCACCTGGGGCGCCGACAGTAGAAAGGCCACCGATGGCAGCCAGGTCCACGACTTGTACAGCGAGATCGCTGTTGTGCCTACAAGCGCCGCTCCGAGGAACGCGACCGTGATGAACGTCGGGGCAGCGTCGAGGAGCGGCGGAGCCGCAAGCATCGCGACCAGCCCGTAGCCCGCAACCACCTGCGAGTTCGCCCGTATTGCGATCATGGCGGCGGCTGCCGAGATAACGAGGGCAGCGGTCAGACCTGCCTCAACGGGGATGAGTTGGTACAGGCGGGTGGCCGCGAGCAGGGAGATCGAGAGCGCTCCCAGACCGGTCGCCACGAGCACGTGACCGAAGAGACGCTCCTTGCGCTCGAAGAACCACGCTCCTCCGGCCAGCATCAGGGCTCCTGCCGCGACGCCGATACTCACCCTCATGCCGGGTCCGATCCATCCACGTGTGAAGGCGAGGCTCAGAAAGAAGATCGCTCCCGCGAGGATGGCAGCACCGCCCATCCATGCCAGTCCTCGCCCGCTGAGTAGTTGCTCGAGATCACTCGCGGTCCAGGTGCGGGCCGGCAGGTAACCTCGGACGGTGCGGCGAGCTGCCGTGGGCCGCTCTGTTGAGGGGGGTGTATTGACGGGCGGAGGCGGAGGGGCGGCTGGCCCCGGCCTACCTGCTGCTTGGAGGTTTCCGCCCCGTGGTTGGTCAGTTTGTGCATGCTCCAATCGTGGGGGCGCTGGCGGCGGGGAGGAGAACCGAGGATCGAGTAGGCGCAGCCGCGCCTCAACCGCGCTTAACCTTTGTTCGACGGCATCCAGGCGCCTGTTTACCACACCCGCCCCGTTCCATCCCTCAGCTTCCATCTGTGCCTCCTCAACTCCGGATCGCTATCTCACATTCCTGCGTATGCCCGCATCATCGCACGCGCAGCCTGCGGTGAGACTACGGCTACACTGCGGTGAGGACTAAGGAGACGACGTACGCGTACAGAGGCGTGCATCCAAACGAGCGAAGCCGGACTGATTTGGCCCTCGGCCCCAAGCATCTATGAGGCGACATCCAAGAGTCCGTATCGGATAGAAGGGCCGAAACACTAGCCACGTTGGCGGAGGATGGGACCTCTGGCATGCTTGTCCGCTCTACGTGCTTACTGACCGTGCTTCAACAGTCCGAACTCACGAGCTAGAAGGAGTCACACGGTCTCCCCAGTGGTGATGTCGCCGTTTTACTGTTCAGCCAACAAGCGTCAAGACAGTCCCCGGAGTCTACTTGCCCTGCACTCTAGGGAAAGCAGGCCAAGGCAAATTCGCTACCCGGTTCCCCGCTCGTGGTCCCGATCGCCACAACCTTGCCATCCGAGCGGAGGGCTAAAGCCTCTACTCCATTGCTCCACCGGAGACTTGTGCGACCCACGCCCCGGTCACCGAACGTATCGTCCGGGATGCCCTCCGCCGTGTAGTACACGAGCGTTGCAAGGCCCGAAGCGTACCCGCCACATATGATTCTTCCATCCGGCCGCACGATGGCAGAATGCGCGCGCGCGTTCTCCTCATCCCCGAACGCTGTTACGACGGTTCCGCCCTCACCGAAGTCCTCGTCCGGGCTCCCATCGGGGTGAAGCCGCACCGCCGCAAATGAGGACGAGGGGCGGGACGAGTCACCCGCAGAGCAGTGGCCAATCACGATCAACTTACCGTCAGGCTGGAGGACAATACCATTTGCTCGGTCCTGACCCGACGCGAGTCCTTCGACCGCCTGCCAGCCGCCGCGACCGAACGAAGTGTCCGGCTCCCCATCGGGGGTAAAGCGGGCGACCGCTATTCCAATCGCTGCTCCGCGTCCGTAAGTGCCCGCCAGGAGAATCTTGTCGTCCGGCTGTATAGTGAGCCCCCATGTCCACGGACCGAGAAAGGGCACGACTACGACACCACCGTCACCGAAGTGCTCGTCCCGCTGCCCGTTCTCACGGTATCTAGTAATTATGGAGGCCCACACGCCGCCTTTGAAACCAGTTGACAAGGGTTCCCATTGAGCGCCGGCGTAGGCCGGAAGCTCTGCAGGTGCTTTACCCCCGATGATGATTCCACCATCGGATTGGAGCGCAAGGGCCTGAGCTGTGGCCCGGCGACCGAAGTCGCTCGTTACTATACCCCCTTCGCCGAAACTGTCGTCTAGTTCGCCGTCGTGCTTGAAGCTCGCTAGGGCGAAGACACCCATTTCCTCGACCCGGGCGGTACCCATGGCGATGAGTTCACCACCCTTGCGAAGCACTAGCGCTTGAGCACCCCTATCCAATTTGGCAAAGTACGCCACGGCTGTACCCTCTTGACCGAATGTCGCGTCCAGGGTGCCGTCGATCTCGTACCTAGCGATGGCAAATCCTTCTTCCCGGAGAAATTGGTTCTTCAACCGCGTTGCCGCCCCACCGGCCACGACCACTTTGCCATCGGATTGCGCGAGGACACAGTGCGCCTCAGCGCTGTCCAGGATGTGCGTCGTGACAGTCCCTCCGCAGCCGAAGCTGTCGTCGGGAACCACAGTAGGCGCTGGCGGCGGAGGGGGCTCGTAAAACATGGGATACTTGTTGAGGCGTCCATTCCAAGATCGAACCGCGTGGACCTCTATCCCCAACCGTTCCATAACCTGCCTCATATTGACGTGGTAAGGCTCGGGGAACCGGGCTCCAGTGCAGATTTCCGCGAGGCATCCCTCGATAGAGACGAATTCAGGATCCTCACGGTCCTCGCCATCAATCCATACGAACCGGTACTCCTGCTCGTTCGCCCAGTCTCCGGTCTTCGTCAGATACAATTGACGGGCGAAACGCTCCCGGTGGCTCTTCACGTAGTCTTCAACTCCCATCTGGTGGAGTTCATCGTGGGAAAGAGAGCGGGAAGGGTCGTACAACTGGTCGTGGATATACTCCACGGGACCGTGGATCAGCACGCCCTTGCCCGCACGAAGCCGTTCACCGAAATGGTTTTGCATCCGCTCCACCAACTTGGCTCGGTCGAAGACGAGGCATACCCCTTTGTGATTATCAGCGTACTGCGCCCACATGCGGTCATGCGCATATCCTGGTATGCCGAGGCTATGAAAGCCAACCTCAACATCGATCATGCTCATGCCAGGTGGAAATACGAATGATTCCTGCGTGAAGCAGGCGATGCGACCGCGACGTCGAAGGAGCGTGTCGATCTGCTGATCCAGCTCCGCCCACTCTTCGGGACTGGGAGCGACTTCTATATCCCCCACACTCTAAGAGAAGTACCAGGTCTCAGCCTCTCGAAGATCGTTCATTTCCACCAACGGGCTCATCCTAATCGTGAGACCAAGGAGGATACGCTCGATGGCGGTCTTCCTCTTCGTGTAGTGGTACAGAAGCGGACTAGTGTACCTCTGTATCAACATCAGCGTATCCCCCTGTAGGGCTACGTCACTCTACGGCTCCTACTGTGTTGGTTTTGCTACGCTGGAGGTCAGCGTGTTGCCGGGCAGTATGCATAACACGTTTCTCCGGTCCCTAGCCAAGAATCGAACCATGTACGGCCTCAGCCTAGCGAGCACACGGCTTCAATCTATTATCCCACACAACATGTGTGGTTCCGACTATGTGCAGGGGGCGTACGGTCACCCGCCGCGCCGTCCGGTTGCCAGCGGCAGGCGG
>JADDPT010000072.1 GCA_016781735.1 Rubrobacter sp.
AAGAGTATAACCGGCAATCAATCTCCAAGCTCGCAACGGGGAGTACGTGACCATGAAGATCCATCGTAATCATTTCTGGTCTTGGTCCGAGCCGTGCGCTGACGTAGCCTACCGGTACTCCCGAGGCTAGCAGCAGGGCTGCGTGAGCGTGCCTTAGCGTGTCGAGCGGTACAGGTGGCTACCCTCCCGGGAAAGAAGCAGGTACATTTCCTCAGCACGTTGCGCTAGTCGAGCAAACGACGCACACGCGTGTCGGGCAGTAGGTCTTGGGTTCAGGCGTCCCATCAGCTACCCCAGTGCGACGAGCCGTTCAGCCTGCGCGGCCACAATCTCCACAGTTTTCTCGGCAGTCGTCGTCGAGGCTACTCACCTTCCCCACCAACCGGCAGCGAAAATCAGGCCCGGCGTGGCCATAGCTGTCCCCTCCTGCTTTGCACCCACTCCTGGAGCACCAGGTACACGAATACTGGCAGGGCAAGCTGCCTTCTCCACCGCCGCGGCTGTTGGATCAGTCGATACAGCCATTCGAAGCCGGCACGTTGCACCCACACTGGTGCGCGCGGCACGACACCAGCGAGGTAGTCGAATGCTCCGCCCACGCCTATAGCCACACAGGGGCCAAGTCTGCCTCGATTCCGCGCTATCCAGTACTCCTGCGCTGGATTGCCGAACGCGACGAGGAGCAGCCTTGTCCCTTTAGAGCGGATAAACTCTACCGTCTCCGCATCCGCCGAGGAGTGAGGTGTGCCCGAATACGTGCCGGCTACACGCAGGCCCGGTGCGAGCGCTACCAACCTGCGCGCTGCTGCCTCCGCGACGCCCGGCATCGCGCCTAGCAGGAAGACCGGCCACCCTCTTGCCGCCGCCAACTGCACCAGGTGGGGAATCAGGTCCGTGCCGCCAACGCGCGTCGCCGGAACCCGATGCACCAATCGAAGGGCGAGCACTACACCGATACCGTCCGGCGTTGCAAGGTCGGTTGATTCAAGCAACCGCTTGAACGCGGGCTCTCTGCACGCACGCACGATGAACTCGGGATTCACCGTAGCGACCTGGTGAGTCCCGCCGCCGGAGATCAAACTAGAAATAGCGGCGACCGTTCGCTGCAGGTCGAGAGGATGTACCCGAACGCCGACGACCCGCCGCTCGGGAAAGCTCTCGGAAGGGGACGTATTCATCACGTCAAGGTGGAATCGCTACGGCTGATTGTGTCCGGTGGCATCACACTAGCACATTCTGACCCTGACTCGTGAGCTTGCCCCTTGGCACCCGGTTGCGCATATCCACTATCAACAGGGCCCGGTCGGCGATTAGCTCGTAGTCCATCCCGGCGTGGTCGGTCAGCACCACGACACAGTCGGCCTGGGCCACCTCCTCGGCGCAGAGAGGCACGCTCGCCAGCGTTTCCGCCGCTACTTTGATCCGGGGGACGAGCGGGTCGTGATACCGCACACGTGCGCCCCCGGAGATCAGGCCCTCCATAACGGCGAGCGCCGGTGAGCCTCGCAGGTCTGAAACGTTTGCTTTATACGCGGCTCCCAGTGCGAGGATGCGCGAGCCGTTCAGGCTCTTCATCTGTGTATTCAGTGCCTCGGTCACCCGGCTAACGACGTAGCGCGGCATGTTCTCGTTGATCTCGCCCGCCAGCTCGATGAAGCGCGTGTGCATGCCATACTCACGTGCTTTCCACGTCAGATAGAACGGGTCAACAGGAATACAGTGACCGCCTACACCAGGGCTGGGGTCGAACCGGGCGAAGCCGAACGGCTTGGTTCCCGCCGCGGCCAGCACCTCCCAGACATCGAGATCCATGCGGTCGCAGAGCATGGAGAGCTCGTTCACCAGTGCCATGTTCACGTTGCGAAAGACGTTCTCGAAGAGCTTGGCCATCTCAGCGATCCTGGGCGAGCTGACCGGCACAACAGTATCGACGACCAGCCTGTACAGTGCCAGCGCTCGCTCGGTGCACGTCTGAGTGAGACCACCTGCCAGCTTGGGGGTGTTTCGGAGTGTGTAACCTTTCGACCCGGTCGCGCCAGGATCGATGCGCTCCGGCGAGTAAGCAAGCGCAAAGTCAACTCCAGCCCTCAGCCCACCTTCTTCCAGGGCGGGCTGTAGAACCTCGTCCGTGGTTCCGGGGTAGGTGGTACTCTCCAGAACAACTAGCTGGCCGGGCCGCAGGCGGGAGGCAACGGTTCGTGCCGCGCCCTGAACCGCCTCCATGTCGGGAATGCGGTGCTTGGTCAGCGGTGTGGGCACGCAGATCACGATATCGGTGGCGACCTCCAGGCACGCGGGATCAAGAGTGGCAGAGAAGTTACCCGACCGCAAGACCGCCTGGAGCCGTTCGTCCGGGACGTCGTCAATGTAGCTGGTTCCCGCCGCAAGCATGGCCACGCGCTCACGATCCACATCGAGGCCGACAACCTGCACGCCGGCTTCAGCGAAGGCTACCGCCAGCGGCAGCCCCACGTATCCTAACCCCACGATGGCCACTCGGTGACCCATATCCATGCTTCACATTCCCCTGCTCGCGGCACTAGCAGCGACTCGGTCGTCACCGCACTGCAAGATAGCATGAATGAGCTGATGTCTGCTATCAACGCCGTCGCGTTGCCCACCGTTCCCGCGATCTCTTATACTGAGTGAGCGCCGCACCTAAGGAGTCGCGCACACGCGCTCTACTCTATTCACATCGCCATTTGCAACCTTTTTGGTGGGGGCCGAGAGGTCGGTGTGGCCCTGTGATACGTTGACGGCGCCTTATATTAGCGGTTGATCCAAGCTTGGCAGAGGACGATTACAAAGGGGGATTCGGACGAACTCGTTGACGTCGAACGACCTTATCTCCTCTGAGTGCCGCTGGCTGCAACGCATCGACCCCTCTAGACGCTTACTGCGCGGGCGTGCATATCTCGTCGCGAAACGGTCAATGGACCTGCTGATCGTGACACTAACATCTCCCATTCTCATCCCACTGTTCTGCCTGGGCGTGCTGCTGCTCAAGCTTGAGTCCCCGCGCGATCCGGCGCTGTTTCTCCAGACGCGTACGGGCAAAGGCGGAGAGCGTTTCGTCATGTACAAGTTCCGCACCATGGTGGTCAATGCGGAGCAGATGAAGACGCAGCTCGCGCACCTCAACGAGGTGCCGTGGCCGGACTTCCACATGCGCAACGATCCGCGCATTACTCGCGTCGGTCGTATCTTGCGCAAGACCAGCATTGACGAGCTGCCTCAGGTGCTGAACGTCGTGCGTGGTGAGATGAGCATTGTCGGCCCGCGCCCCACCTCCTGGCGACCAGAGACGTATGCTCCGTGGCAGCTCAAACGACTGGAAGCAAAGCCCGGAATCACTGGACTCGCGCAGCTCCTCGGCCGGAAGACAAACCAATTCGACGAACGTGTCCGCCTCGATCTCGCTTACATAGAGCATCAATGCTTGTGGCTCGACGTGCAGATCGTGCTACGTACGGTTCCCGCGGTACTGCAGGCAACGGGCGCGCACTGAGAGCCGCGCGAGGGAGCTGAGCAGCGCACAGGCTCTCACACACCGGATTATCAGGTACCATCGCTTCGATACGATCAAGCGCATATTCGCCGAAGCTCCGAACGTAACAAGACAGGAAGAGTCCATGTGCGGTATCTGCGGCAAAGTGTATTACGACCGTGATCGGCCGGTCGGGCCCGAGATCCTGGACGTTATGTGCAAGACGATCTCGCACCGCGGGCCCGACGACCGCGGCGTACTGATCAGAGGTCGAGCGGGGTTGGGTTCCGCCCGACTCTCGATCATTGATATTGAGGGCGGGCACCAGCCGCTCTCCAATGAGGACGGAACGATATGGACCGCGTACAACGGCGAGATATACAACTTTCCACGACTTCGTGAGCGTCTTGAGCGCGCTGGGCACCGCTTCTCCACCCGCACGGACACGGAGGCGATCGTGCACCTCTATGAAGAGGAGGGCGATGACTTCGTGCGCTCACTCAACGGCATGTTCGCCCTGGCTGTCTGGGACGAGCCTCGCCAGCGGCTGATACTCGCGCGCGACCACATCGGCGTCAAGCCACTTTACTACGCTCAGCTGGACGACCGGCTGGTCTTCGGCTCGGAGATCAAGGCCCTGCTGCCGGACGGCGTCAGCCGTGAAATCGACCCGATCGCACTATCCGACTACCTCTCCCTCAACTACGTCCCGGGACCGCGTACCATGTTCGCGGCCATACGCAAGCTCCTGCCCGGCCACATACTGACCTTTGATGCGGCGAGTGGTCGGATGGAGGTGAAGCGGTACTGGGACGTGCCCAGAGCCGCGACGCAGCACCCGCGAGTCCGACACTCCCGCGACGTCGAAAGCAGCTTGCTTGACTTGCTCCGCGAGGTTGTACGCGACCAGATGATATCCGACGTGCCGACGGGCGCTTTTCTGAGCGGTGGCCTCGACTCCAGCATCGTGGTTGCGCTAATGAGCGAGATCGCCAACCAGCCGGTGCGCACCTTTTCTATAGGCTTCCAGCAGGAGTCGTACAACGAGCTGCCGTACGCGAGGATCGTGGCGGATCGCTTCGAGACCGAACATCACGAGCTGGTAATGGAGCCGCGCGCACACGACATCGTCACCGCGATGGCCGGTTGCTTCGACGAACCCTTCGCCGACTCCTCGGCAGTGGCTGTGTACGCGGTTAGTGAGCTGGCATCAAGGCATATCAAAGTCGCTCTGAGCGGCGATGGGGGCGACGAGCTTTTCGGTGGCTACTACACTTATCAGGCCGACAAGCTGGCCGCCTATTATCGGCGGTTGCCGGCAGTACTGGGCGCGGGCTTGCTACCGAAACTGGCGGATATGGTACCGACCTCCGATAGCAAGGTTAGCCTGGACTTCAAGCTCAAGCGCTTCGTGAACGGAGCCTCGCTTCCACCACTTCCCGCCCACGTCGCGTGGAAGTCGTTTCTCAGCGAGGAGATGAAGCAACGTCTGTACACCTCTTCTCAAGCCGCTCCTCGCGGCGAGCGGCGTCCCACGGTGGCTTTGATGCAGGAGTACTACGACGCGTATCCCAGCGATGACCTGATCAATCGGCTACTGTATGTGGACCTGAAAGTTCAGCTTGTGGACGACATGCTCACAAAGGTGGATAGGATGAGCATGGCCCACTCGCTGGAGGTTCGCGTGCCGCTACTCGACTTGCGACTGGTCGAGTTCATGGCCGCGCTACCGAGTGACCTCAAGGTGCGCCGACTGACGTTGAAGTACCTGCTCAAACGCGTTGCCGCCCGCCTGCTTCCTCAGGAAATCCTACACCGGCCCAAAGCGGGCTTCCACGTGCCGATCCCCTTATGGATCAAGACCGACCTCCGAGATATGGTTGATGAGCGGCTCTCCACTCAGCTCATTGGCGAGCAAGGATTGTTTGATCCTGCGGTGGTCGCTCAGATGCTGGACGAGCATCGTCGCGGTCGTCGCGACCATAGCCGCAGCATCTGGAGCCTGCTCATGTTCAGCCTCTGGCACGAGCGGTACGCCAGTACGGTGGCAGACGTGCTGCCCCTATCGTAGGGACTCTTGCCTCTAGCGATAGTCCCGCTCCTCCAGCAGCTTTATCGCTGCCTCGGCGACGAGCATCGGATCGAGGCTTCCGAGATCCGAGTCGCGGTATACCTCTCCCATGCTGTGTCCTACGTAGATCCACGGCCGCGGACGGTCCGGCGCACGGAGACAGACTGCCTTGCCTGCACCAATCTCTTCACATGGACCCCACGCCGCCTCGTTCGTCGGACCCCACAGGCTAACGACGGGAACCTGGAGGGCCAAGGCGAGCTGCATGGGACCCGAGTCCGGGCCAATGTAAAGGTCGCACCGGCGCAGTAGTGCCGCCAGAGCCTGAACGTCGGTCTGACCGGCCATAACCTCTATTGGAACGTTCGCGAGGGCCGCCACTTGCCGCGCTGCCGCCACCTCCTCAGGGCCACCGATGAGCAGCAGCGTACCTTCTACACGGTCGTGAAGTATTTCCGCCACGCGGGCGTACCCATCGGGAGTCCATCCTCTCGACGGTATCCACCCTCCAAGTCCGTGGTGGATCGCCACCACGGGACGCCTGACCGGCTCGGGTAGCAGATTGCCTGCTCGCGTCTCAGCCTTCGGGTCAACCCTCACGCTTAATCGTCCAGGCACAGGGGCGCCGCCCAGCACTTGGATGAGGCGCACACAGTACGCCCCCTCGCTGATCGCGCCCATTCCATCGTCCCGATACCGCATGTTCAGAAAGAAGCCCCTGCCGTTGTCCAGACCCACGCGTACCGGCACTCCGCAAAGCAAAGCAAGCGAGGCCAGCTTCAGCGTCCCGAACAGTGTGGTCATGTGGTGGGCGAGGATCAGCGCGTCGTAGCGTTCACGCCTGAGGAACCACAGCAGCTTTCCCCAGGCTAACAGCGAGCGAGGTGTGAAGGCGCGCCGCCCGGATATCAGGTGCCTATCGAAGGACAATACCCTGCGCACCCTCGAGTCATGCTCGAAGACTGGCGCTCCCGCCCGGCCGAGCAGCAAGTCCAAGTCGTACTCAGGTAAGGAGTTGCAAGCCGCGTCTACTGCGGCCGTCAGGAGGACTGCATCTCCCAGGTCTGCAAGCTTCACGAGCAGTAAGCGCGGCTTCGGTTCCGTCTCACCGGCTGGGTATGCTCTTGGAGATCGCGCTCGTCTCAGCCGCGTCCCTCCCCGCCTCCAGGATCGCTCTGCCGTCGGAGAAACTCTTCTACAGACCGTATCAGCCCCTCGGCCTGCGCGTCGTCCAGCGGCTCGCTACCCTCCAGCGGAGGCAGGTCCAGCTCGGGCTCGTCGGGCGATGAGAGGTGCCGGAGCTCCAGCTCTCGTACGTACTGTTGCGCCTCCGGGTTGTCGGTAAGCGCCGACTCGACCTGCGCTCCGTACGCTTCCGCTTCCGCCTCCATCTCAGCCACCGCCACGGCCAGCGGTACGACGCACGTCAGCTTTCGAAGGAGAGCCGCGCTGGCCTTGGGGTTCGGCGTGGCGGAGATGTAGTGGGGCACGGCCGCCCAGATAGAGCCGTTCGCGATATCTGCGTCGGTAAGCATCGCTCCAAGCACGCCTAGAATACCCGTCGGCCCCTCGTATGAGCTGCCGCGTATGCCTATGCTCCTCAGCCGCTCGGCAAGCGCGGGAGTGCTCGATCCACCGGACAGCGGCACGGCTCGAGTATGGGGGGTATCTGCCAGCAGAGCGCCGAGAGCGATCACCTCACTCACTCCGAGCCGGCGTGTGAGGCTGAGTACGTTCTCCGAGTACCGGCGCCACCTCAGGTGCGGTTCCTGCCCCAGGAAGAACACTGCGTCGGCCCCGCTGGAGGATCGATGGTAATAGAACTCGTTCTTCGGCCACGTGAGCTCTCGTCGGTACTCGCCCACGGGCCGAGTGTGCGGCCGTGCCTGGGTGAAGTCGTAGTAATGATCCGGATCCATGGAGCAGAACTTACGCGCGCTGAGCTGGCTGATCAAGTACTCGAGAGCGTGCGACGCCGAGCTACCTGCATCGTTCCAGCCTTTGAAAGCCATAACGAGCACGGGCGCACTCAACTCGGGCGTCTCACTGAAAATCAGGTCGTCGTCCATAGCCCCTCCTCACCCTGAGTATCGCAGGCTGCGTGCCGATGGCACAATTATGCCACGCCGGGATCAGCGGCTATCTGAACTACCAATCTCAGAAAGCCCGCTGCTTGTCGGCCGCCTCTCCACCGTGCCACGGCCGGAAGAGCCGACTGGGTTCGACACGTGTGCTGGTCGTTGCAACAGCGGCAATCGTGCTGTACCACTCGCTAACTCAGCACATAGCCGGGTGGCGATATGCTAGGAGCCGACAGCCCTCTCGGCGAAGTCCAGCAGCGGTACGAACAGCAGGCCGAAGACGACCGTCGCTGTCGCGCATATCGCAAGCCCCAGCACCATCAGCGGCTGGCGCGGCGAGGCGAGCGCGTACCTGGGCTCGTAAGCAAACAGTCGGGCGAGCACCCGCAGGTAGTACACAGCGGCAACCGCGCTGATCAGGAAGCCGAGCACTGCAAGCCAGGTGTGACCGGCCCGCACCGCCGAAAGGAAAACAAAAACCTTGGCCGGAAGGCCGATAGTCAGCGGGAAGCCCATGAGCCCCAGCAGGAAGATTCCAAGCGCAAGTCCCGCTGCCGGCGCTCGCGCGAACAGGCCGTCCATGTGCTCGAGCGTCGTGCCACCGCCGTGATTCTCCATCCATGCCAGCACGCCGAAAGCGCCCAGGTTCATAAAGACGTAGGCGAGCGCGTAGAAGAGCACACTGGACGCTCCCAGCGTGTTATCCCGTGACCACATCGCGAGGCCGACCAGCATGAATCCGGTGTGCCCTATGCTGGAGTACGCGAGCATCCGCTTCACGTCCGTCTGAGCTATCGCTGCCAAGTTCCCGATCAGCATGGTCAGGATCGAAATGACGATCAGGATCGGACGCCAGTCGTCTAGCATGCCGGGAAGCGCCTGGGTAAGCAGCCGCACGAGCGCGGCGAAGGCGCCTGCCTTCACTGCTACCGACATGAACGCGGTGACTACCGTGGGCGCGCCCTGATACGCATCCGGCGTCCATTGGTGGAACGGCACTGCCGCCACCTTGAATCCGAGTCCCGCCACCATCAGCAGCATGGCGAGAAGAACCGCTGGCCTGGCGGCGCCGCCCTGTGCTGCAAAACTCGCGATCTGATCGAAGCGCGTGCTCCCCGTCACACCGTACGTCCATGTCATGCCGTACAGAAGTATCGCGCTGGAGAACGCCCCCAGCAGGAAGTACTTCATTGCGCCCTCGTTCGACTCACGCCTGTGCTTTGCAAAGCCGGTCAGCACATAAGTCGGCACGCTCATCAACTCGATCCCGAGGAAGAGTGTCATGAGGTCGTACGCGGAAGCGGACACGATCATGCCCGCCGTTGAACACACCAGCACTGCGTAGTATTCCACCTGGCTGACTTGGTGGAGGCGAAGCCATGAATCGCTGATAAGCACCGCAAGCATCGCCGCCAGGAGCACCGTGACGCCGAAGTACTGCGAGAACTGGTCCGCGCGCCAGCTACCGCTGAAAGTCACGACGGGCTCCCTGGCTAGCAGTGCGAGCACGAAGCCCAGCGTGACGAGGAGGCCAGCCAGCGTGACGAGCGGGTAGACAGCTCCCCTCACCCTTGGCGCAAAGATCGTGATAAGCAGCAGCACCGAAGCAGTCACCGTCATCGCTATAAGGGGCGAAACGGCGAACAGGTCTATTGATGGCAGAGGTACTTGCAACAAATCACTCCGATGCGGGCCGCGGGCTACCTTGCCCTATGGCGTGAACGCCGTGCCAGTGTCCTGAGGAACCCCGAGGTAGTTTAGCAGACCCGTAACTGAGGGCTCCATCGTCTGCAGGAAAGGGGTGGCCCAGACGCCGATGAGGACGCTCAGGAGTGCCAGCCCGGCGAGCGGCAGAGTTTCCTGCCACAGGTTCATTGGCGGCAGATTGTGGTCCCCGGCAGGCTTGCCCAGGTAGAACACACGCGCCACCATCCAAAGCATGTACGCGGCCGACACGACTATGTAGAAGTACACCGGAACGGCGAGCAGTGGGTTGCGGATGAACGCGCCGACCGTGACGAGGATTTCCCCCACAAATGCACTCAACCCTGGCAACCCGAGGTTGCCCAGGCTCAGGATCACGAAGAGAGCCGCGAAGGGACCCATCAACGTCGCGAGGCCGCCGAGCTTCGCTATCTCGCGCGTGTGCAGCCGCTCGTATATCACTCCCACGCCAAGGAAGAGCGCGCCGGAGATCAGCCCGTGGCTCACCATCTGGATCAGTGCGCCCTGGACTCCTTGCGTCGTGAACGTGAAAATCCCGAGCACTACGAAGCCCATCGTGGCAACGCTCGAGTACGCGATTAGCTTCTTGAGATCGCGCTGCATGAGCGTGATATACGCCCCGTACAGGATCGCGATAACCGACAGGGTTATCGGTACGGCGGCGAACTGTCGACTCGCATCGGGCGAGAGCGGGATCTGCCAGCGGAGGAAGCCGTAGCCGCCCATCTTCAGCAGCACCCCCGCCAGGATCACGCTGCCCGCGGTAGGGGCGTCTACATGCGCGTCGGGCAACCAGGTGTGGAACGGGAAGAGAGGCATCTTGACGGCGAACGCGAAGAAGAACCCCCAGAACATCCATGTCTGGAATCCGGAGCTCCAGCCCGGCGCCTGGCGCACCAGGTCGACGTAGTTCAGCGTCGGGCCGCCCGCCTGACCCGATGTCTGCACGTATACGCTGACGATAGCCGCAAGCATCAAGAGGCTGCCGGCGAAGGTGTATAGGAAGAACTTCAGCGCCGAGTACATCTTCCGCCCGTGTCCCCATACTGCGATCAAAAGCGCCATCGGGATGAGTGTGAGCTCGAAGAAGACGTAGAAGAGCACGAGATCCAACGCGACAAACACGCCGAGCATCCCCGTCTCCAGCACCAGCAGCGCGGCGTAGTATTCCTTCAGCCGGTGCTCCACGTTCCCGAACGAGTATACGACGGCCACCAGCGACAGGAGCGCGGTGAGGAAGTAGAGCAGGATGGATATGCCGTCCACCCCCAGGTAGTACTGCAATCCGAGGCTACGGGCCCACTCCACGCGCTCCACGAGCTGGAAGCCCGGTCGGCCGGCGGTGTAGCTGCCGAGCACCAAGAGCATGAGCAGCATGTCGACTCCCGCTACCGCCACGGCTGTCCAACGTACTGCGTTCGTCGCAGGCTTGGGTATCAGGGCTATCAGCAGCGCGCCGACTGCAGGAAGCAGCGTTACGACCGAGAGTATGGGGAACCCGAGCGTGTTATCTCCGTACAAGTAAGCTGCCCCCTTATGAGAAGAACAGGTAAGCGATGAGGGCGACGACGCCCACTCCGATGCTCAGTGCGTAATTGCCGACAAAACCGGATTGGAGACGGCGCAGGCCGCCACCCGTCCCCGCAGTGGTCCGTGCCGTGCCGTTCACGATGCCGTCCACTACCTGCGCGTCGAAGCGCCACAGCATGTTACCTAGGGCACGGGACGGCCGCACGAGCAGGGCGTCGTATAGCTCGTCAAAGTAGTACTTGTTGTACAGCATCTTGTACACGCCGCTGAGCCGCGTCGCCCACCGGGAGGGATCGAGGGCTGGAACGCGCCATGCGTACACCGCGAGCCCCAGCAGGATGCCGAGCAACGAGACTCCCGTCGCCACGAGCATCAGCACGACGGTCTCCGGGGTAAAGCCCCCTCCGTGCGCTGCTTCCCCTGCTGCTTCGCCTCCGTGTGCCGCAAACACCGGCTCCAGGAAGTGGTGTATCCACCCATCCTCAGGTGGAATCCCGACCAACGCGCCTGTAACGACGGAGAGGGCGGCGAGCACCCACAGCGGTCCGGTCATGGAGAGCGGCGACTCGTGCGGGTGCATCTTGCGGGTATCGAAGCGCGGTGTACCGAGGAAGGTCAGCGCGACGAGCCGCGTGATATAGAAGGCGGTAAAGAACGACGCGAGTGTACCCAGGGCGTAGATCAAATAATGGTGCCCCACGAACGCCAGCCCCAGTATCTCGTCCTTGCTCCAGAAGCCCGCAAGAGGCGGCACGCCCGCCAGCGCCGCGCTACCTATCACCAGCGTTATGAAGGTCTGCGGCATGTACCGGCGAAGCCCACCCATCTTGCGCATGTCCGTCTCACCGCCGACACCGTGCATGACGCTGCCCGCGCCGAGAAACAGTAGCGCCTTGAAGAAGGCGTGTGTGAACAGGTGGAAGATCGCCGAGATGTACGCACCGATGCCCAGCGCGAAGAACATGTAGCCGAGCTGCGAGATCGTCGAGTACGCCATCACCCGCTTGATGTCATTCTGGACGAGCGCAATAGTCGCGCCTAGCAGTGCCGTGACCAGCCCGATAACAGCTATGACGGTCAGCGTGCCCGCCGCCTCGTTGTACAGCGGGTTCGCCCTAGCTACGAGGTACACGCCCGCGGTAACCATCGTGGCCGCGTGGATGAGCGCGCTGACGGGCGTTGGGCCCTCCATTGCATCGGGCAGCCAGGTGTGCAAAGGCCACTGCGCGCTCTTTCCCATTGAGCCGGTGAAGAGGAGCAACGTGATGAGGAAGAGCATCGCTTCAGCCACATCCGGCGCGCGCTCGAACACGGGCACGTACGCCAGCGTGCCGAACGTGGTGAAGAGCAGGATGACGCCGAGCCCGAACCCGAAGTCCCCCACCCTGTTCACTATGAACGCCTTCATCGCGGCATCGGATGCGGAGCGCTTGTAGTACCAGAAGCCGACGAGGAGGTAAGAGCACAGGCCCACCGCCTCCCAGAAGACGTACAGTTCCAGGAAATTGTTCGCGAGAACAAGCATTAGCATGCTAAAGGTGAAGAGCGGCAAGTACGCGAAGAACCGGTACGTGCCGGGATCACCGTGCATGTAGCCCGTGCTGTAGATGTGGACGAGCAAGCTAACGCTCGTCACGATCAGCAGCATCAGAGACGTGAGCTGATCTACGTAGAAGCCGATGCTCACCTGGAAAGAGCCCGAGGGAATCCACGTATAGAGGTCCTGGTTGTACGGTTCTGCGTGCGTGCGCACCTCATTGAATACGAGCAGAGAGAGCAGGAGCGAGACGAGCACGCTCGCGATCCCCACGAGTGCAGGTACTCGGTGCGGGAGGCGGCTGCCGAGCGTGAAGTTCGCCAGGAAAGCCACGAGCGGCAGCGTCGGTATCAACCACAGATAGGTTTCCAAAGGGCCTCCTGCACCCGCGTGCCGGGGTGCACGCTACTGCTTGAGGATGTCCATCTCGCTCACATCCACCGTGTCTTTATGGCGCGCCAGGGCGAGGATGATGCCGAGCCCAACAGCGGCTTCGGCGGCAGCTACCGTGATGACGAACACCACGAAGTTCTGGCCGGTCAGGGAGTCCAGGTGCCTGCCGAACGCCACGAGAGCCACGTTGCATGCATTGAGCATTAGCTCGACGCTCATGAAAATGATCAGCACGTGCCGACGAACGAGTACGCCCACCACGCCGATGGAGAACAGCAACGCGCTGAAGATCAGGTACCACTCAAGCGGAGGACTCACCTACAACTCCTCCTTCGCGAGGAAGAGCGCGCCTACCGTGGCCACGAGGAGCAGGACGCTCGCGATCTCAAAGGGCAGCAGCCAGGTTGTGTAGAGTTGTTGGCCGAGCGCCTCCACGTTGCCGCCAGCCTGCTGGATCGCCTGGACCGTGTCACGCCCCTTCCGCCCTTGGTCCACCGCGGCCAGCAAAACCACGAGCGTGATCTCGACCGCGAGCGCTGCGCCTACAAACAAGGCCACTGGTAGCTGAAGAGGTTGAGCGACCGTCGGAAGCGGTCGCTCGCTGCGTTGCAACAGCATTACCACGAAGAGGAAGAGCACGAGGATCGCACCTGAGTACACCAGCACCTGTATCACCGCGAGGAACTCGGCGCCAAGCAGGACGAACATTGCGGCGACGTTAACAAAGGTGAGCAGCATGAACAGTACGGAGTGAACGGGGTTACGCGCCACTAGCACCATCACGGCCGCGCCGAGTGCGACGGCGGCGAACAGGAGGAACAGAGCCGATAGTATGTCCAACTACCGCCCCACCCGGTCATCCGGAAAGCGGGTCACCTCCACCCACTCGCCGTCAGAGGTCTGCTCGATCTCGTCGTAGATACCTCGACCAAGCTCGAGTAGTGTCGCCTTGTCGTACAGCAGGTTGTTGCGGTCGGTTGCTGCGAGCTCGAACTGGTGAGACATCTGGATAGCCTTCACGGGGCAGGCCTCGACACAGAGTCCACAGAACAGGCAGCGCGGCGCCTGGATCTCGTAGCGCACGGGGTGCCGGCCCTTCGTAGCGTGGGGCTCGCTCGTCATGAAGATGACGTTGTTCGGACAGGCGGTAGCGCACAGCCCGCATGCCGTGCACTTCTCCTCGCCCGTGTTGGGATCGGTGACGAGCACGGGCAGCCCGCGGAAACGATGCCCCTTGTCGCGCTCCTCCTTCGGGTATTGCACCGTCGTAGGTCGCTGGAACATCTCTCCGAGCGTTACATAGAAGCCTTTGAACCTGTCGAAAGCAAACATCAGCAGTCCCCGGCCAGCCTTAAAGAGCCAGCTTGATTATACCTGTAAGAACTATGTTGAGCAGTGCGACCGGCAGCATGATCTTCCAGCACAGCGACATTAGCTGGTCGTACCGGAATCGCGGCAGTGTGGCGCGCAGCCAGAAGTAGAAGAAGATGAAAATCGCCATCTTCGCCGAGAACCAGAAAATGCCTTCCAGCGCATCGGGCAGGAGCGGTATGGAGGGTCCCAGCCATCCCCCGAGGAATACAGTGGAGGCAAGCGCGCTGATCGCCAGCATGCTGATGTACTCGGCAAGGAAGAACATCGCGAAGCCGAAGCCGCCATACTCTACGTGGAAGCCTGCCACGAGCTCACTCTCCGCCTCGGGCAGGTCGAAGGGGGGACGGTTGGTCTCCGCTATCGCGCTAACGAGGAACACCGCGAAGCCGAGTATCTGCGGCAGCACGAACCACCTCGGGATGAGACCAAAGTAGGTCCCCTGCTGAGCGGCGACGATCTCGCTCAGGTTCAGCGAGCCCGCCATGAGGAGCACGCCTATCAGCGAGAGGCCAAGGGTTGCCTCGTACGATATCACCTGCGCGGATGAGCGCAGCCCGCCCAGCAGCGCGTACTTGTTGTTCGACGCCCAACCTGCCATGACGATCCCGTACACACCGATGCTGCCCATTGCCAGGATGTAGATGAGACCCACGTTGAGGTCCGCGATGCGCATCCCAATCTGCCGCCCGAACGCCGTGAAACCAGGGCCGAACGGGATCGCAGCCCAGGCGAGCAGCGCAGGCACGAACACCATAACGGGCGCAATCAGGAAGACCGCCTTGTCCGCCTTGGCCGGGAGGCTGCCCTCCTTTGTGAGCAGCTTTACGCCGTCCGCGACCGGCTGCAACAACCCCAGAGGCCCCGTCCTGTTCGGCCCGATGCGTGACTGCATCCGAGCTAGCACCTTGCGCTCGAAGTAGGTGAGGTACGCCATCCCCGTCAGGACGGCGATGAACACCAGCAGGATCGTACCCAGTATTATCAGCAGGTCAACCAGCAATCTTTACAGCCTCGCCCACTATATGTCCGTCAACTGGCCGGTACTGTACCCGCTTTGCCTCAGAAGCGGACCTGTCAGCATACCCACTCCGCGCCCACGCTCCGGGCTGGAGTCCGCCGCGCCATGCTCGTGCAGACTCACAAGCGTAGGGCAACGACCGGTCATCGTGCCCGTCCCCTGGTGGTACAGGCTTGTGTATATCGTGGATTTGTAGACGCCGTCGCCGAGCGGTGCCCTGGTCCCAAAGGGCACGGGAATCAGTCGTGCCCTCCCGTCGGGAAAACCGTCAGCATAGAGCACCCCCGTGCCGCTTGGATCCTCTGTGTCCGCCGGCCACTGCACCCCGAGTCGCCCGATCTGGTCAACCGACGGGTTGCGGTACACTTTGCCGGGGCGTTGTCGAACGACCGTGCCCTCGCGCTCTAGCCTGAGCGGGGTAATGCCTGCGTACTTTGGTACGACCGAGGCGATCTCGTCCAGTATGTCCTCGGACCGCCTGTATAGCCTCCCGTAGCCCATCCTCTCGAGAAGCTGCGTGAGTATGGTCCAGTCCGGCAGGCTCTGCCCCACCGAGTTCAGCGCCTTGTTCACGCGCTGTATGCGCCGCTCGGCGTTTGTGAACGTGCCGTCCTTCTCGGCCCACGAGCACGCGGGCAAGACGACGTCCGCGAGCTGCGCCGTGGGAGTTAGGAACATGTCCTGTACGACAAGGAACTGCAACCTCGAGAGCGCGTCGCGTGTCCGACCAGGGTTCGGTGAAGCCTCGGCGGGGTTGGACCCCATAACGTACATAGCCCTTATCTGACCCCGCTCGACGCCGCGAGTCATTTCTTCCAGGCTGAGGCCAGGCTCCGGTTCGAGTTGCCGGTCGAGGCCCCACACTTGCTGAAGTCTCTCTCTCGCGCCCGCATCCTCCACCGACAGCTCGCCAGGCAGCAGGAACGGCGCGCAACCCATATCGAGCGCACCCTGTCCATTGTTGGCGACCTTCAAGGAATTCACCCCTGCTCCTGGCCTGCCGACATTCCCAGTGAGGAGAGCAAGTGCAGCGGCTCCGTAGTCTATCCGCTCGCCGCCATCTCTGAGCGAGAGCGCGTTCGAGTAGACGATAGCAGCCGGCGGGAAGAGTCCCTCCTCACCGCGGCCCTCCTCACCGGCACCACCGGTAGCCCACAGAATGGCTGCCCGCTCGAGCATCTCGGCTGGCACGCCCGTGCTGGATGCAACGGCCTCCAGGCTGTAGCCTTGCGCCGCGTCGCTCCACTCGCCTACTCCGTCGACGCGGTCGCGGAGGAATCCTTCTGCAGCGATGCCTCTCTGCGCGATGATCGCAGCCATGCCATTGAGGAGATCCGCCTCAGCGCCCTCCCTGTACTGCAGGTTTAGCTCTGCTATCTGGCTCAGTGGTACAGGCGTCGGACTCGCCACAATCAGCTTGATGCCCCTCCTGCGCACCGCGGTCTGCAGCCTGTACGAGAAGACCGGGTGGCTCGCGCTTAGGTTCGAGCCGATGATCAGCACTGCCCGCGAATTCTCGAAGATGTCCACGAAGGAGTTCATCGCGGCGTCCGAACCAAAGACCTCCCGGAGCCCGAGCGCGCGCACTCCCCTCCCCGCGCCCGCGTCGTGGTCCAGGTTGTTCGATCCCATCACGCCACGCACGAGCTTGCCGAAGAGGTAGTTCTCCTCGTTCGTGTTGTGTGCCCCAGCGATACCGGCGAACTGGCTGCCGTGGTAGCCGGAAAGTCTCTCCGCGACGATGCCGAATGCCTCGCGCCACGTGGTGGGCACGAGCTCGCCGTTCTTGCGAACGAGCGGCTCGGTGAGCCGATCCTCTTCCTGCACGAACTCGTAGCCGAAGAACCCACGCGCGCAGAGCTGCTGTCCGTTGACGCCCTTCTCGCTGTCGGCCATTATTCGCTTGATGCGGCCGCTGCCCTCCTCAACATGGATCTGCATGTTGCAGCCGACTCCACAGAAGGTGCAGATCGTGTCCACGCGCTTGAGGAACCAGGCTCGTGCGGTGTCATGGTATGAGGTGTTGAGCAGCGCACCGACCGGGCATACCTCGATGCACAGCCCGCAGGACACGCATGGGCTCTGCTTCAGGTCCTCACCGAACGCGGCGTCTATGTATGAGGCATAGCCGCGCCTCGCCCACGCCAGCGCGGTGGAGCCCACCAGCTCGTCGCACACGCGCACGCAGCGGCCGCACAGCACGCAGCGGTCGCGCTTGATCATCACCGACTCGCTGAGCGTCTCGTACTCCCAGCTCATCTTGGGACGGGCGAGCGGGTTGTTAACTCGCACGCGGGTGGTGTAGGCGTGGTTCTGCAGGTCACACTCGCCTGACTTATCGCAGATGGGACAGTCTACTGGGTGATCCACCAGGAGGGCCTCCACGGCAAACCGCTGCGCCTCCACCACCTTCTGCGACTTCGTGTACACCTTCATCCCCTCGCTCACCGGCGTGGAGCATGAGATGTCCATTGAGCTGCGCTTCGTCACAATCTCGACCATGCATGTCCGGCACGCGCCGAACGGGCGCAGGTCCGGGTACTGGCAGAAGTTGGGAATGGCTATTCCCGCCTGCTGGGCGGCGTAGAGCACGAACGTACCCTTCGGCACCGTGACGGGCTTGTCGTCAATGGTGAGGTTCACCATCTCTATTTCAGTCTGCTGGGACATTACTTGAGCGCCGGGCAGCGGGAGCGTGTTCGCCTCCACCTTCCCCTCTCGCTCTCCTCCTTCTGGTTTACGAACGAAGAATCATCTCTCCCGAAGAGTTGTGCTATCTCGCTACGGCGCCCGCCGACGCGCGGCCGGGGGCGAGGATGAATGGCTCGGATCGAGCGTGCTTAGGAGCGTCCTGCAGGCTGCAAACGCCGGCACGACATTTCTTCTCTACAACATGTTCGAGATACTCGTCACGGTAGTGCTTGAGAGTGCTCAGAATAGGGACCGGTGCCGCCTGGCCCAGTCCGCACAGCGAGTACGCGATTATGTCGTCGCTGGATCGGACGAGCCGCTCCAGATCGCGCTCCGTCGCCGCTCCTCTCTTGATCGACTCGAGCATCGCCAGCTGACTGGCGGTGCCCACCCGGCACGGTACGCACTTGCCGCACGACTCGTCGCGGTTGAAGCGGGTGCAGTACCATGCAAGGTCCACCATGCAGGTGCCCTCGTCATATATAAGGTAACCACCCGACCCCATCATGGAACCCTCGGCCTCGAGCGAGCCAAACTCGTTGGGCAGGTCGAGCGCGCTCTCCGGCAATGCGCCGCCGGAGATTCCACCCGCGAGCACGCTACGGAACTTCGCGCCGTTCTTCATTCCACCACCCACAACGAAGATGAGGTCGCGGAGAGAGATGCCCATCTCGTGTTCGCTGAGACAGACGTTCGCCACGTCACCCGCGAGGCTGAACACCTTCGTGCCCGTGCTCTTCTCTGTCCCGAGGCTGCTAAACCATTCCCCGCCACGCTTGATCACGTGCGGCATGTTGCACAGAGTCTCGGTGTTGTTCACGACGGTCGGCTTGCCCCACATCCCTGCCTCCGCCGAGCGAGGCGGCTTTGTGCGAGGCATCCCCCTGCCGCCTTGCAGACCGTAGATGGCGGCCGACGCCTCGCCCGATATGTACGCGCCGGCTCCCGGCACGACCCGTACATCAAAGGAGAAGTCCGTGCCGAGGATGTTCGAGTCGAGCAGGCCAATCTCCTTCAGCTTGTTGACGGCGTTCTCCATGCGGCTGATGGCCAGCGGGTACTCCGATCCGATGTAGATGTACCCGGTCTGGCTGCCGACGGCGTAGCCCGCGATCATCACACCTTCGACGACCGCGAATGGGTCTCCCTCCATCAGCCTGCGGTCCTTGAAAACGTTTGGCTCGCCCTCGTGAGAGTTGACTATGATGTACTTCGGCCGGTTCCTCTCGCCTAGCGCGCTCTCCCACTTGATGCCCGCCGGGAAGCCTGCGCCACCTCGACCGCGTACGGTCGCGGTCTTCACCTCGGCTATCACCTCCTGCTGGCTCATCTGGAGCAGAGCCTTCGTGAAGCCCGCGAAGCCTCCAAGAGCTACGTAGTCCTCGAGGCGCTCAGGATCCTGCCAGCCGCACTTCGCAAGGAGCAGCCGCTTCTGTAGCCTGAACCAATCTGTGGATGTAAGCGGGCGGATGTCACCGTAGAGACCTTCCCCGAAGTGGGCGTACGCCAGGTCGGCACGCGGGTCGTCGCCAATAAGGTAGCTCTGCAGCAGGTCTTCAACCTTATCGGCGGTAACGTGACGGTACATCACGCGCGGCCTGCCGGGCTTCAGTATGTCAACTACCGGCTCGAGCCATGTGGCCCCAAAGGAAGCCGTCTGGCGGACCTGTGCCTTGATACCCCGCTCCTCGACGACACGTCTGAGTTCTCGCAGCGTATCGAGCGCGCCTGATGCTACTGCGCCGCTGTCGGTGCTCACCCATATCGTCGCGGCCTGCTGAGGCTCCACGACATCCTTCCAGGCATTAGCGGCTCGCCGTCCGTACTCCTGCCATTGTTGTGGGGTCATGCCGCGGCTCCTATCAATGCTCGTTCGCCGGTGAGTGACGCACTGTCTCGGCCACCTGCTCTGCGGTCAGCGGCCCTCTTATCTTGTGATTGACCTCCACCAGTGGGGCCAGGTGGCAAGCCCCATAGCAGAAGTCCGCCCTCGAGACCGTCCATGCTCCGTCAGGTGTGGTCTCGTTGTACTGTATGTTGAGGGCATCCAGGGCGGCGGCCGCCAAATCCGTGGCTCCCATGAAGTAACAGGCCGCGCCCTCGCAGATCGACATCCTGTTCCTGCCCAGGGGCTCGGCGGTGAAGTCGGCGTAGAAGGTAACGACCCCGAAGATGTCGGTCATGGGAATGTGCCAGCAATCGCTGATGATTTCAGCAGCCCCCTCCGGGATGTACCTGTACTCATCCTGCACGTAGTGGAGCAGCGGTATCAGAGACTCCATAGGGTCCCTGCCCTCGAAGCGCTGCATCATCGCGCCGAGCTTGCGCAGGTCCTCCTGAGTACCGTTCCACGTCTCGCGCACCATCACTGCCAGCCTACCTGTCCACTTCACCCAGAACGATGTCCAGGCTGCCGATGACGGCCACGACATCCTGCACGGGACGGTTCTCGCACATGAGAGGTAGCGCCGCGAGGTTGTAGTAGCTTGGCGCCCGCACGTGCATCCTGTATGCCTTCGAGTCACCATCGCTCACGATGTAGTAGCCGAGCTCCCCCTTCGGACCCTCGACCGCCTTGTACACCTCACCCGGAGGCGCCTTATAACCATGTATCGTCAGAACGAAATGCCGGGTCTGTCCTTCAATCGACGTCATCGCGTCCACCTTGCTGGGAAGCACGTAGTCCGGCAGCTCAGCCACCCACGGCCCCTCCGGCATCTGGTCGAGTGCTTGGCGCAGTATCCGCAGGCTCTGGCGCATCTCCGCCACGCGGACTTGATAGCGGGAAAATACATCGCCTTCCGTGGCGAGCGGCACATCGAACTCCAGCCGGTCGTATACCTGGTACGGCCTCGCCCTCCGCACGTCGTAGTTCACGCCACTGCCACGAACGCACGGACCGGTGAGCCCGAGGCTGACGGCGTCCTCCGGCGAGACCACGCCGACGCCCTGCGTACGTCGGATCCAGATAGGGTTCTCCGTCAGCAGGTTCTCGTACTCATCGATCCTTTCGGGCATGATCCCCAGAAAGTCCTCGAGCATCTGCACCCAACCTTCAGGCAGCTCGGCAGGCATACCTCCGACACGCATCATGCTGGTGGTTAGTCGGGCACCGCAGTACTTCTCGAACATGTCGTTGATCAGCTCGCGCTCCCTGAAGCAGTACAGGAAAAGGCTCAAAGCCCCTATATCCAGGGCGTGCGTGCCCAGCCACACCAGGTGGCTCGCGATGCGTGCGAGCTCTGCCATCAACACGCGCATATACCGAGCGCGGTCCGGAACGTCCTCCTCGATCCCGAGCAGCTTCTCCACTGCCTGCACATACCCGAGGTTATTCGATGGAGCGGCGAGGTAGTCCATCCTGTCGGTGTAGGGAAGAGTCTGGTAGTACTTACGGACCTCCGCCAGCTTTTCCGTCCCCCGGTGCAGGTAGCCGATGTAGGGCACTGCCTTGCGCACGTTCTCGCCGTTGAGATTAAGCACTACGCGAAGGACACCATGGGTGCTCGGGTGCTGCGGCCCCATGTTGAGCACCATCTCCTGCTCTTGAAGATCGTGTATGTCGTACCTGGCGCTCATACTGCTACCAGCCTTCTAGCGGAAAGGGACGTTATCGGCCGCCCAGATGCCGTAACCACCGATCGCGAAGTCCTTGCGCAGCGGGAAACCGTCCTCCCAGTCTTCCGGCAGTAGGATGCGGCGGAGGTCGGGATGTCCGGCGAAGTTGATGCCGAACATGTCGTACGTCTCCCTCTCGCCCCAGTTCGCCAGCATGTAGACCTCCGCGAGAGAGTCCACAGGTTGCCGGTCCTCGACGCGTATCTTGACGCGGAGCATGTCGTTGCGGGAGATGCTGAACAGATGGTACACCACGTCGAAGCGCGGCTCACGGTGCAGCCAGTCGACGGCTGTTACATCAACTAGGTAGTCAAACCGTAGCTCCGGGTCGTCACGCAGCAGGCGGCACACCTCGACGATACGCTCAGCAGCTACTACGACGGTGGTGTCACCGCGATGCACGCCTACCTCGACAACGGCGTCCGGGAGAGCGTCACGGAGGCGCGTGACCGCCAAGCCAGGGTCTGCCTGCCCATCCTCGGTGCTCATACGCCGCTACCTGCGGTGTGCAGGTGATCGGACTCCAGCTCGGGCGCCGGCTCCAAAGGCGTCTCCTTCACCTGGCGGTCGCCACGCTGGATCATCCGCTGCAGCTCCAGGATGCCGTAGAAGAGAGCCTCCGGGATTGGCGGGCAGCCGGGCACATACACGTCCACCGGTACTACCTTATCCACGCCCTGAAGGTGGCTGTACGTTGGGTACGGCCCCCCGGCGGTGGCGCACGAGCCCATCGAGATCACCCACTTTGGTTCTGGCATCTGGTCGTACAACCTGCGCAGCACCGGCGCCATCTTCAGCGTCACCGAGCCGGAGACGATCATCAGGTCGGATTGCCGAGGAGATGCGCGGAAGAGCATTCCGGAGCGCTCCATGATGTCGAACCGGGCGGCGCTGGCAGCCATCATCTCGATAGCGCAGCACGCCAGTCCGAAGGTCATCGGCCAAAGGCTACTCTTGCGCGCCCACCCAAAGATGATCCGGCGCGTGTTCTCGATCAGGTTGGGGTCGTTCTTGTCGCTCATTTCCAGTCAAGCGCTCCTTTGCGCCAGGCATACGCATACGCGACCAGCAGCAGGGCGATGAAAAGCATCATCTCTATCAGGCCGTAAATTCCGATGCGGCCCGCCACGACGGCCCAGGGATACAGGAAGACCGCTTCGATGTCGAACAGCACGAAGAGCATGGCGATGGTGTAGTAGGAGATATCGAAGCGCTGCTGCGCCTCGCCAGTGGGCTGCACGCCGCTCTCGTAAGTCTCGGCCTTGATGGGGTTGGGTTTGTTCGGTGCTAGCAGGCGGCTGAGCGCGAGGGAAACGACGGCGAAGCCGATTACCAACACGAAGAGGATCGCCACCGGGATGTAGCTGGAAACCACTGACTTCCCCCAAACCCGTGTTTCTGTCTGTCTTTACGACCTGGGAGCGCGTCGCCCGCACGGCCCCGGACTTTGTGTATTATATCACAATCTTTTTGGGCGAACTGCACTTTGCCCGGTGGCGTGCGGACTGCAAGGGTAACGGAGCACCCCCACAAGGGACGCGACCGCATCATTCGGGCCACGAAATCGGAGCTAATAAGGAGCCGCACGTCAGCATGGACAGGTTGTGGAGCCCTTGGCGCTCCGAATACGTTTCAAACGATCCCGCCGCTTCAGAGGGCTGCATATTCTGCGAGTTCCCTCGGCGGCAGGACGACGCCGCGAATCTCATCGCCTACAGGGGTGAGCACGCATACGTGGTCATGAACCGCTTCCCGTACAACCCCGGCCACCTGATGATAGTTCCGTACCAGCACGGATCGGAGCCGCAGGCGCTTCCACCCGAGACATCGGCTGAGCTGATGCACCTTCTGAACCGGTGCCTGACCGGTCTCGCTCAAAGCTACTCGCCGGACGGATATAACGTCGGCATGAACCTCGGGGCTGCCGCAGGGGCAGGTATCGCGGACCACCTCCACGTGCACGTCGTGCCAAGGTGGAACGGAGACACGAACTTCATGGCTACCGTGGGCGATATAAAGGTGATCCCGGAGCGTCTTCAGCAGAGTTACGAGACGCTAGCCGCAGCGCTGCGCGAGGAAACAACTGGTGGAAGCGTCTAGCGGAAACCACAATCAGGAGCTACTCGCGCTCATTACGGAGAAAGCACGGCGCGAGGGCGCCATAACCTTCGCACAGTACATGGGGCTCGCCCTGTATCACCCCCAGCTCGGCTACTATTCCCGCGCGGAGCCACGAATCGGTCCAGAGGGCGACTACTACACCAGCACTGACGTGTCTCCCCTGTTCGGCGCAACGATTGGCCGTCAGGTCCTTCAGATGTGGGAGCTGCTGCGGCGTCCAAGGCCGTTCCATGTCGTGGAGTATGGGGCAGGCAAGGGCCTGCTCGCGGCGGATTTGCTGGGATGGGCAGGCGCCGCTCACCCCGACCTGTTCGACGCCATCGAGTACATCGTAGTGGAGATTAGCGAGGGCCTTCGGGCTTACCAGCAGCAGAAGTTGGAGCGCTTGCCTGTCACGTGGGCCGAGCCGGGCTCGCTCCGCCCCGATACCATCACTGGCTGCCTGCTCTCGAACGAGGTTGCGGACGCTCTGCCGGTCCACCGAGTCCGCTGTGTGGGCGGTCAACTGAGGGAGCTGTGGGTGGTGGCAGGAGAGCGAGGGCTAGGAGAAGAGCCCAGATCACTCTCCACACCGCTCCTGGCCACGTACCTCGATGAGCACGGCATCTCAATCAGGGAGGGCCAGACGGCCGAGATCAGCTTGGAGGCTAAACAGTGGATGCGGTCCCAGGTGCGAGCACTCAACAGGGGATGGGTGCTCACTGTGGACTACGGCGGACCTGCCGCCGAAGTGTACGGCCCTGCCCACCCTGATGGCACTCTCGCCTGCTACTACCGGCACACCATGAACCGGGAGCCCTTCGCACGTGTCGGCGAACAGGACATCACCGCCCATGTCAACTTCTCCGCGCTCGCGAGGGCAGCGCGTGAGGAAGGAGGGCGAGTGGAGGGATTTACCTCGCAGGCATACTTCCTGGCCGCGCTCGGTCTGGGAGAGGCGCTGCATTGGTCGGCGGAGCGGGCAGCCTCCCAGGACGAGTTCGAGCGCGATCGGAACGCTGTCGAGGAGCTGATCCGGCCCGACGGGTTGGGGTCCTTCAAGGTCCTGCTCTGCTCGAAAGGCGTCGGCCCTCACCGGCTCACGGGCCTCTCGCTCGCCCGGCAGGAAGTGTGAACCGGCTGGGCCCGAACCGATCTACAGCGCGGCGCCACTCTTCACGTCCAGCGGCACTTCAACACGTTTGCGCATCCCGAAGCGCACCACCGACCGGCAACCGGCGGCCTGCAACTCGGCAACGGCCTCCCGGAACCCGCTTGCCACCTCACCTGGCGCGTGGGCATCGGAGCCGAGCGTCAAGGAGACGCCGTGTCGAACGAGCGCCTGAAGCAGCGCGGGCGCCGGGTAGAGCTCTCCAACCGGCTTTCGATAGCCCGCCGTGTTTGCTTCGACGACGACACCGGCTTGTTGGAGTTGCTTCGCAACCCGGTCATATAGCTCCAGTGGTGAACGGGCCGGCCGGTGTCCCCACTTCTTGATGACGTCGAGATGGGCCATCACGTCGAATATGCCGGTATGCGCCGCCTCGCACATCAGGCCAAAGTAGCGCTCGTACAGATCGTCAACGTCCCACTCGTCGTACTGATGTTTGTAATCCGGGTTGTCAAAGCCCCAACCGCCGATGAAGTGGACCGAGCCGTACACGTAGTCCCAGGGGTATGGGGCGAGTAGCCTTTCCAGGTCCGCCTCACGCCCGGGAATGTAGTCGGCCTCGACCCCGAGTCGTACAGAGATCTCCGCGTAGCGTTCCCGCGCGGCAAGCACGGAGGTGACGTAGCCCTCCCACTCCTCCTCGCGCATCGCGACCCCTGGATCACGCTCGTCCGGCGGCAGCCAGTACATCGGGATGTGCTCGGAGAAGCCAACCTCGTCCAGCCCGGCCTCGATTCCAGCCAGCACGTACTCCTCTACGGTGCCGCTGCCGTGTCCGCAGAGGCAGGTGTGCATGTGGTAGTCAGCGTGCCCCTTCATACCCGAATGTTAGCGGATGCGCCGCAATACTCCCAGCGGGCGGCAGGCAGTTTGACGGGGCATGCGGGCCGCGCGTAGAATCGGACCTTAGCAGGAGGTATTGCTGGTGAACCAATCACTGCGCGTCGCGCTCGGCCAGATCAACCCAACCGTCGGCGATTTGAGCGGCAACTCGGAGCTTATCGCCTCGTACGTTGCGCGAGCGCGCGACCTCGGCGCCGACGTAGTCGCCTTTCCGGAGCTCGCCATAACGGGCTACCCACCCGAGGACCTGCTGCTGAAGCCTGACTTCCTGGACGACAACCTGCAATGCCTGCAACACCTTGCCGCCCTCTCCCAGGACATCACCGTCGTCGTAGGCTTTGTGGACGTGGCCGACGACATCTACAACGCGGCGGCCGTACTCCACGGTGGTGACGTTCGTGGCGTTCACCACAAGATGTTCCTTCCGAATTACGGTGTATTCGACGAGGAGCGGTACTTCCAGCGTGGACGCGAGGCAGGTGTCTTCAGCCTCGGTGAGACCGGCATAGGTGTAAACGTGTGCGAGGACATCTGGTACCCGACCGGTCCGACTGCGCAGCAGGCCCGCGCCGGTGCCGATGTGATCATCAACATCAGCGCCTCCCCATACCGACGGGGTATCCGCGCCTACAGGGAGCGGATGCTGGCCACGCGTGCGCAGGACCACTTCACGTACGTGTGTCTAGTTAACACGGTCGGCGGGCAGGACGACCTAGTGTTCGACGGTCAAAGCGTGGTCTTCGATCCCCTGGGAAACACGGCAGCCCACGCGCCGGGATTTGAGGAGAGTCTGCTGCTAGTCGACCTCGACGTTGGTTCCATCTTCCGGCAGCGTCTGCGCGACCCGCGAACCCGACGACTGAAGGAGCAAGACATCGCGCTGCCTGTCGTATCCCTTGGCGCCACTGCCAGCGTTGCCCCGAGGGAACAGTTGCCCAGGAAGGTGTGCGAGCCGCTTGACGGTCCCGCTGAGACGTATGCCGCCCTCCGCCTGGCGCTGCGCGACTACGTCCACAAGAGTCGATTCTCGAAAGTGGTAGTCGGGCTGTCGGGTGGTGTGGACTCGAGCCTGGTGGCAACAATCGCCAGTGACGCGCTGGGCTGCGAAAACGTAATCGGAGTCTCCATGCCCTCGCGATACAGCTCAGCGGGCAGCCGTACCCATGCCGCCGAGTTAGCTAAAAACCTGGGCATCAAGCTGCTGTCGGTGCCAGTGGAAGGCATCTACAGCGCCTCCCTCGATGCGCTCGGACCGGAGTTTGAAGGGACCGAGTTTGGCCTTGCGGAGGAGAACCTACAATCACGCGCGCGGGGCAATGTCCTCATGGCCCTGTCCAATAAGTTCGGCTGGCTTGTGGTCACGACCGGCAACAAGAGCGAGAGCGCGGTCGGGTACAGCACGCTATACGGGGACACCGCGGGAGGATTCGCGCTCATCAAGGACGTACTGAAGACTCACGTCTACGAGCTCTGTCACTATCGAAATTCGCTCGGCAAGGTGATACCTGACACAGTGCTAACCAAGCCCGCGAGCGCCGAGCTCCGTCCCAACCAGAAGGATGAGGACTCACTCCCGCCGTATGCTGTGCTCGATCCCATTCTGGAGCAGTACATTGAGGGCGAGCATAGCGTGGACGATATTGCGGCGATGGGCTACGACCGCGACACCGTCGCGCGTGTCGTCGCAATGGTGGACCGCGCGGAGTACAAGCGAAGGCAGTCGCCTCCAGGCCCAAAGCTCACACCTCGAGCGTTCGGCAGGGATCGCCGCCTCCCAATCGTGAACGGATATACCGGGCAGTAGCCTGGCATCCCACGCACCCGGTCGGGAACCAGCCATGGTACCTCGGCGTTGTATAATACGGTAGGATCACCCTGACTAGGCATTCCCTTCATAGCGATCAGAAGGAGCATCATTGGACGCGGCGAACCTCACATTGCTGGTCGCGTTTGGCGCAGGACTCGTCTCCTTCATCAGCCCGTGCGTGCTGCCGCTCGTCCCGGCGTATATAGGCCACCTTGCAGGCGCCTCGCCGCTCGACACCTCCGCACCCACTCGCCTTCGCTCGTTTGCCCACGCGCTCGCCTTCGTCCTCGGCTTCAGCGCCGTGTTCATCGGCTTCTGGCTCACCCTCAGCCTCGGCTTTTCCTTTATCGGCGACAACCTCGGCGTTATCAGGCTAATCGGCGGCAGCATCCTGGTCCTGTTCGGGCTGCACACGCTCGGGCTCCTGAACATCCCCGCTCTCTACCAAGAGCGGCGTATCCACTTCCGCCCCAGGAAGCGGGGGCTGCACGTCTCGTTTCTGGTGGGTGCCCTATTTGCCGCTGGCTGGACTCCGTGTATTGGCCCGACACTCGGTGCAATCATCGGCCTCGCGCTGTACCAGGGGGAGGCAGCCCAGGGGGCACTGATGTTCGCTGCGTACTCCGCGGGCCTCGGCATCCCTTTCCTGCTCACGGGCCTGGCGCTGGGAACCGCGACGGAGGCGGTCAAGGCGATCGGCGCGAAGGCGCGTATCTTCACCGCGTTGAGCGGAGTGTCCATGATAGTCGTCGGAGTGCTGATGCTCACCAACATGTGGGTGCGGATGCCACAGTATTTCACCTGGGGCGCCGTCTAAGGCGGGAGCAGGCAGATGAAGGGCCTGGCGCTGGTCTGGCCGCGTGCTGACACCGACAGAGACCTTGTCAACTCCTCGTGGCGCCTGCTGGGCTCGGTCCGGCTGGCAATCGTGCAGCTAGCCCTACTGTGTGCCGCGCTCGTCATCGGCTCTCTCGTTCCACAGGCGCCTGAAGAGGTGCGCGCGGGCGCGACACCGTACTCGGAGTGGCTGGAAGACCGGCGTGAAAACTTCGGCGACCTGACGTCGCTGATGAGTTCCTTCTCGCTGTTCAATGTCTACCATTCCTGGTGGTTCCGGCTGCTACTCATCTCGCTCGGGGTCTCCCTGTCCGTCTATGTCCTCGGGCGCATGGAGGGGGCTCTCACCAGGCGAAGTGGATCGGTGGCGGACTTCAGGCTTCCGGGTAACGCGCGTGAGCACTTGAGCCTCCTGACGACGTCCTCTAAGGAGCAGGCAGTGGAGTCCATCGAGAAGGCTCTGCGTTCGCTGGGCTATGTCCCGGAGATCCTTCATCGCAGCACGGCGACCCACCTGCAGGCGATCCGTCACCCATGGCACAAGCTCGCAGTGTTGGGTAGCCATCTCGGCGTGGCCGTAGTGTTGATCGGTGCTCTTGGTGGAAGTCTTACAGGCTTCAGCGACCAGCGGGTCATGGTGCCGGAGGGAGCGACCGTCGAGCTGGAACATGACACCGACCTGGCATTGCGCAACAACCGCTTCGAGGCCACCTGGTATCCCGACGTGGATGTGGCGAAGGACTACGTTACCAACGTGACCCTCCTCCACAACGGCAAGCCGGTTCGTGAGAACGTGGACATCCGCGTCAACAGCCCACTGAGCTACGACGGCACGCGCGTGCACCAGAGCTTTTACGGTCCCGCCGTGGACCTTCGGATAATGGGCGCGGGCGGCGAGACACTATACGCGCAGGGAGTCGCGCTTCCGTATCGCGATGCGGAGAGCAGGCCGGCGGGACTCATCCGACTTCCGGGCTACGAGTTGTGGGTTTTCGCCCCACGGCTCGACAGTACGGACCTCGAGGTGCGGCCCGGCCAGGTGCGCCTGCGACTCTCCCGGACCGGTGCGGATAAGCCGGTCGGCGAGCTCAACGCTACCACGGGCGAACCCGTGATCATCGGGGGCTTGAGCGTGCTTTTCGAGAGGGAGCGCCAGTTCAGCGGCTTCAAGGTGACAAGAAATGCCTTCGTACCGTGGGTGTGGGGCGGCGTAGTACTGACACTCCTCGGCACTCTATATGTGTTCTACTTTCCGCGTCGGGAGGTGAGGATCAGGATCGAGCCGCAGTTACAAGGCGCACGCGTGGTACTCGTCGCCGTCGGTGGCCGCGCGATGGGACGCAGCCAGGAGTGGCAGCGAGTGGTCCGCGCTGTCAACCGGGCGCTGGCGGCGGAGGGCAACCCCCTGCAGGCCACCACCGTCGTGGAGGGCACGCGGGATGCCTGACACTCCCGAATTGCTCTCCATCGCGCTTGCCAGTTACTACGCGTGTGCCGCACTGCTCCTCGCCTCCCTGCTGGTAGGGTGGCTGGCGCTTGTAGGGGAGCGGCCCGCCTTGGGCTTCACCACCTCGACACACGGATCGCCAGCGGCTGGGGAGGCAGGCAACCGAGTCTCGCTTGCCCAGAGCACAGGCAGGTGGCTGCTTCTGCTTTCCTTCAGCCTGCTCTCCCTCTCCCTGGTGGCACGTGCATTGGCAGCAGGCAGGCCGCCGCTCGCCAGCCAGTACGAGTTCGCGTTGGCTTTTGCCTGGGCCGTAATAGGCGCCGCCACCCTGCTGTCGAAGCGACGGGAGTTAGCGCCGGGATCGCAAGTCGCAGGCATCCTTGGACTCATGCTCCTCCTCTACGCCAGCACGCTGCCCTCGACACTTCTGCCCCTGGTGCCCGCACTTCAGAACCCGCTCATCCTGAGCCTCCACGTGGGCACCGCCGTCGTAGCCTACGCGGCCAACGCCGTTGCGTTTGGCTCGGCTTCTCTGTTCCTCCTGCACCGCCTCGGACGCGCACGGAACGCCCGATGGTCGCGCCGCCTACCCGGCGAGCGGGTGCTCGATGAGCTGAGTTACAGGGCTGTGATGGTGGGCTTCCCGATGCTCGCGGCGACACTCCTACTTGGCTCGTGGTGGAGCGCAATCGCATGGGGCTCCTACTGGAGTTGGGACCCTAAGCAGAGCTCGACACTCGCCACCTGGCTCATATACGCCGTCTACCTTCACACCCGCGTCCGGCGCGAGTGGCAGGAAACCTCCAGCGCACTGTTGCTCATTCTCGGCTTCACGACGACCATCTTCACGTACGCCGGCAACTTGTTCTTCAGCGGGATGCACAGCTATTCTGGTGTATAGGGGAGAGTCATAATGGCAGCCGAAGCAAGACAGACACAGCCGAGAGGCCGGGGAGCGCTCACACCGCGTCGCCTCTTGCTGGGGCTCCTCGGTTCTGTGCTCTTGGGCGCTTTGGTGACGTTTCTGCTCTTCAGCAAGAGCGCGCAGACGCCGAGCCTGACGACGCCGCTCCGCGTGGGACAGCCTGCGCCCGAGTTCGAGGTCTTGACGCTGGCCGGCGAGCGATTGAAGCTCTCCGACCTCAAGGGCAAGCCCGTTTGGCTCAACTTCTGGGCGACGTGGTGCGAGCCCTGTCGCGCCGAGATGCCGGAACTGGTCGCCGAAGGTCAGGCAGCGTCCCGTCAGGGCGTGCAACTGCTGGCAATCGACGTGGGGGAGGATGCGGAAGAGGTACAAGGCTACCTGAGCAGGGGGCGCTATGAGTCGCTTCCTGCAGTGCTCGACCCGGACGGGTCGGTCGCCCGGAAGTACAGGGCGTTCGGCTACCCGATACACGTGTTCATAGACTCCGAGGGACGGATCCAGCAAATCAATGCCGGTCGAATGGACGCCAAGTCCATGCGGCAGGCGATCGGGAGGCTTCAGTAAGTGCGCGGAAGGCGAGCCCGCATGATGGTCCTGGTGATGCTGCTGCTCGCCGGAGGCGGGGCCTTCACTGCCACTGGCCGACCCAAGTATCAGCCGCAGCCCGCGTCACCCTACACCTCATCCATGGTCGACACAGCTGCAGGAGGACGCTCGTTGTCCGGCGCTGGTGCGTCGCAACGACAGATCGATGAGCGTCCATTTTCTGGCGTCGAGCCTCAAGGGCACGGCGAGGCCACTGTCATACACGCGGAGTTTTCCGCCGGTCTCGCCCGTAGACCGGACGATCCGGGCCAGCTCCGTGCGCTCGCCCGAGAGCTTCGTTCTCTCGATCCAGAGGTGGGAGAGCAAGTTTACGCGTCGCTGGTAGCGGAGTATCCCGAGGACGCGGCATCGCTAACCGGCCTTGCCGCGGCATACTTCGATCAGGGTGATAGGGAGGGAGCGACGAGACTGGTACGGCAAGCGCTTGCTATCTCACCGCGCTTGCCGGAAGCGAGGTTATTTCACGGCAGACTCCTCATCTCCGGTCAGCCACCCCACACCAGGCGGGCCATCGAGGAGTGGAAGGCTGTGCTGGAGAGCGGGACGAGCACCGATACCGGTCTCGAAGCGGCCAGACTGATCGCAGTCTACGAGGGGCGGTAGCCCCCACCCGAACTTCCAGCCGTCGGGCCGACCTTGGCTACGATGTCGCGCTCGACAATCTGCCCCTCAACCATAAAGATGATCCGCTCGCAGATGTTGGTCACACGGTCCGCGATACGCTCGAGATTATGGCTGACCCAGATCAGCCGCGTCGCCGCAGGTATCGTCGCTGAGTTCGAGAGCATGTAAGCAAGCAGCTCGTGATACACCTCATCATATAGCTCGTCTATCTCGTCGTCCTCGGCCCACACCTTCTGCGCGGTCTTGACGTCGTGTGCCAGGAACGCGCTGAGGCTTCGATCGAGCATGTCTCGCGCCTTGTCCGATATGCGCGGTATCGCCACAAGCGGACGCATCGAGGGCTCGTTCGCAATGTCGATGCTTATCTTCGCGATGCCTTCTGCGTAGTCACCCATCCGCTCCAACTCGCTCGCAATCGCAAGCACTGCGGCGATCGTGCGCAGGTCAGACGCGAGGGGTTGCTGGGTAGCGATCAATAACAGCGCGTGACGCTCGACCTCCGTGCGCTTGTCGTCGAGCATGTCATCGTCCTCAATGACCTGCCGCGCCGTCATTACATCGCGAGTGCGCAGAGCGTCCATTGACCGAATGATCGCCTTGTCCACCATGCTGCCCATTGTGAGTATCTCGTCGTGAAGGTCACGTAGGCTGCGCTCGTACGTCTCCCTTGGCATCTCTTATCCTCCCAGCCGACTTCGCGCAATGTCATCAGTGCGCTCACGCTCGGCGCTCTAGCCGAACCTCCCGGTGATGTAGTCCTCCGTACGCCTGTCCCGGGGATTGGTGAACAATTCCTCCGTGCGCCCGAACTCGACGAGCTGACCCTTTGTCTCCTCGTCGGAGAGCATGAACGCAGTGTAATCGGATACGCGCGCCGCCTGCTGCATATTATGAGTCACGATGATGATGGTGTACTCCCTGACGAGATCTCTCATCAGGTCCTCGATCTTCACGGTGGAGATGGGGTCGAGAGCGGACGCGGGCTCGTCCATGAGCAGCACCTCCGGGGAGATGGCCACGGCGCGAGCAATGCAGAGGCGCTGCTGCTGACCGCCGGAGAGCGCGATGCCGCTCTTCTTCAGGTTTTCCTTCACCTCGTTCCAGAGCGCCGCCTGCTTGAGCGATCGCTCGACGAGCTCGTCATAGTTCCCGCGGTACCCATTTATTTTGGCGCCGTAGAGGATGTTATCGCGGATCGAGCGCGGGAACGGATTCGGCTTCTGGAACACCATCCCTACTCTGCGGCGAACCTCCACCGGGTCCACGTTCCTCCCGTACACGTCCACGCCATTGAGCAGGGCCTGGCCCTCTGTGCGCACGCCGGGAATGAGCTCGTTCATCCGGTTGATGGTGCGGAGCAGCGTGCTCTTGCCGCATCCGGATGGGCCGATCAGCGCCGTGACCTTGTTCCGGGGAAACCCGATAGAGACATTGGTCAGCGCTCGAACATTTCCGTACCAAAGGCTCAGGTCACGGACCTCAACCACGAAGTCCGTAGCAGGGTCCCGGCCCTGTACAGGCTGACGTTCTGTCGCATGCTTGGCGGAATTACTATCCTGCAGGGGCCCAGTCGGTGCCCCGGCAACCATCTGCCCATCGCGGTGATGTGTGTCCGGGGAGGCGGCATGCTCCGACTCTATCGGGCACTCCGTCCTCGGTGTAACGCGTACGGTGTTCAAATCATCTTCCCTTTGTTGCACCTGAACTAGAACCTCTTATATAGTCGCTGCCGCAGGTAGATGGCCACCGAGTTCATCGAGAGCAGCACGACCAGGAGCAGGACTATGCCGGCAGCCGCCAGTCCGTGAAAGTCCTTCTGGGGCTTGGATGTCCAGTTGAATATCTGGATAGGTAGCACGGTAAAGCGGCTGAGTGGTCCGGTCGGCGTCGTAGCCACGTAGGCGAGCGCGCCGATCACCAGTACGGGCGCTGTCTCACCGATCGCACGTGAGGCCGCCAGGATGTTGCCCGTCAGTATGCCGGGGAAGGCGTACGGGAGCACGTGGTGGCGCACCGTCTGAGACCTGGTGGCGCCGAGAGCCAGTGACGCATCGCGCATGCTCGACGGAACCGCCCGGATCGCCTCCCGCGCCGCCACGATGATGATCGGCAGCACGAGAAGGACCATGGTCAGCGCGCCCGCGAGAATGCTCCGGTTGAGGTTGAACAGTCGGACGAAGATCTGTAGCCCCAGTAGGCCGTACACGATTGACGGCACACCGGCCAGGTTCGAGATGTTCACCTGGATGAAGCGCGTGAACCAGTTGTCGCCAGCGTACTCTTCCAGGTAGACAGCACTGAGAACGCCGAGGGGGAGCGCGAACAGGATCGTCAACGCCATCATCCAGAGTGTGCCTGCCAGCGCCGCCCTCAATCCGGCCCGCTGCGCGAAGCGACTGTCAAAGCTGGTTATGAACTGCCAGTCCAGCCACGGCAGACCGTCTTGGACGACATCGAATAGCAAGGTGAGCAGTGTCCCGAGCGCGATGACGATGCTGAGGATGCCCAGCGCGGAGAAGATATAGCCCTTCCATTTGCGTAGCGGGAGGTTGGCCCGAAATTCGCCTGCCGAGCTAAAGGAGTCTGTCCTGGCTGCCATCAGTCGTATACCTCCCGGAACCTGCGCACGAACCAGAAGCTGAACAGGTTCATTAGAAAGGTGAGAACGAACAGCGTAGTCCCGACGGCGAAGATCGTCTTGTACTGCACCGAACCCGCCGAGGCCTCCCCCTGACTTACCTGCACTATGTACGAGGTCATCGTCTGCATCTGCTCCCGCGGGTCGATGGTGAGCTTGGGGAGCTGTCCCGCCGCGAGAGCGACGATCATCGTCTCGCCGACCGCTCTGGAGAGTGCGAGGATTACAGAGGCGACGATGCCTGACAGCGCGGCCGGGAGCACGACCTTGGTGGCCACCTCGAAGCGGGTAGCTCCGAGGCCGTACGCGCCTTCCCGCAGGGAGCGAGGCACCGACGACATCGCGTCCTCACTGAGCGAGGAAACCAGCGGCAGGATCGCTATGCCCATCACCAGACCGGCGCTAAGTGCGTTGAAGATGCTCACTCCCGGTATGACGTCACGGAGCAGGGGTGTAACGAAGATCAGCGCAAAGAAACCGAAGACCACCGTCGGTACCCCTGCCAACACCTCCAGCGCGGGCTTGATAACGCTTCGTGCCTTGTGCGAGGCGAACTCACTCAAGTACACCGCGGCGAGCAGACCGAGCGGCACCGCTATACACAGCGCGATGAAGGAGGTCATCATCGTTGCCGAGATGAGCGGCCAAATGCCGTACCGGTCCCTCGTGCCGCCGGGCGACCAGCGCGTGTCTCCGAAGTACTGCGCCAGCGATACGTCGCGAAAGAACGATACGGCCTCGGTGGCGAGTGAGAAGAGTATGCCCAAAGTGGTTAGGATGCTTACGGCCGCGGCGGCCATGAGGACACCCTCGATCAGTCGCTCTCTCGCATCCCTCGCCTTGTTGCGTCCCAGCGTGCCGCGTTGAGGGTATTGGTCCTGAAGATTCGCGTATGTAGCCATATCTCCACCTGGGTTCATACCTCGGGTCAGTGGGTGGAGCACATTGTACTCCACCCACTGACCCGAGGCCACAGCGGGGGTTAGCTCCCCGAATAGTCCTCGATGTTGAACTCGCCGTTCTTGATCTCGGTACCGGTCGTCCGCTCCTGGAAGCGCTGGCGGATGCCCTCGTACTGCTCGCCCGTAAGCTCCACGTAGCCAACCTCCGGGCTAGCCACCACCGGCGTGAACTCTTCGCTCAGGTAGTAGTTCACGAACGCCTGTAGGGCCGGCTGCTTCTCGACATCCTCCTTGTTTACGTAGATGAACAGCGGGCGGCTCAGTGGGTAGGAGCCGTTGTTCACCGTCTCCTTGGAGGGCTTCACACACTTGCCGTCGCCTCCGTCCACGCCGAGTAGCTTCAGGCTCTCCTGATTCTGCTCGAAGTATGCGAAGCCGAAGTATCCGAGCGAGTTGGGCTCGCCCGAGACGCCCTGCACGAGCACGTTGTCATCCTCGCTCGCCGTGTAGTCCTTGCGGCTCTCCCCCTCCTCGCCGACGACCTCGTCCGTGAAGTAGTCGAATGTGCCGGATTGCTCGCCGGGGCCGAAGAGAGCTGTCTCCTCCTCTGGGAAGTCCTTCCTCACCTGGTTCCAGGTGGTGACCTTGCCCTCGGCCGCGGGTTCCCAGAGCTTCTTGAGCTCTTCGACTGTCAGACACTCAACGAACTCCGTCTCAGGATTGGTTATTACAGCGAGACCGTCCAGCGCAACCGGCAGCTCGATGAACTCGACGCCCTCCTTCTTGCACACTTCCATCTCGTCCTCCTTGATCGGACGAGAGGCATTACTGATTTGGGTCTCGCCCCTACAGAACCGCTCGAAACCGCCACCAGTACCGGAGCTTGCCACTGTTACGTCGACGTTGTTTGCGCCCGCAGCCTGAAACTCCTGCGCGGCGGCCTCCGAGATCGGTAGCACGGTGCTGGAGCCGTCAATCTCTATGCGCCCGCTCAGCTTTCCTAGCTCCTCCGCGCCCCCCGCGCCGGCGCCTGCATTACCGCTCTCTTGGGCATCTGCCGCTGTAGGTGTAGTTCCCTGAGTGGCGTTGCCCCCACCGGTCTGCGCAGGACTCGTCGTCCCGCCGCAAGCTGCCAGGAGCAGGGATGCTACCAGGAGCAATACATATAGCCTTCCGACCACGTTCTTCATCGACACTTGTTACTCCTTATATCCGCTACCAATGGACATCCAGACTCATCGTAGCCAAGGGTTATTAAGTGTCTGTTAAACAGAGGTTAAGCGAGTGTTAAATCACGTTTGAAAGATGGTTAGGTTTGTCTCGGTCCTTCACTGGGTGCTCCAACGGTGTCGGCGGCAGGCAAGGTGAAATAGAAGGCCGCGCCTTGACCTTGCTCGCTTTCGGCCCATATCCGCCCGCCGTGCATCAGGACCGTATGCTTGGCAATGGCTAGTCCCAGCCCGGTCCCACCACCGCTCCTTGCTGCATCTCCCTTGTAGAACCGTTCAAACAGCCGGGGTAGCATCTCCCTGGGAACGCCGGGTCCTGAGTCACACACCCCGAAGCGCACGAAGCCGTCGTCGTGATCTGCGCCGACAACGACGGTGCCTCCCACTGGCGACCACTTGATCGCATTGTCCAGCAGGTTCGTCAGTGCCCGGTCCACCTGCTCGGCGTCCGCGCGGACGCACGGCAGGTCGCCCGGAAGTTCGAGCTGTATATCGATGCCGGCCTGCCGTGCCTGCGGGAGGAGCCTAGAGACGCAGCGCTCGACCAATTCCAACGCGGAGACAGGCCGGGTAGATATCCGGCTTTCGCCCGACTCAAGCGACGCCAGATAGAGGCTCTGCTGCACGATGCTTGACAGGTGGATGACTTGCCCGTGCACCCTCTGGAGAAAGCCTCGGCGTGCCTCCATATCCTCGTCCGCTCCCTCCAGCAGGGTCTCTACCAAGAGTTGCAAGGTGGCCAGGGGGGTTCTCAGCTCATGGGATATGTTGGCCACAAGCTCCCTGCGGACCTGCCGGAGGTGTACTGTCTCCGTTCGGTCGGCGAGGACCAGGATCGCGGCTCTCCTGTCGAAAGGACGCACCCGTGCTTGTACGGTGCGGTCGAGACGGGTAAGAGCTACGGTTCCCCGTTGCTCGGCGCCCGTCTCGACCGCCGTCCGCACCAGGTTCTCCAGGTCGTGGTCGCGGGTAGCCTCAATAAGAGGCCGGCCCTCCAACGCCCCCGCTAAAATCTCTGCCGCGGCGTTGGCATAGGTGATCCGCAGTGATGCGTCCAAGTGTATGACAGCCTCCTCCAGGAGGTCCAACTCCAATCCCGCCAACTGGGTGGTCGCCGGCTGGTCCGCTTCAGGGAGGAGATTGTCATCTTGAGCCGTGCTCCTCCGGAGACGGCTTCGCATCAGCGTAGCGACGACCAGTCCCAGCACCGTGAGCACCCCCAATAACAGTGTTGCCTCGCCAGCGTTCATAGCATCACCACGACGGCTAGAGGGTGACTATGCAGGTGAACCGGTCCCGGCTGCTACAACCTATAGCGTGAGTTTGTAGCCGTTGCCGCGCACCGTCTGAATGTGTCGGGGACGACTCGGGTTCAACTCGATCTTCTCGCGCAGCCACCGCATGTGCACGTCAACAGTCCTCGAGTCGACCACGTAGTCATAGCCCCACACACGCTCGAGAAGCATCTCTCGGCTTAGAACGCGTCCCTCGTTTTTCGCCATGTACAGCAGCAGGTCGAACTCCTTGGGACGAAGCAGCAGTTCTCGCTCCTGCCAGTACGCCTCATACCTGGTCGGGTCAATCGTGAGTGGGCCTTTGGTCAGAGATGTCTCGGCCGGAGTCGAGGATGGAGCGGAAGCCCCCATCTGCGCGCGCCGCAGCATCGCCTTGATTCTTGCCAGCAACTCTCGGAGGCCCACCGGCTTGACGATGTAGTCGTCCGCCCCCATGTCCAGCCCGAGCACCCTGTCCGTCTCATCCGAGCGGGCGGTTAGCATCAGGATAGGCACGGTGGTCTCGCCCCGCAGAGTGCGGCACACCTCCACCCCACTCATCCCTGGAAGCATCACGTCGAGCACTATGAGGTCAGGCTTGGCACTGCGAGCGACGGCGAGCGCCTGCACACCGTCCGACGCAGTCACCACCTCGTATCCCTCCTTGCGAAGGTTATACGTGAGCGCCTGGAGCAAGGTCGGCTCGTCATCTACAACCAGGACCTTCACTGTCAGGTGATCCTACCTCCTCGCAGCGGGTCGATCGGACAGGGCATCGCGGACGAAGCGATGAACAACAGTGTAGTCGCCCTCGGGCGGATACAGAATGTACTGACCATCGTTTGAAGTGCCGGGAATCAGTACGTTCTGGTCGGACAGCACGACTGCCCGCTTGGGATCAGTGCCCCTACGGAACAATCGGGCAAGATCGCCGGAAGAGACGTTGGTAAGGATGTCGTCCTGCACGGCGTCGGCCACGCTGAAGCCGCGCGCCAACCCCGCCGGGCTGAGGAGCTTGCTCTTGATCGCGGCCACCAGTCGCTGCTGTCTGGCTGCGCGACCGAAATCGCTGCCCTCGGCCGGATTGTTGTACACGTAGCGCGCGCGGGCATACTGTATCGCCTTCTCGCCGTCCATCTCCTGAACGCCCTTCTCGAACTTAACGTTCGTCCACTTAAGTGGACGCTTTGGGTCGGGATAGCGCGCTGTGAACCGACGCTGAACGTCGACCTCAACGCCGCCGAGGGCGTTGACGAGGTCGCGGAAGCCGTCGAAGTCTACTGTCATCCAGCCCTGAATCGGCACGCCGAGCGCGGAGCCGATGCTCTTCGCCGCGACGTTCGCAGCCTGACGCGGATTTCCAGTCTCCGCCAGTGCCTGCGCATACACCGAGTTGACCTTGCGGTACTGCCCGGAGCCCACCGGCGACTCCACCCACATGTCGCGAGGTATGCTGATCTGGCTTGCCGGTCCACCATCTAGCGGTACGCTGTACACAAGGATGGAGTCGGTCAGGTTGGCGCCGTCGTGCCCCTTACCGCCGTATCCGAGGACAAGCAGGTTGAACCGATCGCTCTCGCCCGCCCGCTCGCTTATATCCGATGTCAGCAGACCCTTTCCGCTCGTTGCTTCACTGAACCTGTTCAGGCGCGTCACGCCCACCAACCCCAGGCCCACCAGTGCAACAAGCAGCAATCCGACTATTGGTTTCCAAGCTCTACGCAATTCAGCTCTCTCATGACATATACAGCTAGGGCGTCGATCAAGGAGGGATGCACCGAGCAGTGACCGCCTCCGATCTAAATATAGCGCAAGGCAGTAGCGATCACGGGGTGTTTGTTAACAGCACCTTAAGGGTAGGCACAAATCTGTGAGCAGCCTGCTACGTTTGCGCGAGTCGATCACGGCTGGACTCCCACTCGCTCGAGTTCCCTGCGGATCGTCGCGGGAAACAGTAGCTTCCGTTCCGACCTGTATACCTCTTTGCCGCCTGCGTCGAAGAGTACAAGGGCGGGTACACCACTCGCTTTTAGCTGGCTATGTACCTGCCGCCCCACACCATCACCTATGTTCAGACGCTCGACTTCCAGGTGATGACCGTACTCCGTCTCCAGCCCGTCAACTACGAGCTTCATCGAGAGGGACGCCGCTCACGTGTCCGAGAACAGCAACACGAGCACCGGCCTGCCGGCCCCGATGCGTGACCTGAGCTGCGACGCGTCCCCGAGTGTGCTCCTGCCCGTGCGCAGCCGTGTCCACAGCGCTGCGGTGCCAAACAGCCCGCTCAACGTGACCACTGCTCCGGCACCTGGCCGACTCAGAGCGGCAAGCACGGCGCCCGCCAGCGCCAGCGCGCCGCCGACGACGAACAGCGAATACCTGTTGACGAAGTCCAATCGACCACCTCTCGTTCTATCGCTAAGTAGCGCCTGTGTTACCGATCCAGTCGGGTTGCAAGCGAGGTGCCAGCTTGTACAATGCTTTCGGTCAAGCCACGGCATCATGGCACAGCCTTGCGAGGGATACGGATTGCTTGCAGCACGACTCCGCCGCGTCCGGGACCTGACGCTGTTCGAGATCAACGACGACGAATATCTGGTCGTTGCGTGCGACTCGGACGGCGGAATCGGCGCGAAGGCCGGGGATGTCGTGCAGGTAACGGCTCGAGAGGTGGGTATCTTCGCCCTCAGGGTGCCGCTGTTCGAGGTGCTCGCCTGTGGCGCTATGCCCTTCCTGGTGGTCGACTGCCTCTCCATGGAGATGGAGCAGTACGGCGAGGTGATCATTGCGGCAATCAGAGAGTACGCAGCGCAAGCCGGTCTGACGGACGACGTGCAATTTACGGGAAGCACCGAAGAGAACGTGCCCACAATTCAGACAGGGATCGGAGTGTCGGTCCTCGGTGTGGTGAAGAGAGACGGCCTGCGCATGGGGACGGCGCGGGCAGGCGACACGGTAGCCTGCGCGGGAGTGCCCAAGAGCGGGCCCAAGTATCAGCTGGGCACCGACGATCCAGCGTTACTTTCGCTGCCGGAGCTTATGTACTTGAGAGCTTCCACACGGGTAAACGATATCCTGCCCGTCGGTTCCCGGGGGGTTCGCTATGAGGCGATGCAGCTGGCGGCGAGTGCCGGGCTCCGCTTCGAAGCGCTGACCCAGCCGGAAGTGGATATGCACCAGTCCGCCGGACCCTCCACCTGTGCGCTCTTTACCGCTGCAGCTGTTGACGTCGAGGCGTTGCGCGACGAGTTGAGTACTCCGGTGTTTGTGATAGGAAGGGTGATACAGTGACCGTGGAGGCACGTTCTATGGACCCAAGGGTGCTCGCCAAGCTGGAGGGGTGCCTCACCGGCGTGGCAGTTGGCGACGCGATGGGGATGCCCTCTGAGCTGTGGTCGCGCCAAAAGGTGAAACGGCGATTCGGCAGGATAACCGGTTTCCTGCCCGGCCCTGACGATCATTTCATCGTGGCGGGATACGCCGCCGGCCAGTTCACCGACGATACGGCGCAGACTCTGCGGCTCAGCGAGGCGATCATTGCTTCCGGAGGTGAGGTGCTGCCGGGCGAGGTTGCGCAAGCGATCCTGCGCTGGGCCGAGGAGACAGACGCCTTCGCCACAAGCGCGCTCGGGCCCTCATCGCAGAAGGCGCTTCTAGCCATCAAGGCAGGCACGCCCGTAGAGGAGGCCGGTGGCTCGGGCGACACGAACGGAGCGGCGATGCGAATAGCGCCCGTTGGTCTGATCCGGAAGCCGAGCAGCATACCCTTGCTAGTTGACGCCGTCCAGCAGGCGTGCCTGGCCACCCACAACACGAACGTTGCCATCGCCGGAGCAGCGATGCTCGCAGCCGCCATCTCAACAGCGGTCGAGACAGACGAGTGGAATGTCATACTCGAGCGCGCGGCCGAGGCATACCACGAAGGTATGACGCGCGGCAACGACGTCTTCGGCGCCTCCTCGCTGGCGCGACTCGAGATCGCGCTTGGCATAGTCAGGGAGGACACGGAGGAAGAAGCGGTGCTTAGCCGGCTGTACGACGTGATAGGCAGCGGCGTAGCCATTACAGAGGCAGTGCCGGTCGCCATAGCCCTCGCCGTTTCCGCGGACGGTGACCCTGTCCGCGCGAGCCTGCTCGCGGCCAACCTCGGCGGAGATTGCGACACGGTAGGCGCGATGGCCGGGGGACTCTGCGGCGCATACTCCGGCATCACGGCATTCCCCGACGTAATGATTCGGCAGATCGAAGAGGTGAACGCGGTGGACCTGCGAGGTGTCGCCCGCCGGCTGGCACCGTACAGGTGTTAGGAGGCAGGGTATGAAAAGGCTCATCATTGACACCGACACCGCCTCCGACGATGCGGTGGCGCTGCTCCTAGCTCTGCGGCACCCTGCCACACGTGTGGAGGCGATAACAGTAGTCGCGGGAAATGTGCCGCTCGCGCAGGCGGTGACAAACGCCCTCGTCACCGTGGACGTGGCCGAGACCTACCAACCGCCCGTCTACATCGGCGCCTCGGGGCCACTAGCAGGAGACCTCAGGACCGCCGAGTCCGTGCACGGAGCGAACGGCATGGGGAATATACCACTGCCGGACCCGAGTGGGAAGCCCGCGGAGGGAGATGCGCCGGAGGCGATTGTCGCGGCCGCCCGTGCCGCTCCAGGCGAGCTCACACTCGTCACTCTGGGACCGCTGACCAACGTGGCCCTCGCTCTCGACCTTGAGCCGACACTTGGCACCCTGCTCAAGGAGGTCTACGTGATGGGCGGGACGTCAGACCATCTGGGGAACATCACTCCCAGCGCGGAGTTCAATATCTGGGTGGACCCGGTGGCCGCTAGAAGGGTGTTTCATGCCGGGTTCAGGCTGACGATGGTGGGCTGGGACATCTCGCGCAAGTACGCCGTGATCGATGACCCAACGGCGGAGCGGCTTCGGGCGCTGGGTACGCGGCGGGCCCGGTTTGCCATGGATATCAACCGGTCCCTACGCCAGTTCTGCCGCGACTATACCCACATAGACGGCATAGACATGCCCGACCCTATCACGGTCGCGGTAGTTATCGAACCTGAGATGCTCACGCGCTCCGTGGAGCGATACGTGGACGTGGAGACAGAGGGCGAGATCACGCGCGGCGCCACGATCGTAGACTACCTCGGCGTACTCAGGAGGGAACCGAACGCGCGGGTGTGTCTTGAGACAGACGCTGAGCGGTTTCTCACGCTCGTCTTCGACCTGCTTGGTAACTGAGGCAGCATCTGCTGAAGCTCAGCCTACGTGACGGGGACGCTCTCCTTCAGGACGTAGCCGATGCCGCGCACAGTATGGATCAGGTCGGGCTCGCCGCCCGCCGTCAGCTTCGCGCGCAGGTAGCTTATGTAAACCTTCACCGCGTCGGAGTCGATGTCGTACGTGTAGCCCCAGACGCGCTCGAAGATGGCCTCCTTGCTCACTACTTGTCCAGCGTGCCGGACGAGGAACTCGAGCAGGTCGTACTCGCGCGTCGTCAGATCAACCGACCTGCCGTCCCTCACCGCCTCGCGCGCAGCGGTATTGAGAGTCAGGTCGTCCACCCGCAGCACCTCCCTGCCCTGCGGCTGTCTCCGCCGAAGCGCTGCCCGCATCCTGGCAAGTAGCTCGTCGAAGCTGAAGGGCTTCGCTATGTAGTCGTCCGCACCCGCGTCAAGCCCCTCTATCTTATCCTCCGTCGCATCCTTCGCGGTGAGCATGATGATCGGGAGGGTGGGGTCGAGTCCCTGTCGCAGCCGCAGGCACACCTCGAAGCCGTTCATTCCGGGCAGCATCACGTCCAGCACCACTATGTCGGGCGGCTTGTCGCGCGCGGCGTCCAGGCCGGCCTCCCCCGTGCGGGCGACATCCACGGTATAGCCCTTGAAGGAGAGCCCACGACGCAGGAAGTCAGCTATGTGTTCCTCGTCCTCTATAATGAGTACACGCATGGCGCCTCCCCTGATAGGTACACCGTCAGGCCAGTATATCAAGCCGAGCATGAGGGTCCGCTCTGCTTGACGACCCTCTGGCCTTGTGCTACATTACAGCGCCATTAGCTTCCTTGGCGCACCTCGTGCAGCCGTTGCCGGGCGGTCCCCGTGCTAGACCTGGAGAAATCATTGACACGGGAGTTCGCGCTGTTCCTTCTCATCGTTAGCATGCTGCTCGCCGCCTGCGGCCAGGACGCCGCCACCACGCCGTCCACGGGCGATGTGGCTCCAGTAGGCACTGGCGGTCCGGGGCCAACCACCGTGCCGATAACTCCGCAGGAGACACAGGCGGGCACGGGCGGTGGCACCGCCGAGGTCCCTGCGAGCGAGACGGAGACCATGCCAGGTACAGGCGCCACCGGGACCGCGGGGGCCGGCGCGTTGCCCGACGCTACCGGCACAACCGGCGCGACCAGGCAGATAAAGGTTGCACTGATGCTGAACGGCACACTCGGGGACAAGGGGTTCTTCGATTCGGCGAAAGCGGGTGTTGACCGCGCCGAGAAGGAGTTGGGCGCCGAGGTAGTACAAGTGGTGGAGGAGCCAGATCGCTCGAACTGGGAGCCCACTCTGCGGCAACTCGCGGACACAGAGGCCGACGTCATAGTGCTCGGCACCTTCGACATGTCGGACGCGTTGAACGCGGTCGCGCCCGAGTATGAAGACAAGACGTTCATTTTTTTCGACGCGACAGTTGACCAGCCGAACGTGGCAAACATAGTCTACTCGCAGAACGAAGGCTCCTTCCTGGCAGGCGTGCTTGCGAGCTGCGCGTCCCAGAGCGACCTCGAGAACTTGAGCGGTGAGAACGTGGTCGGCGCGGTTGGCGGCTCTAATATTCCTGTAATCAACGACTTCATCGTCGGATACGAGCAGGGGGCTAAGTACTTCAACAAGGACACGAAGGTTCTCAAGTCGTACAACAGCGGCCCGCAAGCCTTCGAGGACCCCGCGAAGGGCAAGGAGCTAGCGCTGGCGCAGTTCGATCAGGGCGCGAACGTAGTCTTCAACGTGGCAGGCAAGACGGGGCTTGGCGTGCTTGAGGCCGCTGCAGATGAGGGCCGCTACTCCATCGGCGTGGACCAGAACCAGAACAACCTGCACCCAGGCAGTGTGCTCTCCAGCATGCTCAAGCGGGTGGACAACTCTGTATTCGACCTCCTGCAGATGGAGGCGACGGGTGGGTTGGAGACCGGCAAGACCTACCCGTACGGCATCCAGAATGAGGGCGTGGGACTGGCCCAGGACGAGCTGTACGAGCAGCATGTTCCTCAGGAGTGCAAGGATCAGGTTGAGCAGGCGAAGGCCGACATCCTAAGCAAGCAGGTCGTTGTGGAGACCGCCCTCAAGTAGGATGACGTACCGGCGGAGCGAGGGGGGGCGCGGCATGCCGTATCCCCCTCGCCAGCGACCGTCCTGTCGGCGCGGGCACAATTCCTAACCGCCTGGGTTCACGCTCGGCCGTTCCCATCCACTCGAGGGATGTTGACCTTTGCTGCAGGGAGAAGTGATGAGCGGAGACGCAAACGCTCCGAGCGCGCCCATCGTGCGAATGCGCGGGATCACTAAGCAGTTTCCGGGCGTGCTGGCCAACGACGCGGTCGATTTCGACCTCCGCGAGCGAGAGGTACATGCGCTCGTCGGAGAAAACGGCGCGGGCAAGAGCACGCTGATGAAGATACTCTTCGGGCTCTACACCTCGGACTCCGGCACGATCGAGGTAGACAGTCGGGAAGTCCAGATTGCCACGCCGCAGAACGCACTCGACCTCGGCATCGGCATGGTGCACCAGCACTTCATGTTGATACCCTCGCTCACCGTGGCGGAGAACATAGTCCTGGGGGCGGAACCGAGACGCGGCCCTTTCTTAGACCTCTCCCGATCTATTCAGAGGACAAGGGAGCTGTCGGACCGATACGGTCTCAGGGTACGGCCCGAGGCGACAGTGCAGAGTATTTCCGTTGGCCAGCGGCAGCGCGTCGAGATACTCAAGACGCTCTCCCGGGGCGTGAAGGTACTCATCCTGGACGAGCCAACGGCTGTGCTCACCCCCCAGGAGACGGATGACCTGTTCCGCGTGCTGCGCGGTTTGGTGTCCCAGGGGATGAGCGTCGTGCTGATCACACACAAGCTGCGAGAGGTGCTTGCCGCCTCGGACCGCGTGACGGTGATGCGCGCGGGCCGGCACATCGGCACCGTCGACACGGCAGCTACGGACACGGAAGAGCTTGCACGGATGATGGTTGGGCGTGAGGTGCTCTTCCGTGTTGAGAAGAAGCCGGCACAGCCGCGAGAGACGCTGCTGGAGGTGCGCGATCTCCAGGCCCTGGATAATCGCGGCCTGCCCGCTGTACGAGGAGTGTCGTTCAGCCTCCGCCGCGGCGAGATCTACGGCATCGCCGGCGTGGAGGGAAACGGTCAGAGCGAGCTTATCGAGGCGCTCACGGGGCTGCGCCGACCCACCGGTGGCAGGTTATTGCTCGGGGGCAAGCCGGTTGAGGGATCCTCCCCGCGCAGGCTGCGGGAGCTTGGCGTGGCCCACGTGCCCGAGGACCGACTGATCTACGGAACGAGCTCGACGTCGAGCGTCGCTGACAACGCGATAATGGGGTTTCACTACCGAAAACCGCTTGCAGAGAAGATTTGGTTATTGAAGGGGCGCGTAATCAGTTGGGCGCGCAAGCTAATTCAGGGCTTCGATGTGCGTGGCGCTCGGCCGGACACCCTGATAGGCTCGCTCTCAGGCGGCAACATGCAAAAGGTCGTCCTCGCTCGTGAGATGAGCCGCCAGCCGAACGTGCTCATCGCAGCGCAGCCGACCCGGGGGGTGGACGTGGGCGCCATCGAGTTCATCCACAGCAAGCTCATAGAGTACCGAGACGCTGGCGCGGCGGTGTTGCTGATCTCGGCCGAGCTTTCCGAGGTCATGTCGCTGTCCGACCGGATCGGTGTCATATTCAACGGACGGATAGTGGCCGAGTTCGATGCCGGCACCGTAACGGAGCACCAGCTGGGGCTGTACATGCTTGGCGCGGGGAAGGTGAGCGCGTGAGGGCTCGCAGGCTAATAATCGAGGCGCTCCCACCGATACTGTCCTTGCTGGCCGCGCTGCTGGTGGCCGCTCTCATTATCCTCGCACTCGGCGAGAACCCCGTGACTGTGTACCGTGCGCTGCTCTTTGAGCCGTTCTCAAGCCTCCGAACGTTCGGCAGGGTGCTGGAGGTGCTCGTACCGCTACTGCTCTCGGGACTCGCGGTGGCTGTTGCGTTCCGTGCCGGTGTGTTCAACCTTGGGGTGGAGGGCCAACTCTACTTGGGCGCATTCGCCGCCGCCTGGGTGGGCTTTACGCTGGCGGCGCCGGGCTTCCTGCAGATTCCGGCAGCAATGGCGTTCGGCGCGATCGTTGGAGCGCTCTACGCCCTCATACCAGCTCTGCTACGCGCCTACTTCAACGCCGACGAGATAGTAACTACCATCATGCTCAACTACGTCGCTTTCAGCCTCACAAACTATCTCATCACGGGACCGTTCCGGCCACCGGACGCCGGCAGTGCGCAGTCCGAAGCTATAGCATTGACCGCTCACCTTGGCCGGTGGCTGCCTCCCTCCAGAGCACACATCGGCGTGTTCATCGCGCTCGCGCTCGCAGTGCTCCTGTACCTACTCCTGTATCGGACGACGATAGGCTACGAGCTGCGGATGGCGGGGGCTAACCCTCGCTTCGCCGAGTACGGCGGCGTAAGCGTGCGCCGAACGATCATCATGGCAATGATCTTCAGCGGGCTGCTTGCCGGGCTCGTGGGGGCTGTCGAGGTGCTGGGAATACAGTACCGCTTCCGTGCAGGCTTCTCACCCGGCTACGGCTTTGACGGTATCACCGTGGCGTTGCTGGCGCGGGTCGAGCCACTTGCAATACCGCTTGCGGCGCTGCTTTTTGCGGCATTACGGGCGGGAGCGAGTATCGTGCAACTGAACACGGAACTCGGGCGTGAGGTAGTGGACGTGCTACAGGCGATCATAATACTCTTCGTCACGGCCGAGGGACTATGGTACTTCCTGCGTAGGCGCCGCGCCTTGTGGGCAAGCGGGTAGGGTCACATACGAATGGACGAGATATTCGGAGTCATCAACGCAGGACTGTTTGGGGTCAGCCTTCGCCTTGCAACGCCGATACTGCTTGCTGCCATCGGCGGTCTGTGGACGCAGCAGGCAGGGGTGCTCAACATAGCGCTCGAGGGCATGATGCTCTCGGCAGCGTTCTCAGGCGCGGCTGTAACGTACGCTACAGGTAGCGCGTGGGCCGGGCTACTAGGCGGGATGTTGGCATCAATGCTCCTCGCGGCGGTCTTCGGTCTGTTCAGCATACGCCTGAAGGCGGACCTGGTCGTCGTGGGGATTGCCATCAATCTGTTCGCCGCGGGCGCCACGCTCGTGTTGATGGAGCGGTTCTTCAACACAAAAGGTAACTTCTCACCGGGCCGCCGGTTGCCGAACATCACTCTTGGCCCTGTACGCGATATCCCGATAGTCGGCGACATCATCGGCCAGCAGAACGTGCTCGTATGGGTGGGACTGGCACTCGTCGTGATCGCTCACGTGGTGCTCTACCGCACACCATTCGGCCTGCGCGTTCGTTCTGTAGGCGAGAACCCGGAGGCAGCGGAGACGGCAGGAATCCGTGTGGGCAGAGTGCAGTTCATCACCGTGCTCATCAGCGGCGCACTTGCCGGGATGGGTGGGGTGAACCTGTCACTTGGATACGTCAGCCAGTTCTCCACAAACATGACGAGTGGTAGGGGCTTCATAGCACTCGCAGCGCAGACGTTCGGCAACGCCACCCCGATCGGCACGGCTTTGGCGTCGCTCTTCTTCGGCTTTGCTGATGCGCTGGCGGTGCGGTTGCAGACGCGAGAGCTGCCGAGCGATTTCGTATTGATGATTCCATACCTCGCCACGATACTCGCACTTGTGCTCGTCGCTCGAAGACGCAGCCTGCGCGCACGCCGGCAATCGCCGAGCGAGTCGGAAAAGCCGGAAGCGGCCACCGTCTGAGCCTCGGTCCTGGTAATCCAACCGCCATAGAGTTGTCTATGGTCGCCGCGTCCGTGACTCTACCCTCGATGGGACCTGTGTACTATGAATTGCAACCCGGCAGCGAACGTGCCTATAATCACCGCACGCCAAAACTGAATGGACATCAGAAGCTGTGGAGGGCTTTACAAAGTGAAGGTATCCTGCCTACAAGAGAACCTGAACCGGGGGCTGTCGGTAGTCAGCCGCGCGGTGAGTGCGCGCAGCACGCTGCCCATCCTCGGCAACATACTGCTGGCCACCGACAACGGCCGGCTCAAGCTCGCCGCCACCAACCTGGAGTTGGGCATCACGACGTGGGTCGGCGCGGAAGTGGAGAGGGAAGGCTCGCTCACGGTCCCTGCACGCCTGCTCACCGATTTCGTCAACTCTCTGCCTAACGAGAAGGTAATACTCGAGGCGACCAGCGGACAGAAGATAAAGGTCTCGTCCGGCCACTCGAGCGCCGACCTGCACGGCATGGATGCCGAGGACTTCCCGCCCATCCCCACGGTGGCGGACGAGCCGACCGTAAAGATCGAGCCCGGCCTGCTCAAGGAGATGATCAACCAGGTGGTGTTCGCCGCAGCTACGGACGACAGCCGCCCCGTCCTGGCCGGCGTGCTGGTCAAGTTCGACAACGGCAGCCTCACGATGGCCGCAGCGGATGGCTTCCGCCTCGCGGTGAAAGAGCACGAGGTGAACGTGGACGCCGAGGGGATGAGCGTGATCGTTCCAGCGAAGGCGCTCGATGCGCTTGCCAAGCTGATGGGAGATGCCAGCGAGCCTATAGAGATAACGATCACTCCGAACCGGAGCCAGATCCTGTTCCACGGCGAGAACGTGGACATTATCTCCCGACTCGTGGACGGCAACTTCCCGAACTACGCGCAGATCATCCCGAAGCAGAGCGAGACGCGCACTGTCATTGACACGCAGGAGTTCCTGCGCGCAACGAAGCGGGCGTTCATCTTCGCCCGCGACAGCTCAAACGTCATCCGCCTGCAGCTCGAGCCCGGAAATGATCTGACTCCCGGTCGCGTGCTCATCACGGCAACGGCAGCCGAAGTCGGCTCGGGAGCGGACGAGCTACAGGCGACGATCGAGGGTGGCGGGGGGCAGATAGCGTTCAACGCCAAGTATCTCCAGGATGTGCTCTCGGTAGTCAACACCGGACAGGTCGCGCTTGAGACGCAGGCCGCCAACTCCCCGGGAGTTATAAAGCCGGTGGGCAACGGCTCGTACACCCACGTCATAATGCCGATGCACATGGCAAATCGCTAGAGAGGCGACGGCAAGGCTTGGCCGCCTACTGAGCTAACTTTCGCTAAGGGAAGAGGGGTGACGCGCATGTAGCGCGTCACCCCTCTTCTTACTCGAAGGACATGGAAGCCCTCACCGAAGTCCTCCGCGCCACCTCCGTTCGTGCTCTAGCCAGCGACCCGGGTGATGTGAATGAGGAACCTGCCATTACCGAGCGCGGTCCAGATGTCTATGTAGACCTTGGCCCCATGGCATCTGGCGACTCAATCCCGGAACAGCTCACGCGAAGCCATACGGGATGTTGTAGCGAGGATTGAGGGACGGGTATTTCCGTGTAGTCAGTACGTTGTCGTAGCGCTGCCAAAAGGCCCTGACTTCCTGCAGTGCGAGGAGAGGCTCCAGCAAACCGTTGAGCTCCTTCACTCTCACCCTGTCGGCACGCCGCTCCTCTAGGTGCTTCAGCAGGGGCTCGGGTATGGGCTCGTCGCAGAAGTCCCAAACAACCGTGCGTAGCTTCGGGCGGAAGTGGAACGTTAGACCATGATCTATTGCCCACAGCCCGTGGTTGACTCCTTTGAAGCAGTGCGCAGGTTTGCGATCAGCGTTGTTCACGAGCAGGTCGAACAGGACGAGTCTGCGAAGCTCATCGGCGTGGGAGGGCCCAAGGGAGTAGATATGGGGTGAGCCTTCTGCCTCGACGTACGACTGCATCGTCCCGATACCGTAGGGCCCGTCACGGACCACGGTCGGAGGCACGAGGTCCCAGCCAAGCCACTCGCTCGTCAGATATGTTGCTCGCTCCCGCAGGTAGAGCGTGCCTGACGGGAAATCCATAAGCGGCGCCTCGCCGCTTCGGGGCTTGTAGACCGCCCGGTGCTGCATACCTTCTAGCTGGAGCAGGACGTAATAGGTATAGTTGGATCCCCACGGCACCAGGCTGCCTCCCGTAACCTCACCGTCGCACAGGATCCTAAGACGCTGCTCGTTCGTGAGCGTGTCTACGGGCCGCTCGGATACAGGGCTACTCTCCGTTAGCCTGATGATCCTGGACCGCGACCGATGAGGCCCCCTACGCCACTCTCCACCTGTCTCCATAAATCGAGTATAGAGAGTGAGCGGACGCCCCGCAAGGCGGATCAGACGTCCTCCTGACGTATCCTGGCCGATGCCGGATGAGTAGGCACGGCTCTTGCGCCACAATAAAAGCGGGCACTCACAGCAGTATGGACACGCGCTTTTAGGCGACACGTGTCGCGGCGAAAAGCCTGTGTTCCGGACGTTATGTCACTTATCTCTGCGCACTACAGTTGGTGCGCCTGTGCCGAGGCAACAGGCTGGTCGCGATCGGGAGGACTGCGTTGACTAATCAAACAAACTCTGAGACGAACCGACAGGATGATCCAAACTTCGCCACCTCTCAGGAGGACAGCCCGCTGGCAGCGGACGACCTGCGCCGACAGGCGGAGTCGGCGCCCCGTACAGACAAACAAGGGGATCAAATGCCACTCGGAAGC
>JADDPT010000088.1 GCA_016781735.1 Rubrobacter sp.
ACGACCACGGTTCCCAGCGTGCAAAACCCGGAGGGCGCGTGGCGTCGCGCTAGGCGCGATTATGTGCGCTGGGGTTCTGGGTGGCGTATAGTCCGGAAGGAGCGGTGGGGCGAGACTCGGGGTTGAGGCGGTAGCGGGGGTCCGGACCGAACGGGTCTGGGTAGATTGCGTTGGCGCCGGCACGTCCGGCGTGGGCGCACCGCTGTCTCGACCGGGTAGGTAGGCACGGCTGGGGCGTCGCGAAGCATGGCCCCGGCCCTTCAGGGCAGAGCATTCCACGCGGAATACGCCCGCGCTCGTGGATTTTCTATTGCCTACATCTGCTCGGTCAAGGTGCTAGAGACAGGATTGAGATGCAAAACTCTCTTCCCCCTCTCCAGGGCGTACCTGACTACGTCCGCGGTGCCACCCAATCCCGCGGCAGGCTTGCCGTCCCAAACGGCGACAAGCATGTCGATTACATCGACGAGCCGTTTCCCAGCAGCAAAATAGGCCTCCTCATCCGAGCCTGTCTTCTCGAGTATCTCCACCCTCATGGCGAGGCCTAATAGGCGACAGTAGTCCTGCCGAGCCTGTCCCACCGCAAAGTTTGACTCGTAACCATGGAAGGGGATGATTGCCTCTATAGTACCGCCATGCTCGAGAACGACTTCGGCAAACAGCTGGTCCGCACCGATTGCTAACGAGGTCACACCCGTCACTGGCGTAGGCAACTGACTGATAAGCTTATCGATCTCTGCCCTTACCCAGGGCCAGCGGGAAGGGTCCTTGAGGCGTTGGTGCCCGGTAATTCCGACTCGCATCTAAATCTTGTCGTTCTTCACGAGCCACCAGTACTCACAGCCGCGCGGGGTGAGTTGTACTGTGTGGCTCCGCCTTGCTGTCCAGAAAAGTTGTTCACCCGGAATTGTAGGTTTCAACAAGCCAGCATCACGGAACTCTTTAAACAATTGAGCGACTGCTACTTTCGCCTCGTTGACAGGCTCATGGCAGTTCCCGTGCTCGTCCTCAGGCTCGTGCTCTGGATCAAGTGGGTATTGGTAATCCTGCGTCGGGAAGAACTCCACGAGCTGATGTAACTTGAGGCGGTCAATGAGAGGTGCGCATTCGCGTACAGCCGTTACTCGGGTTGCATGCGACTTATAAACCGGGCGCTGGTCCCAAGACCCGAACCGCCTCTCGACATAGGCGTAGATCGATGGTGCTGTAACCCAGCCTACATGGTCAGCTGCCCCGCCTTCCAGCGCGTCTAGTACTGCTGCGGTGAACAACCCGTGGCCACCCGCTTCGACAGAGACCTGAGACGCGTGAGAAGCCGCCATAACTGTCATGTTCTCCCTCAATGCGGCGATAGGATCGCCCTTACCTCCAGTCCCAAGAACGGACGGATTTGCTATATCCCCACTGTTGCAGCAATCCAAGATAAGTAGGATATCGCTTGCCGGAGACCCGATCGCCAACTGTACTATCTCCTGCATCGGTATCCCTGGGTCGCCCTTCTCAGCGTCGGTAGTACACAGATGTCCTCCGAACGGCGTTAGCACTCCGTGTCCTGAGAAATAAAATACCACCTCTCCCTTGAAGTCTGAGGAAAATAGATCCTGGCAAGCTTCCCGAAGAACAGATCGTGTAATCGGGCGACCTTTCTCAGTTGTGTCGAGTAGGGCCTTACATTCGTAGTTGAGCTTGCCATTGCTGTTTCGTCTAAGCAGCTCAGACATGGCGGCAGCGTCTGCAACAGCCCCTTTGAGATCTGGGGCATTACTATAGGTGTTTATCCCAACTAGAAGAGCTCGCTTGGCCATGACGACAAACCCTGCAGTCCTAGACCTTGATCTTGTTGAGGAAGGAGGCGATGCCGGGCCAACTCCACTCGATTACCTTGTAGCCGGTGAGTTCCGGCGGGATCGCTCCCTTGTCATCCGCATGGATATGCACGCCAAGCATGGGCTTGCCCTCTTCCTTGGCGCACTTCATCTCCCAACGAGCCCCATCGGCCGCACGCGTCTTCTTGCTGATAAGGGCGATTACGGCATCGCAACCTTTGATTCGGGCCCGGCAACGGGTTTTCCAAGCATTGTCCCATGGTGCTTTCACCGACATATCAACGAATTCGAATGGGCTATTGGCATTCCTCGCCTGCCCCACTAACATAGTCCGTGCGTCCTTGTCCTCGATCGCGAAGCTAATGAATACGCGTTTCGCCATATGGGTGATCCTCCTGTGCCGACTGCAGCTGAACCACTCCCACTGTACAACGCGTAATGTCGGGTTGCTACGCGCCCGGCAAGCGATCTTCTTGCGACCGGTCCACCTATGTGTTATCAAGATCGTTTAGCAGGCCGTGATGAGGCAGATCTGCAGGGAGAAGATGATGGGCAGCAGCGAGAAATACCGGAGTCTTCAGCTCGTATTCGATGAGATCAAGGGACGGATAGCTGCCCAGGACGCTCAGATCACCGCGCTCGACGGCAAGGCGACTGCCGGGTTCGGATCCGCGACCTTGCTTGCGGCGGTTGGCAGCCTGCAACAGTTGACGAGCAGGTCGGGCAATGGACGATCTGAACCCTTCGTAGTGCCGCTCAGCGTAGTTGGGTTCACGCTATACCTGGTGATTGTTTTCGCTACCTTCATGGCCTATAGACCGCGGGATTATAACCGAGCCGTAGAGCCGAAGAAGCTCCGAGACGAGTACTTATCCGAAGACGAGGACGTAATGAGGAAGAATCTCGTGGACGCGATGGTGATAGCGTATGAGAAGAATGTAGGTCTGATCAAGGATAAGGCCAACTGGACGAATGCGATAGTTTGCTTACTGTTGATCCAGGCGGTGGTGGTGGTGACTATATACGCTCGGCAATACGGATTACTGTGAGGAGACACTATGTCGGAGGAAGAACAAAAGCCCCAAGACCCGCCTCAAGACTCCCAAGGCGCTCCGGAGCACGACCCAGCAGAGCTAGTTACGACAGACACGCGCGATCTAGACACACTACACGACCCGAGAGAACTTGTAGGTGTCGAACGAAAGGATAAGGCGGACTCTCTACAAGGTCAGAAGGATGAGTGAGGGCTGCTGGTATCAATGGCACCGGCCAAGCTCAAACCCATGAGTGGGGCACCCTTATGCCGCGGGAATATTTCAGGAATATTTCTATTGCATGTAGTGCAGGGGGTGGTTTAGTATAAGGCCACGCCCAGAAGGGTTCGGGCGGGTAGCTGCCGGAGGTGAGGCGGACAATGATAAGCCGCGAGGAGTTCCTGGGGTTCCTTACGCAGCAGCGGATGGCGTTCATAGATGGGTGCATACGGGGCGGGTTAGCCGACTACGACAATCCCGAGTATTACGGTGCTGAGGCGCGACGCGACCACACACCCAGCGTCCGCGCAGCCATCCGAAACAACCACATAGTTGGCCGGGCAAAGCGTGCGATGCTAGAGATGCCGGACGTGCAGGTGACCACCAAAGGCAACCGCGTTCTCTTTGTCATCGCTGACCGGGTGCGGATCTCCTTCAAGAAACTTGACAGGCGACTCCGCCCGCGTAACTACCCTACTCAGCTGGCACTCGATTTCCTCCATCAGCAGTTGGACCCGCCGCTGCCCGGGCTCGCCACAGTATCGAGTCTGACTAACATCGTCGCCGGGTATACAGCCAATGCCGCCGAGACGGATTTCGAGGTGCACATCACCTGTCCCCGGGGCGATCGTAATGAATGGGAGCTGAAGTTGTCAGGCCAGGAAATGCCCGAGCTGTTCTCGATCGAGCCGACAGCAGCGACTGACGAGCAGCCCCTCCGGAGGCGCGTCAGGATACGGCCAGGCATAGAGCGCGCACGCGATGCCAATGGGTCCGGTGGTTAGTTGCTACGACCGGAGGCCGGTCAACCCGGACATGGTCATACTGGGGCGCGAGTCGCGTGGCCTCTCGCAAAAGTCTCTAGCAGATGAGCTCGGGGTGACCCAGGGCAGGATCTCCAAGATCGAGGCCGGCTTGTTGCCCGTCCCGGACGAGTTGCTCGAGTCGCTCTCGGCCGTACTCCGGTATCCGGCACACTTTTTCGTTCAAGAGGGAGGTATCACCGGCGTCGGGATAGCCGAGGTATTCCATCGCAAGCGGCAGGACGTGCCGAAGAAGGTGCTCGACAAGATCCATGCCCAGATGGACATCCGCCTTAGACACGTCTCCGAACTGCTGCGCTCCGTGGAGATCCCGTGTGAGTTGCGCCGGCTGGATATCGACGAATACGACGGACGGGTGGAGGAGATCGCGCGCCTCGTCCGGGCGAGTTGGCGGATGCCCCGCGGACCGGTCCCTGACTTGACCCTCACAATCGAGGACGCAGGTGTGGTCGTCGTGCCGATCGACTTCAAGACGCCCAGAATCGACGCGATCAGCCGATGGATTCCAGGCCTGCCGCCCCTGTTCTTCGTGAACCAACACAGCCCCAAAGACCGGTACCGATTCTCACTCGCCCACGAGCTCGGACACATCATCATGCATGCGTTACCCACCCCCGAAGTAGAGGAGCAGGCGGATCGCTTCGCTGCAGAGTTCCTGCTCCCGGAGCGCGATGTGCGCTCCGACTTGACTGACCTGACGTTGGCGAAGCTGGCACAGCTCAAGCTTTACTGGAAGACTTCTATGGCCGCACTCCTCAAGCGCGCCGAGGATCTGGGCACTATAACGACCTATCGGGCGCGACAGTTATGGTCGCAGATGTCCACGGCGGGCTACAAGAGGCACGAGCCGGTGGAGCTCGATCCTGGGGGCGAGCGTCCGTCACTCCTGAAGGAGCTCATCGAAGCGCACCGCAAGGAGTTGGGATACAGCACGTCAGACTTGGGAGAGATGCTCGCACTCTACGAGGACGAGGTGGAGTCCATATACCTCCAGGACGGCACTAGAACCAAACTGAAGTTACTGCGCTTGGAACAGCGCGCGTAGCGGGCAGGGCAACAGGAGGCAGCGATAGGGTGCCGTTTGCAGATAATCTGAAACTGAGCGTAAAGAAGAGGTCTCACTTCTCGTGTTGCCTCTACCATGCACTCGGGGTAGAGATACACCACATACTCCCCCAGGAGGAAGGCGGACCGGACACCGAGGATAATGCCGCCCCGCTCTGCCCTAGTTGCTACGAGACGTACGGTGCGAACCCGCAGAAGCGCAAGTTCATCCGCGAGGCGAGGGATTTCTGGTATGAGATCTGCGCCGCCCGCTTTGCCTCGGATCCGGATCGCCTAGATAAGATCGTGAACCTGGTTGAGCGGGCGGCCACGAAAGATGATCTCCAGGCAGCCTTCGAGGAGTTCGCGGAACAGGTACTGTCACGGGCGTCACAGGGTGCAGAGACCCGTCGCAGCGAGGCGGAGATCCTAGAGGCTCTGGAAGAATTGTTCGACAAGGTCTGGTACGACCGGCATTCACTTCTGCGCGACGCGATCGAAAACGGTCGTACTACAGTCGATCCAGAGATCCGGAAGGGAGCACGCCGGGCTGCAGAGAGAGTAGAGC
>JADDPT010000030.1 GCA_016781735.1 Rubrobacter sp.
ACGGATGAACCCACCGATCAGGGCTACACCAATTGAGAATAGAAGAACCCGCCAACCATAACGGGCCAGTCGGTCCGGGATGCGTCGCCCTCCCATAGTTTCGATCGCAATCCCCCGCTTAACGGTCGCCATCCCGGTCATACTCCCTCCAGTGTCCGCAACTCGAATTACCTGAACATACCTACCGACGGCGTAGCAGAGCTTGGGATCCGCTAGCTACGCTTCTGGTCCTGCAGGAGTCTGGCTCTGCCTTGACCAGAGCGCATAGCCGAGCAGCACCCAGGCGAGCGCGAAGAGCAGCCAAAGCACCATACTTGCAGAGTATCCCAGCTTGCTATGCGCTGGCTCACCGTTGAATATAGCCGCTAGACCTAGTACTCCCAGCGCTAGAGGCATGAAACTCCACGGACCGAGCAAACCGGCACGAATGATTGCAGCGCCAAACATCACAAAGCCAAGGCACATATCGAAAAGCCCCAGGATGACCAGGAACCACAGCGCATCCGAGTACGCCAGCCCCAGCATCCCTGTGACTGCCAAGACAGGGCCTACAAGGATCAAACCTGTCCCGGCTCGCCCCAGCGCTCCCATGTGCCCCCTGCTCAATGAATAGAGGCTGACGACAGCTATCAAGAAGAACAGAGGCAGCAAGAACTGTAGCCAGTCCGGCAGGACGGCAGTTACCCTGTGCAACCCTATCAATGGCACCACACCTATGATCACCAGCATTACACCGCCCAGCACGGCGCCGACGGCGCCTACTCGAACAATTCTCGTTGAGTACTCTGGGGCAGGTCGAGTCTGCTCCCGACACACCTGTGGATGTAGCCTCGCGTCAAGTGCAGCGCGTGCTATGTCGAGCATGTCGGCCAGACCCACCCCGCGATCATCGAGGAGCGCCTCGAACTCCACCTGATAACGGGATCTCCATGCCTTCGGATAGAGCCGAGTCAGCAGGTTCATGATGGCGCGAGCCTCGTGAGCCCTGCCGCGACGAAGTTCTGCATCGTCATCAGTTGGTCTCGAAGCACCGCCGCGCCGGCGCCCGTCATCCGGTACGGGCGCCGCCTGTCCTCGGCAGGCAGCGGCTCAATCCAACCCCTACGCTCAAGCCGCGCAAGGGCGCCGTACAAAGTGCCCGGGCCGAGCCGTGTGCCGGAAAATCTCTCAATATCCTCCATCATGGCGTAGCCGTGCTTGTCTCCGTTTGCGAGACTGACGAGGATAAGTAGGGCAGGCTCCGAGAAGCGCCCCATGTCGAACAATCCCAAGCTCAACAGCGACCCCCAATCAAGTAGTAGTACGCAATGCGATATATCTTGTCGCGTAATAGTATTGCGCCTCTCACCTGCTGTCAATAGGCGGATTGGAACGTGGCGCAGGCTGCAACGCCAGGTTCGCGGCTGAGGGATGAAGTCACCGTCAGGCACCAAGCTGCCAGGTCAAGCCTCTAATAGATGCCGACGTAGCTGGAGTCTGGCTTAGTTCTAGATGCACCACGTGATAGTTGGAGCAAGACGCTGGTCGGAACATGGACGGTCTCATCTCTCGTGCGCCGAAGGGATGCGGGGTGGACATCCTGCCCCTTGTTGGGATCACCAGTGAAATTGCTGTCAGGCGAAAATCAGAGGGAAACTGACCGGGCTTCTCCCCCGCTCATTCTCCAGAAGGTACAATCCCATAACGAGACCAGCCAGCGGTGATTAAACTCGCCAGGCGAGCACACCGCGCCGGCTACCACAGGGAGGTGCTCGATGGACAGGTACTCCCGACAAACGGTGCTTCCACTCGTGGGCACGGAGGGGCAGCAGAGACTGCTCAACTCTACTGCGCTCGTGCTTGGCTGTGGGGCACTCGGCTCAGGATGCGCGGAGCTGCTCACTCGTGCGGGAGTCGGCTGTCTGCGCCTCGTGGACCGCGACTATCTCGAGGAGCACAACCTGCAACGCCAGTCGCTTTACGACGAGCGGCTGCTCGCCGAAGGTTTGCCCAAGGCGGTAGCGGCGGCCAAGCGCGTGGATGAGATCAACTCCGGTGTGCGCGTGGAGACGCACGTAGCCGATGTTACCGCCGAGAACGTGCTCTCACTGATCGAGGGCGTCGATGTCGTGCTCGACGGCACGGACAACTGGGCCACACGCTACCTCCTCAACGACGCCTCCCAGAAGACTAAGGTGCCATGGGTGTACGGCGGCGTGCTCGGGGTGATGGGCGTCTCAATGGCTATTCTTCCAGGCAGTTCGCCCTGTCTGCGCTGCGTCTTCCCCGACCCGCCGCCCCCCGGCGGTGACACGTGCGAGACGGCCGGTGTGCTCGGCCCCGCGGTGTGGATGGTGGCGAGCGTGCAAACGATGAGCGCGCTGCGCATCCTGCTCGGCGACCCGCCGCCTCCCACTCTTACAACCGTTGACGCGTGGAACGGGCGCGTGGACGGCGTGCCGCTGGGTGAGCGCTCACCCGGCTGCCCTGCGTGTGGCGGGGAGAAAAGGTGGGAGTTCCTCAACGGCTCGCGTCCCTCCAGCGCGAGGCTGTGCGGCAGGGAGAGCGTGCAGGTCTCAGTGCCTCCCGGTGTCGAGGTGGATCTACATGTCGTGGCGAGCAGGCTGCGGGCGGTCGGAGACGTGCGCCACAACGGGCACCTGCTGAAACTCTCCGTGCCCCCATACGAGCTGACGCTCTTTCGCGATGGCCGGGCGATAATTAAAGGCACAGAGGACGAGGGGGTAGCGCGCTCGTTGTATGCAAGGTACATTGGCAGCTAGAGTCTGATAAGAACCTTCGTGGGGGAGGTCCGGAACCTCGCGATGCGTACCAGGGGAAATTATGGAATGACAGAGCAACTTAAAGCAAACAAGCAGACCGTGATGGCGTTCTATGACCTGATGTTCAACCAATGCAAGCCTGCTGAGGCCGTCGAGCGGTACGTGGGGGAGGAGTATATCCAGCACAACCCAGTCGTCGCCAACGGCAAGCAGGCGTTTATCGACTACTTCACGAGCATGGCGGAGGAGTATCCCGGCAAGCGCGTGCACTTCGTGCGCGTCATTGCCGAGGGCAGCTACGTCGCCCTGCACTGCCGTCAGGAATGGCCGGGGGACAGCGATTGGGCCGGCATCGACATCTTCCGGCTCGATGACGGCGGCAAGGTCGTTGAGCATTGGGACGTGCTGCAGCGCGTGCCTGAGACATCAGCGAACGACAACACGATGTTTTAGAAGAGCTACACACCCATACGTGGTGCGTGAGGAGTGCCGGCTACTCCTTGGCGACCACACTGTTGAGCGGCTGCGTAATAGGAGCGCCCCCACCTGCCGCGCGCGAAATCCAAGCCTGCCTCCAGGCGGCGGAGAACTCCGCGCCGAGCAGGAAGGTAAGGGCCGCGAGGTAGGCCCACAGGAGCAACACCGTAACGGAGCTCAGAGGCCCGTACACCTCAAAGTACCTGCCTCCGAACTGACGCACATAGGACCGGAACAACCACTGGTTGGTCTGGAACAGTGTCGTGGCCAGCACCGCCCCCGGCAGCGCCTCCCGCCACCTTACCTGCCTCTGCGGAAGGTAACGGTACAACAGCAGCAGTATTACCAGTACCAGCGCGGAGGGCAGCAATTGTACGACCAGAGCCGTGAGTCCCTGTTCTGACCGCTCCGGGCCACCAGTAAGGCCAGACCCGAGCCTCCTTGCGAACGTCTCGTACAGCATGCCGAGCGATACGGCAACCGCTGTGACGAGGACCAGCAGCGAGTCAATGAGCACCTGCCTCCAGGCACGGCGGTAAATCTTCATACCCCAGGCACTGTTGAGCGCGCCCGTGGCCTCGGTAAACATGAAGGTGCCGGACCAGAGCAACACGATTAGAGAGAGGCCGGCCGTAGCACCACCAGCCATGACTGCTCCTTTCAGGCTGTCCTCGATAAGCCCGGAGCCGACAGGAACATACTGGCGCAGCACCTCCTCGGCCTGGCTCACCGCCTCCTCGGGCGTCAGGACAAGGGTGGAGATGGTTATTCCGAGCAGGAGCAGGGGAAAGCCGGAGAGGAAGGCGTAAAACGCGAGGCTTGCGGCCACGGAGAAGCAGCGGTCGCGCAAGAAGCCACGCACGGTCATCCGGAAGACTAACCCGACCTTTCCCCATCCGCTCATTGAACTCCCGGACTTGGTGATACGACATCCCCGCGCAGTGGTGCCCGCACTGCGCGGGGAGCATTCGCAACTACGGTGCCTTCCGGATCCCCGTGAGTCTGAACTGGTCGCCTTGTCGCGACGTTGGCTCGACGGCTGCGCGGACAGGAGCAGGACCTACTATTATTCCGCCGCGGTCCCAGCCTTTTCGCGTGTCCCCGCCAGCAACTCCCCCAGGGTGTCCACCAACGTATCCACCGCCTCGCGCTCGATGACAAGCGGCGGGAGGAACCGGATCGTGGTGGCGCCGCCCGGCAGGGCGATGAAGCCACGCTCCTGGAGCGCACGCAGATACTTCGTCGCCCTCTCCCGCAGCTCGACGGCGACCATCAGGCCCAGCCCCCGCACGTCGCGGATGCCACCCGCGTTCAGCCCGCGCAGCCGCTCCAGCAGGTACGCTCCCGTGGAGGCGCTCTGGGATAGCAGGTCGCGCCGCTCGATCTCGTCGAGAACCGCGAGCGCGGCGGCGCAGGCTAGGGGAGCGCCGCCGAACGTGTTGCCGTGCGTACCCGGCGGCAACTTCTCCGAGACCTCCTCCGAGACGATCGTCACGCCCATCGGTACGCCGTTGGCTATTCCTTTCGAGAGGCAGAGCAGGTCCGGCGCCGCGCCGGTGTGCTCCCAGGCGAAGAGCTTGCCCGTCCGGAAGCCTGTCTGAACCTCATCGAGGATGAGGAGTGACCCGTGCGTGCGCGTAAGCTCCCGTACCCCTTCCAGGTAGCCAGGCGAGGCAAGGTGTACTCCCGCCTCGCCCTGTACGGGCTCGAGGATCACCGCGGCGGTGTCGCGGGTGATTGCGGCTTCCAGCTCTTCCAGGCTGCCGAAGGCCACATGGGCGAAGTCGGGCACGAGCGGCGCGTACGGCTCTCTGTACTTCTTGTCGGCCGTGGCGCTGAGCGCGCCGTACGTGCGGCCGTGGTAGCCTCGCCTCGCGGCGAGCACGTGCGTCCTGCCCGTGGCGGCACGGGCAAACTTGAGCGCCGCCTCCACGCACTCCGCACCCGAGTTCGAGAAGAAGACGCGACCCAACTCCGCCGGCAGCTTTTCTCGCAGCCGCTCGACGTACGCAGCCCGGGCATCGTTATAGAAGCTCTGGTGGCAGGAGAGGAGCCTGCCGGCCTGCTCGGTTATGGCGCGCGTCACCTCGGGATCGGCGTGGCCAAGTATGTTCACGCCGTAGTTGGAGGCAAAATCGTGGTACTGCCTGCCGTCGGAGTCCCACAGCCGCGCGCCCTCGCCCCGCACGAGCGCGATGTCGCGCTTGGCGTACATCCGCACGAGGCCTGTGTCTTCGATCTGCTGTATGTCCATACTCCCTACTCTCCCCAGTCCTCTTCCTCTTCAGGAGC
>JADDPT010000005.1 GCA_016781735.1 Rubrobacter sp.
CACCTCGCGCAGCGCCTCCGCGGCGCCGCCGAGGCGGGCGGCCCATTCCGCATCGCCCTGCCTGGCGGCAAGCGCGACAATCCCCTCCAGAGTGTTAGCGCGCTCCATCTCTCCACCGGCCCGGGTCAGCAGTCGCAGGCTCTCGTCGAACAGCAACATGGCCTCGGTATTCCTGCCCTCGCCCAGCTCTGCGATGCCCAGGTTGGTGAGTGCTATCGTGAGGTTGCGAGTGTCATCCACCGCGCGCAGTAGTTCCTGGCTCCGCATCAGCAGAGCCTTGGCTGACCTGTAATCGGCACGCTCCAGCGCTGCCTTCCCTAGATTGCACAGGGCGTTCCCCATTCCGCGCTTGTCTCCCTGCTCACTGAACAACGCCAAGCTCTGCCGGCAGAGCGAAACCGCTCGCTCGAAGTCCCGACGGAGCAGTGCCATCCATCCGAGGGCGTTCAGCGCGACGGCGATATGCTGTTGATCACCGAGCTTCCGTCGAAGAGCCAGGCTTTCCTGGAACAGGCTCTCGGCTCTCCCATATTCACCAAGAATCCAGCACGCGCTGCCCAGCCCGTGGAGTACGTGGATGATCTCGCTTCGGTTCCTCAACTGCCGAAGTAGCGCTAGGCTCTCCTTGTAAAACGCCGCCGCACGCCTGAAGTCGCCCCGCGCCGCCGACACAGCACCGGCGCCCCGGAGTGCTTCCGCCAGGACGGGCGCGGGCACTCGTCCCCGCAGAGCGCTTGCCGACTCCAGCCACTTCTCCCACTCGGTCAGGTACCCACGCACGAACCAGAGACGCGACACAGCGGCGAGCAGCCTCAATGCTGTCTCCTCATCCTTCTCATTGAACGCCCACGAGAGGGCCGTGCCGAGGTTGTCCCGCTCGGCCTGCAGTTGCTGTAGCCAGAGTTCCTGGTCGGCTCCTCGGAGCTTCGGCTCCACCTCTTCCACTAATGCCAGATAGTACAGTGCGTGTCTGCGCCGCAGTTCGTGCCGCCCTCCGTCCTGCTCCAGCCGCTCGAGAGCGTAGTTGCGGATAGTCTCGAGCATCGCGAAACGTGGCTCACCGCCCCGCGCCTGCTCCGTTCGCACCAGGCTCTTATCCACGAGCGCCGTTAGCTCCTCCATTACGTCCCGTTGGGCAGCGCCTGTGACACCGCATATTGCCTCAGCCGCCGCCAGAGTGCAGCCGTCCGAGAACACCGCCAGACGCGCAAAGAGCGTGCGCTGCCGCTCGGTCAGCAGGCGATAACTCCAGTCGATCGTGTCGCGTAGCGTCCGGTGTCTTGGAGTACCGTCCCTCAGATCCTCATGAAGTATCCCCGGAGTATTACCTAGACGGTCCAGCAACTGTCTCGGCGACAGCAGGCCGCTGCGAGCTGCCGCAAGCTCGATGGCGAGTGGTAGGCCGTCCAGGTGGTGGCACAGCTCGGCCACCACGGGAGCGTCTGCATCTTCAAGCACGAAGCCCGGATAAGCCGCCTGTGCGCGCTGGACAAAGAGCGAGATCGCCTCATATTGCTCAATAGCCGCTGCGTCGGTCGAGGTCGCGCGGTCCGGAACCATCAGCATAGGGACCGGGAAGCGGTATTCTCCATACAGGCGCAGTGGCTCGCGGCTTGTTGCGAGTACCTTCAGTCGCGGCACTGCGAGCAGTAGCTCGGACACGAGTGGTGCTGCATCAAGGACGTGCTCTAGGTTGTCAAGCACCAGCAATAACTGTTTGCTACGCAGGTACTGTATGAGAGTGTCAAGCGCTGGGCGCGCGGTGTGGTCTTGAATCCCAAGGGCGTTGGAGATGGTGGCCACGACGAGACCGGGATCGTTCACGGGCGCGAGGCTCACCAGGAACGCCCCGTCCTTGAGTGCCGGCAGTAGCTCTCTAGCTACCTGAACGGCGAGGCGAGTCTTGCCCACGCCTCCGGTACCGGTAAATGTCAGGAGCCGCACCTGTTCAGAAAGTAACATCTCGCGCGCTGCCGCCACTTCTCGCTCGCGACCAACGAACGAGCTCGGGTATGCCGGCAGATTGCTCGGGTGGACGGACGCTTGGCTCGCAACGGAAAGCTTCGAGGCGGCCGGCTCGTCGGCGAGCAAGCTCCTGTAGAGCTCCTCGGTGGTACGATCCGGTGCCTGCCCAAGCTCGCGCTGCAGTATGGAGCTGTAGTTTCGGTAACTAAGCACCGCGCCTACTCGGTCGCCTCTGAGCGCGAGAAGTCGCATCAGATCGCGGTGGGCCTCCTCGTGCAGTGGCTCGTGCTCCACGAGCCGGCGGGCGAGCCGTGCGGCCCCGGCGTACTCTCGCCCGCTCTCCAGCAGGTGGATTCCTTCTCCCAACAGCCGCGTGAACTCGTCTCTGAGCCGCTCCCGCTCCGGCGTTATCCACTCGTCATAACACTCCGGCATCAAGTCGCCACGATACAGCTCGACGCCACGCGCTACGGAAGCCTGGGTGAGTGGCCCGCCAACAATGGCCTCAAACTCGGCGAGGTCGAGCGTGAAGGGCGCATCGGTCTTCCACCTTAGGGATGGTCCGTCGAGGACGGCGAAGGTGTCGATCTCCGGAAGTGTCTGTCGGAGCCGGAAGATCAGGTTGCGGAGGTTGGCGTGCGCCTGGGTCTCCGTAGAGTCCGGCCACATCGTGAAGGCCAGCCTGCGACGCTGCACGGTGCTGCCCGCTTGTAACAGCAGCCAGGCGAGGAGCGACCGCAACCGCGAGGAGTGCAGGCCCGTAACGGGCTCGTCTCCATAGCGGATATCTAGCTCACCGAACATTCGTATATGCAGCACGGCCATTTCGGTAATGGGGAGTATAACACGATTGCGCTGCGGCCTAGAGGCGCTGTCCGAACTAGCCTGAACCATAATGAGCCAGTGCTTCCCGCGTGGAGCGTCAGTACGATGATTCGTTCAGAAGAGAATGGCGCCGAGCACTGAACGACCTCCAGATACTCCGAAGAAGCGCCTTGACGGGGCCGAATCTTACAAGAGGGTGAAGTGATACTCTGACCTCGAACGCACCCAATGCACGGCTCTAACCCGCAGCGCTAATGCTACGTAGGGTGCCACAATCCTCACAGCTTAGTGTAGGATGTTGGCCGAACGGCATTGGTTGGATATTGAGTCACTTCGACACCGGAGTCTGCCAGCCTACTGGATCCGTGGGGTGCTACACTGAGCACGCGTACGGCCCCCGAAACATCGGATCCGTGCGGCAGCTCCAGTAGAGGATGGTTGATCTTGGAGAATCCAGACCTGCAACATAGCGCCACTCCGCTCTGGTGGCAGACTGGCGTGATCTATCAGATATATCCCCGTAGCTTCCAGGACACAAACTCCGATGGCGTGGGTGATCTCGCGGGCGTCATTCAGAGGCTAGACTACCTCTCGGCGCTCGGCGTGGACGCGATCTGGCTCTCGCCTTTCTACCGATCTCCAATGGCGGACTTCGGGTACGATATATCGGACCACATCGACGTCGATCCTCTCTTTGGTGATCTCACCACGTTCGATCGCCTCTTAGCGGAGGCACATCAACGCGAGATCCGAGTAATCGTCGACTACGTGCCGAACCATACATCCGATCAGCACCCGTGGTTCATCGAGTCACGCTCAGCACGCAACAGCGAAAAGCGAGACTGGTACATCTGGCGGGACGCCAGGCCGGACGGTGGTCCACCGAACAACTGGCTGAGTCTGTTCGGTGGCAGCGCCTGGGAATGGGACCCTCACACCGGGCAGTACTACCTGCACACCTTTCTGAAGGAGCAGCCAGACCTTAACTGGCGAAACACATTAGTCCAGAATGCCATGTTTGATGTAGCTCGCTTCTGGCTCGATCGAGGAGTGGACGGGTTCCGGATCGACGTCGCGGCCGCGATCATGAAGGATCCCGAGCTGCGGGATAATCCGGTCAACCCAGAGCCGCGGCGCTCACGCTTCGGAACCGAGTGGGATCAGTATCTGCACATCCACAGCTACCGACATCCGGAGATCCATGGAATCTACCGCGATTTCCGCCGACTGCTTGACTCCTACGGCTCGGAACGGCCGAGGATGAGCATTGGTGAGGTCGACTACGAGGACATGGAGAAGTGGATTCGCTACTATGGCGAGTCACTGGATGAGCTGCACATGCCTTTCGGCTTTCACCTGTTGCACGCTCGGTGGCAGTCTGACAACGTTCGCCGGATAGTAGACACAGTGGAAGGCAACCTCCCCGAAGGTGCGTGGCCGAATTGGGTCCTGGGCAACCACGACGAACCCAGGATCGCCACCCGTGTGGGTCTGCGACAGGCCAGGGTTGCCATGATGCTCCTCCTTACCCTTCGAGGTACGCCCACGATCTACTATGGTGATGAGCTCGGCATGCAGAACGTGCACATACCGTCCGAGCAGGCGCGTGACCCTTGGGGGAAGAACGTGGCGGAGCTAGGGCGGGATGCCGAGCGCACGCCGATGCAGTGGGACGCTGGGCCCAACGCCGGCTTCTGCCCGTCCGGAAGTGCCCCGTGGCTTCCAATTGCGGATGACTACAAGCTTCGAAACGTGGCCGCCGAGCTCGAGAATCCGCGTTCGTTGCTCTGCCTCACTCGGGAGCTTACTCGCACGAGGCGCTCAAGCCCGGCTCTTCAACTGGGCGGGTACCGCTCCATCGATGCTTCTGCGGATTGCTTCGCGTACATCCGACAGGTCGAAGACCAAACCCTGCTGGTCCTGCTGAACTTCGCCAACGGAGCCAGACCGATCAGCTTGCCTCACTTGGGATCCGGACGGTTACTCGTCTCAACCGAGCTCGACAGCCGCGGGCCGGTGGACTTGTCCAGCATCGAGCTGCGGCCGAACGAAGGTTGGCTGGTCCAGATATGAGCGTACAAGCGCACGTTCCGGGTGTGTCTCTAGAGCAATCCGTGCTTCCGGTAGCACGGCTGTGACGGCTAGTGGTCGGTTAGCGGGGAAGGTTGCGCTAATCACCGGTTCCACTAGTGGAATCGGCGCCGGGATGGCGAAGATCTTTGCCCGCGAAGGTGCATCCGTGATGATTAGCGGGCGGAATGTGGATGCCGGCCGGAAGGTGATAGAGGAAATAGCATCAGAAGGAGTCCCTCATCAGGCTCTGGCTTTCCAGAGCGCCGACTTGACGGATGTCGAGCAGTGCCGTGCGCTGGTTCCTTCCGTTCAGCGAGCCTTCAGCGGTCTCGACATTCTCGTCAACAACGCGGCTGAGTACACCCGTGGCACGATAGAGGACACGACGGTCGAATTGTGGGACTACCACATGGCATTGAACGTACGGGCGCCGTTCGTGCTCACCCAGTCCGCGATCCCAGCGATGAGGGCACGCGGTGGCGGCTCGATAATCAACATTGGTTCAGTGAACGCGTACATCGGCGGCGCCAATCTGACATCCTACTCAGTGTCGAAAGGAGCGTTGATGACTCTCACGAAGAATGTAGCTCAACAGGTGAGCAGCTACAAGACCCGAGTCAACCAAA
>JADDPT010000086.1:0-6673 GCA_016781735.1 Rubrobacter sp.
CGCCTTAGCCCTCATCGGCGCTATCTCATCTCGACTTTGACATCACCCTGGGTCCAGCCTGTGGCTCAGACCACGAGAGCAGCTGTCCACCGGAAGCGACAAGCAGGAGAACGACGACCACGGCGGGAACAACTGCCGGCCCCGTGTTCCGTGACCGCAGCACGGGTGGTGGGGCCCGTTTGTGTAGAGCACCGACCACTAGTAGGGCGCCGGTGAGGACTACCAGGAGGAGCGGGCCGCTGAGAGCTTGGTAGGTGATGAGGAGCACGACCTGTAGTCCCATGCCGGCCGCGAACCAAAGGGCAGTGCCGGGGTGCCCGGCCATGCGTCCAGCGCCGTTCAGCACGCGTGCCAGCCCCAGAGTGGCCGCGGCCGAGGCGAGGACGAGTCCCACGGGCGCGAGCAAGCCTCCGCCCCAAAGCAGCCAGAGTCCCAGGCCCCCGAGCGTCGCAACCACCACAGGACCCGCGAGGAGCGAAGAAGGGTAGTGTCGCATCCCACCGGGCTTCGCCGCACGGAGCGCACTGCCGCCTACGCCGAGCGCGACTCCGAGCGAGAGCACGGCGGTCGCCGCGGGAAACGGAAGGCCCGTCTTCGCATGCGCCAACCCCGGGTTTCCGCTCACCAGGTGGAACAGCACGAGGCCGGGCCCGACTGCCATCAAGGTGATCGGCGTCGCGCCTCCCCGCTCGCCTGTCCCGGCGCTCGAATCGTCGTCAGCACTAGGGCAGTCACGAGCAGCAGCGTCACCACATGGGCTGCGATGCCCGGCATCCACGGCAGGTCGACTGTCAGAAAGACGATGCGGATCGCGAGGTCGAGTCCGAGCCCTGTCATGATCCCCAGCGATACCGCCTCCCGGCGGTGGCGCAGCAGGGTGATGATCATCCATCCCCATGAGACGATGGTGACGGAGCCCAGGACGATCCTTGCCTCGGGCAGTTGCCAGAATTGAAGAGCGAGCCGGGAGAGTGCGAGCACGCCGGACCCGAGTAGCAGCACCCTGGAGGCGCCGAGTCGCCGGAGGAGCGGTTCCCCTAACCCGATCGCGAGGATGGTGCTTATCAGAGCGGCGGCGGGTATTGCCCAGGAGACTCGGTCCGTGGAGAAGTACAGATAGGAGGCGAACACTCGCATCGCCTGGAGCATGAGCACCGTCGCGGTCGCGGCCAGCATCATACCGAGTGAGTGAGCGCTCATTCCGTGAGCTACCTCTCGATGCATGTCAGCTCCGTGCGTGTGAATTCTGCGCTTCGCGCGTGTTGCTGCCTCGTGTCCTCGTCCTGCACTTGCCTCAAGAGCGATCTGTCCCGCTACAGCACCACGACGACGAAGTAGTAGGTGACGACTACGGCCCAGAGCAGACCGTCTATGCGGTCGAGCAGGCCGCCGTGGCCGGGCAGCAGCGTGCCGGAGTCTTTCACCGCCGCCAGGCGCTTGAGGTAGCTCTCCGCAAGGTCTCCCGTCTGCGCCGCCAACGTGAGGAGCAGGGCCAGCAGCACCAGCCCGCCCACGCTCACGGGCAGTCCAGTCAACTTGCCCAGCAGCACCCCTACGGGCGCGGTGAGGATCGCAGCGCCAACGCTTCCCTCCACCGTCTTCCCCGGGCTGATACGGGGCGCTAGTTTCCGCCTGCCAAAGAGAGATCCGCAGAGATACGCCCCTGTGTCGGTTGCCCATGTGCAGCCGATGGCGAGGATCAGCCAGTCGGCCCCCTGTGGCAGGAACCGCAATAGCTGGAAGTGGGCGAGTGGCCAGCCAACGTAGAGCGCGCCCGCCGAGGCAAACGCCCATGCCTGAATCCCTCCGGGCCTCGGGCCCTGGATTATTCCCCAGACAAGCGGCGCCGCGCCCGCGAGAAACACTCCCACGTCAAGCAGTGATATGTCCGCATTCGCCGCCGAGAGCACGAGCAGCGCGACGAGCCCCAGACCAAGCGGCAAGGGAGGCCGTACTCCACCGCTGCCCAGCAAGGCATACATCTCCATCACCCCCACGAAGCCGAGAGCGAGCAGGAAGATGGTAAGAAGGTGGGATGGGGCGTACACAAGCCCAACCGCTACGCCCACCACGGCGATGCTTGTCCATGCCCGGGTGCCGATGCCCGCCGGCAACCGCTACTCCTTGAGCAGGCCGCCGAACTTGCGCTTGCGGCGGCCGTAGTCGGCGATGGCCTGCGCCAGGTGCTCCTTGCCGAAGTCCGGCCAGTACACAGGGGTCGACCAGTACTCGGCGTACGCAGCCTGCCATATAAGGTAGTTGGAGAGGCGCATCTCGCCTGCCGTGCGCAGGATCAGGTCGGGGTCCGGCAGGCCCGCGGTGTACAGGTACTCGCCGAACCGCTCCTCTGTGACGTCCTCCGGTCGCAGGCCGTCCTCGATCATGCGGCGCACGGCCTGGAGTATCTCCGCCCTGCCGCCGTAGTTGTACGCGGCGCTCAGCACGAGGCGGTCGTTCTCTTTGGTCAGGTCGAGCGCGGCGCGCACCGCAGCCTGCTGGTGTTGGGGCAGCCGGTCGAGGCTGCCGAGGTGACGGATGCGCACCCCTTCCTCGTGGAGGATAGGCGTCTGACGCACGATCGCCTCGCCTAGCAGGCTGATCAGTACGTTCACCTCTTCCTCCGGTCGGGCCCAGTTCTCAGTAGAGAACGCGTACACCGTGAGATAACCTACGCCCATCTCGACGCAGCCCTCCACGATGCGGCGGATGTTCTCCACGCCGGCTCGGTGGCCGTCCTGCCGCGAGAGCCCTCGCTCCTGCGCCCACCGGCCGTTGCCATCCATTATTATTGCTATGTGTCGCGGGGTAGAGTCAGGGCTCAAACGGTGAGTATCTCCTGCTCCTTCTGGGCGCCGATCTCCTCCGCCTGCTTGATGAGGCGGTCGGTGATCCCCTGGAGCTTCTCCTGCGCGCGCTTCGAGTCGTCCTCGCCCACCATCTTCTCGGTCTCCAGCTCGCGGATGTCGTGCACCGCGTCGCGCCGGATGTTGCGGATCGCTATGCGGTCCTCCTCCACGCGGTGGCGAACGAGCTTCACCATCTCCTTGCGCCGCTCCTCGGTGAGCGGAGGCACGGGGATGCGCACCACCTTGCCGTCGTTCGAGGGGTTCAGGTTCAGGTCAGACTTCTGGATCGCCTTCTCGATGGCGCCGATAGAGCCCTTGTCCCACGGGGAGATGACAAGGAGGCGTGCCTCGGGCGCGGTAACGCTCGCGAGCTGGTTGAGGGGCGTGGATGTCCCGTAGTAGTCAATCGGCAGGTGCTCTACCAGTCCCGTGGACGCCCGGCCCGTGCGTATGTTCGCCAGGTCGCGCTTGAGCGCTTCTATGCTTGAGCGCATCCGCTTCTCTGCGTCCGACAGCACGTCCTCAGTCATCGCCACCACCTCCATTAACTATCCGCCGCAGAGCCGGGGGAACTACCCTAGGTAACCAGTGTGCCTATCTTCTCGCCCTCTACCACCCGCTTGATGTTCTCTTCCTGCTGCATGTTGAACACGACCACCGGCAGGTTGTTCTCCTGACAGAGCGCGAGCGCGGGACCGTCTATCACCTTGAGGCCCAGGCGTAGCGCGTCTCCGAACGACAGCTCATCGAACTTCTTGGCGTGCTCGTCAACGTTGGGATCGGCGGAGTACACACCGTCCACGTTGTTCTTAGCGTAGAGTATCACCTCGGCATGGAGCTCGAGCGCGCGCAGTGCCGCGGCTGTGTCGGTCGAGAAGTAAGGATTGCCCGTGCCCGCCGCGAGGATCACCACGAGACCCTTCTCCATGTGGCGGATCGCCCGCCTACGGATGTAGGGCTCAGCCACCGCCGGCATCTCAATCGCAGTCATCACGCGGGTAGGCCGGTCTATCTTCTCGAGAGCATCCTGCAGCGCGAGCGAGTTGAGCACCGTGGCCAGCATTCCCATGTAGTCGGCCACCGCGCGGTCCATGCCCTGCGAGCTGGCCTTGAGGCCGCGCCAGATGTTGCCGCCGCCCAGGACGAGGCTCACCTCCACACCCTCCTCGACGAGTGAGGCCACCTGTTGAGCTACCTTGCGCACGACCTTCGGATCGATGCCGTAGCTCATGTCCCCCATCAGGGCTTCACCGCTCAGCTTGAGCAGCACCCGCTTGTACTTCGTAGCCACTGCATCTCCTCCCCGCTCGCGCGTCGTACGGCACACGTGTGTTGGGGGCGCTCCACAGAGCGCCCCCGTGCTTGCCGGACTGTTGCCTACTCGCTGCCGAGCTCGAAGCGAGCAACCCGCCGCAGCACGATGTTCTCACCCACCTTCGCGACGGTATCGGTTATCAGGTTCTCGATTGTCTTGCTCGAGTCGCGGTTATAGTTCTGAGCCTTGAGCGCGTCCACGTCCTCGGCGCCGTTTGCCGCCGCTTGCATGGCGATCTCGCGCGCGAGCTGCTTGAAGTCCTCCGTGCGAGCGACGAAATCCGTCTCGCAGTTCAGCTCGATGAGCGCGCCGAGCCGGCCGCCGTGGACGTAGCTCTCCACGAGCCCCTGCTTTGCCTCGCGCCCGCTCTTCTTCGCCGCGGCCGACAGGCCCTTCTCGCGCAGCTTCTCAACCGCCTTGTCGACGTTGCTGCCGGTCTCTTCGAGCGCGCGGCGGCAGTCCATGATGCCTGCGCCCGTGCGCTCACGCAGCTGCATGATATCTTCCTTGGAAATGCTCAACGTTGTGTTCTCCTCCGGGTAATCGTTCCACACAATGAGTGGAGGAGTGGAGCATGGCCCCTACCCCTCCACCTATAAGTTGCCGTTATACAGTTGTGTGCCCTTAGCACCGTCAGCTCGGAGCGTTGCCTACTCGCCTACGAGAGCGAGGTCCTCCGGCTTGGCCACGTACCCTCCGGCACCGTTGCCGTCCTCGTCCGGCTCAGCGACGTACCCACTTACGGGTGTCTCCAGGCCGTCAGGCGTCAGGTCTGCCCGAGCGGCCTCACTACGCATCTTGCCCTCGAGCGTGGCGTCGGCAACCTTCTGAGTGACGAGCCGAACCGCTCGGATTGCGTCGTCGTTCGAGGGAATCACCCAGTCTACGATGTCGGGGTCGCAGTTCGTGTCAACCATCGCAACGACAGGTATGCCGAGCCGGTTCGCCTCCGCCACCGCGATGTGCTCCTTGCGCGGGTCCACAACGTACAGCACGGAAGGAAGCTGATACATGTCGCGGATGCCGCCGAGCAGCCGGTTCAGCTTGTCCATCTCCGTGTCGAGCTTCAGCGCTTCCTTCTTAGGCAGGCGCTCGAAGTCGCCACGCTCGCGCCGACTCTCCAGGTCCATCAGGTAGCGCAGCCGGGCACGGATGGTGACGAAGTTGGTGAGCAGGCCGCCCATCCAGCGCTGGTTCACGTAAGGCTGGCCCGCACGGGTGGCCTCTTCGGCCACGCTCTCCTGGGCCTGCTTCTTCGTGCCCACGAAGAGGACGGTGCCGCCGTTCTCGACAGTTTCCGCCAGGTATTCGTGCGCCCTGTTGAGGGCCGTGACCGTCTGTGCGAGGTCTATGATGTGTATGCCATTGCGCTCGGTAAAGATATACCGCTTCATCTTGGGGTTCCAGCGCCGTGCCTGGTGTCCGAAGTGGACGCCTGCTTCCAGCAACCCCCTCATATTGACAACGTTCGCCAAGTAGAGCCGCCTCCTTATAGTACCTCCGCCCCCTCGATAGCGCTCAGGGACCGGTCTTCACCGGCAGGACCTGGCCGTTGGGAGGCGTGCGTAATTGAGGCCCGAGCTGTTCTCAGACCGGCTCAAGTATAGCATATCCGCCGGAAACGGGGCGGGAACACGCATCGCCAGGCCCTGGCTGCGTGTTGACAATGTGTCGCCCCAGAAGAGAACATTACGTATGCATCCCGTACAGTTGATCGTGGTAGGCGGTGGTAGCCGCGGGACCGGGTATGCCGGTTACGCTCTCGAGCACCCCGACCAGGTGCGGATCGTCGGTGTCGCGGAGCCGCGTGATTTCTACCGCGACCGTATCGCCACACAGCATGGGATCACCCCAGACTGCGTCTTCACCGACTGGCGCGAGATCGCCGCCCGGCCGAAGTTCGCTGACGGCGTTATCATCGCCACACAGGACGCGATGCATGCCGACCCCGCGGTCGCCTTCGCCGACATGGGCTACCACATCATGCTCGAGAAGCCCATGGCTCCCGACGAGGCGGACTGCCGGCGGATCGTCGAGGCGGCCCTTGCCAACCACAGGGTCTTCGCCGTCTGTCACGTACTCCGCTATACACCCTACACTCAGGCGCTCAAGTCCGTAGTCGATTCGGGCCGCATCGGCGATGTGGTCAGCATCCAGCACCTCGAGTCCGTCGGCTACTGGCACCAGGCACATTCATATGTGCGCGGAAACTGGCGCAGCGAGCGCGGTTCCTCGGCGATGCTGCTAGCCAAGTCCTGCCACGACATGGACTGGATACGCTACATCACAGGGAAGAGGTGCATTCAGGTGGCATCGTTTGGGAGCTTGAGGCACTTCCACAGCGGGGAGAAGCCGGAGGGCGCCGGCGAGCGCTGCCTGGAGTGTGCCATCGAGCCGGCGTGCCCGTACTCCGCACCGCAGATCTATCTCGGAATGGTGAGGGAGGGCAGGACCGGCTGGCCGCTCGCTGTACTGGCGCCTGATCCCAGTGAGCAAGGTGTGCTCGAAGCAA
>JADDPT010000086.1:6802-18127 GCA_016781735.1 Rubrobacter sp.
CGTTTACCATGACCGCATTCACGCGGACCCGGGACCGGGAGAGCCGGATATTCGGCACGCGAGGCGAGATCTACGGCAATGGCGAGACCATCGAGGTCTACGACTTCCTGACCGACCGGACGGATCGCCTCAAGGTGACGGCCCACTCAGACGGCTCGATCCTCGGCGGGCACGGCGGCGGCGACCGGGCGATCATGCGCGAGTTCGTAGCCGCGATCGCCCATGATGACCCAAGCCTGATCCTGTCCGGGCCCGAAGAGAGTCTTGAGACCCACCTGATGGTGTTTGCGGCTGAGAAGGCCCGGCGTGAGGGGCGGGTGGTGGACGTGAGGGTATAGGTACGCCATTCTCCCTGTCGCCTTGGAGTATGCGCGCTGCCTCCCAGTCTGCTGGGGGGGAGCTACGCGGGAAGAACTGAGGCGGGACCGGGCGGACAAGTACACCTGGGGTGAGGGCGATATCGAGTGGGAGCCCATGCCGCAACAGGCGGATGACGCCCGCGAGCCCGATCCGGCACATCCGGAGGAGGGACGCCAGCGACGCTGCTTCACCCACTACTGGACCGAGCGTACGTGCGCCAGCCTGGTGGCTACGGAGAGCGAGGGAGAGTTGCTCGACCACACAGCCGGCAACAGACTTCGCAGCAAGGGCATCGGCCCGGGCGACCACGTGTACGTGGTGTCGCTCTCAAAGGGACGCCTCGTCCTCGTAGGCAAGCTGGAAGTGGAGCGAGTCGCTGACAGGCACGAGGCTGCCGAGATACTCGCTATCGATCCCGAGGATATGTGGGACGCGGAGGACCACCTCATCGCCTCCAGCGCCACGCCCATGGCCTTTGACCGGCTGGTCCCCCTCGAGACCACCGAGCGGCTGCGGTTTCTGACGGGCAGCGGCTCCCAGCCGCTCTTCTTCCAGGTGCCCGGCAGGCTCGACAAGCAGACCGTCCGTGGTAGGCGCGAGCTCGCTCCCGAGTCGGCAGCGCTCCTCGACGAACTGCTCCCGTCGATGGAACTGATCGAACTCTCGGGCAGTGGTATGACGTTCGAGTCGCAAGTGCAGGAGGAGGTGTACCGGCGGATGGTGCGCTGGTCGGTGCAGATCTTCGGCGAGCTGGCGAGACCGCATCCCAATGTGCCGGTGGTGACCATCGTCTTGCCCAATGGCGGTCCGGTCGTGCATGCAATGGCAACTCCCATAGGGGATGACATGGCCGTGATCAGTACCCGTGCATTCGTGGGGGAGGACGCGAGGATAACGCCGGGGCTGATGGAGTACCTGCTAAGGGAGAACGAGCGGCTGCCTATGGGTGGACTCGGGCTGGACCAGGATGGTCGCATAGTGCTGGACCACTCCATCCACGGGCCAGCCGCTACCCCGGACGACCTGAGCCTCTCGGTGTCGGCGGTAGCGAGCATCGCGGACTCCTTGGCCGGCGAGATCATCCCACGCTGGGGAGGCGTCTCAGGACGCGATCACTGGAACGGAATGAATCAGGGTGTATGATGCACCACTGGACATACCAGGGTTGGATGAGACATAGAGATCGAGCGCACTGCGGTGGGGTGAGCAGTGGAGAAGGGCGGGGTGGACGACTGGGCGACGGACGGCATCGAGGTCAGCGGGACGGGACCCGCGGAGGGGAGCCGCCCGGAAACGCCGAGACCGTTCGAGGCGGGTGAGTTGAGAATCAACGTGAGCCTGCGGACTCAGTACAGGACCGAGTAGGACGACAGGCCGCGATGACGGGGGGCTACAACCGGGGCTGCAGGGGGCGATGGCTGAATACGATCCGACCCATATGGTCCCATGTTTGCTCTCGCCGGCTAATACTAGGCTGCGAGGTTGCTCAGCACCCTCTTGGTGAGAATTCGGTGGCGACTCCCGACACGCGGTAGACTCTGCCGGGCGGTTCGTGTAGCCAGTTCGTACCCTAAGAAACCCGGCTAGGGGAATAAGTGATACAGACCACTGAGCAACGGCAGGTTGATGAAACGGCTCCTTATTGACACCGGATGAAATAACGCGCCCGAACGGGCCAAGTTATTTCGAATAGTAGTACATATTGTAAATAAGCACCCTGGTATGGGAGTTCCGGAGGGCTGAGGGGTACGGTGCTACCTGTCACCCGGTGCCCAACACTCCTACTAGACAGCATGCCGCGGTCTCCAGCATTGCTGTGTCCAGGACGCCATATCCCAGATCTGCCACGACCGTCGGCCGGGCTTCCTTGAGGATGATCTCCTCGCGCCACTTCTGAAACGAGGAGTTGCCGGGGAGCGTTCCTGCACGACGACGTTGTTCGGTCTCGATGCCGGCACGTACAGTACGGTGGCGGCCAGTGCAGCCAGAGTGGTGGAGACAACAGGGCCGCATCGCAATGCGGTCGATGGCAGATCTCGATCGGTGGGCCAGGCCGCGCCTTTGAAGTGACGGGCGAGGCGATAACGAGTAAGATAGCACGTCCCAGGCAAGGAGGAAGGTGATGGCTGTGGTGATACCCGACTCGGTGCTCGAGGCCACGGGGCTGACCGAGGAGGAAGCGCGGAGAGAGCTCGCCGTGGCGCTGTACGTCCGGGAGCGCCTAACGGAGGGACAGGCAGCGCGCCTGGCCGGGATGGACAGGTGGGCGTTCAACGAGCTGCTCTCTGAGAGGCGTGTCCCGATACACTACGGGACCGAGGAGCTGCGCGCCGACTACGAGGAAGCGGGGCAGGGGCGTGGGGCTAGCTGAGCTGTGCCACTGGCCCATCACAACGTTATCGTGTCCATGATCCCGTTCGGGTCCAAACCCGAGACCGATCTTAGCCCAACCGCTGGTCCCGCAGCATATCCGATTCACGTTCGGCTGTCGGCTCTCGTCGCAGACTGCGCCTCAACGCGGAATGTGACGACATCTCACCGTAGGGATCTAGTCCAATACCTCTGCGCTAGCAGGGGGCGGAATCTTAGCATTACGCACCGCAGTGGCTAAATGGAAGGAACCGTGTGTAATGAATCATTACCTATTGTGGACAGGTATCACGCATTGGGGGCTAGGAATCTTATTAGAACGTGAGTCAGGCCGCATGATTTGTCACCTTTACCTTGAGTATAATGCAAGGTACGGGTGATATTCTGGCAGCCGGCCCCGACCATACCTGCCTGTTCGAGGCGGCATCTACTCAGCATGGCTACTTCACGGCTGCCCAGGCGCGGGACTGCGGGTTCGGCTGGGACTCGCTCACTCGGCATACCCAGAGCGGCCGATTCATCCGGATAAGACGAGGACTTTACCGCCTTCGTGACTACCCATCCTCGCCGCGCGAGGAGGTAGTCGCTGCCTGGCTTGCCCTCGGCAAGGACTCGGCCGTGGTCTCGCACGAGAGCGCCCTCGACCTGCTCGGCCTGAGCGACGTTATCCCCGACGCAGTGCATCTCTCAGTCCCCCGTTCCAGGCGCCACCTGCCGAAGCTGCCGGGGGTGACAATCCACACCACCACGGGACCGCTCCGGCCCGCGGACACCGTAGTGCGGGACGGCGTACGACTGACGTCCGCGGCGCGCACCATCCTGGACGCAGCGGAGGCCGGCACGGCCCCGGAGCAGATAGAGATGGCGGCTGTTCAGGCGGTCGAGCGAGGCCTTGCGACGACCCAGCAACTGGAGGAGGGCGCACGCGCGCGGGGTCGGCGAGTAGCCCGGCTCATCAGCAGTGCACTGGGCAGGATTCGGCAATGAGGTACTCGACACCGGCTGCATTCCGGACAGCTCTGGAGCAGCGGCTACTGACGGCGGCCCAGCAGATGAATGTTCCAGTCGTGCGGCTCCGCAAGCTCGTAGTGTTCGACCGCCTCATGGCCCGCCTGCTCGTTGTCGCCCCGGACCGCTGGGTCCTGAAGGGGGCACTGGCCCTCGACCTTCGGCTTGGAGCGCGAGCCAGGACCACGAAGGACATGGACCTCGCCCGCTGGGACACCGAGGAGGCGGCAACCGCAGACCTCCTGGCAGCCCAGGCTACTGACCTCGGCGATTACTTCTCCTTCGCCGTCGAGAGGACCAACAGGCTCGACGATCTGCTGGAAGGTGCTGCCGTACGGTATCACGCTTCGGCGGAGCTGGCAGGACGGCGCTTCGAGGACGTGATCGTCGACGTCGGATTTGGCAGCTCGCTCATAACTCCTCCGGAGCTGCTGCACGGACCGGAGCTCCTTGCCTTCGCCGGCATCGAGCCGATCGAAGTTCCGGTGCTGCCACTGGAACAGCACGTAGCGGAGAAGGCGCATGCGTACACCCGACAATACGCAGGAGAACGACACAGTACCCGCGTGAAGGACCTGATCGACCTGGTGCTGATCCGGTCGTCGGCGGCGTTCAGCGCTGAGCGCTTATGCCGGGCGCTCCATGCCACCTTCGATTTGCGGGATACGCACACCATTCCCCAGGTACTGCCGCCGCCTCCTTCCGACTGGACAACCGGATACCGGAGGTTAGCCACCGAGGTCGGTCTTCAGCCGGACATCGGGACCGGGCACCAGCTGGCTGCCACGTTTCTCGATCCCCTGCTCAGCGGAACAGTCCACGATACTGCTCGCTGGGATCCAATGCGAGGTACTTGGCAGATGGACTAATGGCCACGGGTGACGATACCTCACTGCCAGATGTCACTGCATCCCGGCTGTCGGCAGCGTGCTCAGGCCGCTCGCTCGGCTGGTGCGGAGGCGGTCCATTGGTCCAATTTCTGGTCCAGTGTAGGAGGGACAGGCCGCTACGGTCGGGGATGAGGAACGACTAACTGTGGAACAGGCGATCATCAAGTCCGACGGAGTCCTGTACACCGACCGGTGCCGGCAGGCATACTCCACTTCACTGTCGCCAAGCTCGAAATCCATGCTGCAACCGTGCTGCAACCAGCGCGAAACAAGGCGATATTCGGCACTACTCAGTGAACGGACAAACGTCATAACTCCGCGTATTTACTAGCTTTACGACACTCGGCAGCACTGCGTGAACGGTCTCTCTACGAGGAAATTTCACTACACGGCAGGGGCTTCAGTGACTGTGGGTGTACAGGTAGACCTGTAAGTCCGCGTCTTTGCTCATTTTTCTCTCCCTTCCAGGACGGAGATCGCCACTTACATGCCCCCGAAGTGCCCTCTACTGTTGCAACTGGGAATCGGGCAGGGGCGGGGTCGCACCTTCAGCACTCACCTCGGGACGGAAGTACGACTCCGCTCCCAGCTTTCCGATGCAAGCCGGAGAAGTCGCATCTGCTGCGGAGCCTTCTCCCTCGCGCTCGGATCGCGCGGGCCGGTACGCTCAGTTTCGTCTGACCGGATCTATCCCTTATCGCGAGCTATTCCCGCTTCGGCACAGTGCCCAGTGTTAGTCGGGGCAATCCTCCGCTCCGAGGGCAAGCCTAGGCGGCATCACACACGGTGGTACCGCTCCGGCCGCGACGTCCCGGCCTGATCGGTCACCGCGCTATGGGCGTCCGTATGTCCGATAGAACTCGTTCTGGAACAACTCGTCGGGGTCGTATGCTCGCTTGCGTTCGAAGAACTCCCGCCCCTGCGGATAGGCACGGGCGAACTGCTCCGGGGAGGCGTGCAGTCGATAAGGTAGGTAATAGGTTCCGCCCTCCTCCAACGCGGCGTCGATCAGCGCTTGCGTCATGGCCTTCATCGCTTTCTCTCCCTGCGGGGTCCGTTCCTGGTTGAAGAGCATCACCAGCCCGAATACCTCCTGATCGGCATAGCGAAGAAAGCTGTCGGTGTCGGTGTGCACGTTCCGTATCGTCACGTTCAGCAGGTCGCCCTGGTGCTCCGGGATGATCACACGGAGCCGTTCGAGGAACGCCGCCAGCCGGCTCGGCGGAACGAAATACTCGTGGAGGATATCCGTGCTCTTGGCGGTGCGGTTCTCGAATGCCTCTATCCCCTCATTAGAGAGCTGGTTGCGCGAGAAGGCCCTCCCCTCGATTGCCGACGCCAGCCGCTTTTCCAGGTCCCACCGCAGCTCCTTCCCGTAGTCGCTGCCCACGGTCCCTCGGAAGACTGTACGCCTGATCTTCTCAAATTGTGCCGGCGTCAACGGCGGTATCTCGCCCCCGGGGTCGTGGTAGAACACATTGAGGGTGGCCTCGCGCAGGAAGTTGTCGGGAGTCACGTCGAGACGGCCGAACACCATGCCGACGTCGGAGCGCCGATTGACCTCCCATTCGTATAGGTCCACGTACCGCTCGCTCGGTATGACGAAGTGCCCGAGGCGGTAGCGCACATCCGGCACGACCCTCAGGTCGACGTCGAGGATCACCCCGAAGAGGCCGTAGCCGCCGAGCACCAGGGAGAAGAGCTCGGCATTCTCCGTGCGGCTGCACCGGATGATCGAGCCGTCGTCGCGCAGCAGGCGAAATGCCTCGACGGTTGAGGCGATCGGTGGAGTGTTGTGCTGCCAGCCGTGGGCGTTGACACTGATGGAGCCGCCGACGCTGAAGGTGTTGTTCGACTGCATGACCGCCACCGACCGCCCGTGCCGGTCCAGGTACGGGATGATGTCCACCCACCGGGCCCCTGCCTGGACGTGCAGGATATTCGTCTCCGGGTCGAGCTTGGCCGCCTTGAAGGGGAGCATGTTGATCACGATCCCATCAGGGGCGACGGTGTGTCCCCCCATGCTGTGGCGTGCGCCCGCGATCGAGACGGGTAGCTTCTCCGCCTTCGCGCGGCGTAGCAACGCCGCGAGTTGCCGCTCCGCAGTGACGGGATCGGTCGGTATGTCCCATACTTCCTTCACCCGGGTCTGGTTGAGCCGGCTGGCATCGTCGACGTAGCCGGTAGGAACCGGCTCCCGGGTATCTCTGTCGTGCAGGGCCGTGCGACCGAGGTGAAAGGCCGGCCTGCCGAGGAAGGCCAGCAGGCACACGGCGAGGAGCGCCAATATGACCCTGGGTCGGAGCAGCCTGCGGAACCTCATACCGTTATCCCCCTATGCCCCACGAGAGGAGCTCCCCGTCCCGAGTCGCGCGACCAAGCCTGGGCGACTGCTGGTGTCAGGCTCACAGGTATCCTCGAGTCACGACGGCGGCCAGCACCAAACGCCGCCGAAGGATTTGGCTATTGCATTGCGCTGGAAAAGTGGGCTGTCCGCTGCTACCTCTGTCCTTCTGCCCCTAGGTCCGGTTGCCCTATGGCAAGCTGCGCCACGCGGTCTCGCAACGCGCTCACGATTCGCTCGTGCGCTCGATCCCCCTCACCCTCCCGTTCGAGCTGCTGCACGTCCACAGGCTCACCAAACACAACTGTTATCTGCCCCAGCCTCTGGATGCCCTTGCCGGGCGGCATCACCTCGTGCGCGCCGCGAATATACACGGGCACCACAGGCACCGGGTATCTGGCCAGCAGCATCCCGATGCCGGGCTTGAAGGACAGCAACCGGCCCGTCGCCGACCGACCGCCCTCCGGGAACCATATCAGGTTGTTGCCTCGTTTGAGCACCGAAGCTCCGAAGGCCAGGCTCGAAAACAGAGCGCGTGAAGAGTCAATGGGCACTACGCGGCCAAGCCGGCTGCCGAAACGGAACAGCGGGTTGCCGAAAGCCACCCCCGTCCAACCGGCCCAGTATGTTCGTCGCAAGCGCTGCTCGTCGATGGCGGCAGCCAGGACAGGCACGTCCAGATAGCTCCCGTGGTTGGGAGCGAACACGAACTGTCCCTGCGGCAGGTGTTCCAGGCCCTCCACGCGCAGCCGGAAAAGTCTTCTCATCAGTGTTCGGTTGAAGGCGAACATGCCCCGCCCGATCGCCGCATGCATCGGGCTCAGCGGTTGCAGCCAGAGGCGCTGCTGGCTGGTAAGGCCTTCCTCGGGCCGCTCGAGTGATAGCGATTGCAATCCGCCTTCGCCTGCCTTCTCTTGACCGGACACCTCCTCCAGCAGATCCCGAATAGTCTCTATGCGGCCTATGGCTTCTTCGGTGAGCTCCACACCCGTACGCTGGCTGATCTCAAGGGTCAGGTCCAGCCATTCGAGAGAGTCGATCTTGAGGTCCAGTTGCAGACTGGTATCCGGTGTCAGGCGCTGATCGGGGTAGCGTCCCGCGAGCCAGTCCCAGACCTGACGCACCCCGGAGTCCTCCAGCAGCCCCTGGTCCTGGTCCGACATCTCCTCTACAGCGATAGGTCCGGGCGCTGGCCCCTGCTTCTCTCCGCGCTTCGCGCTCTCGTACCTGTCAGGTAGCAGGTGTCGCCGTATCTTGCCGAGCCGGGTGCGCGGCAACGTCTCGCGGGTGACGGCGTAGTCAGAGAAGCGGCGGTACGAGGGCAGCTGCCTTGAGACCTCAGCTACCGCCTCGCGTATCACCTGCTCGATCTCAACGCCACCACTCCGCCGGACCTCGTTCATATCAGGCACGATCACGCCTACGAGCCTTCCGTTCTTGCCAAGCACGCCGATCTCAGCAATGAACCGATTCTGCAGATATATCTCCTCCACATCCTCGGGCTGGACCTTCTTGCCGCTCTCGGTCACGATCAGTGTGGAGACGCGGCCTGCAACATGCAGGTATCCCTCATCGTCGAGGTAGCCCAGGTCCCCCGTACGGAACCACCCGTCAGTGAAAGCCTCCTCGGTTTTCTCCGGCAGGCCGAGATACCCTGCAAATACGTTCGGGCCTCGCGCCAGGATCTCACCTGCAGGCGGCCCATCGGCCGCCTCACTATCTGCGTTGTTGTCTTCCGGATCATCACGGCGGTAGTCAGCGTCAATGCGGATCTCCACCCCCGGGATAGGCTGTCCGGCGCTTGCGAGGTTAGGGCTACCGGGGGGATTGATGGTCAGCAACGGTGAAGTCTCGGTGAGCCCATACCCTATGGCGACCTGCCAGCCGAGGGCCTCTAGCTTCCATGCGAGGTCCGGATCCAGCGCCGCACCGCCCGATGCCAGTAGCCGCAGGTGCGCCCCGAACTGCTCGTGCAGCGGCCGTAGCAGCCGCTTGCCAAGAGATAGCCCCAGGTGACGGCGGACCCACAGACTGATACCGAGGCTTCGCTTGAACAAGAAGGCTGCGATCTGTCCCCGAGACGCAGCACGCTCCTCAATGCCCGCGTAGAGTGCGCTGTAGAGTCTGGGTACACCGACAATGGCAGTCACCTCTCCCTCACGAATTGCCCGGACGAGCTGAGGCCCTGTTAGCGACTGTGGGAAGACGATGGGTAGGCCGACCATCAACGGCAGCAGCATTCCAATGACGAAAGGGTACACGTGATGGAGGGGCAGTGGGAGAAGAACTCGGTCCTCGCTCGTGACTATGCCGGCCTCGTAAACCGTGTTGAGCTCGAACGCGAGGTTTCGGTGGCTGAGAGGTACCCCTTTGGACGTCCCCGTCGTGCCCGAGGTGTAGAACAGTACGGCAGTATCATCGGGCTCGATCCGGGGCAGGCCGATAGGCTCGGGCATGAGCAGTCGACGCCAGCTGCGGTCATCCTCCGTGTCGACATCCAGAAGGATGAGTCGCAGGTCCGCTCCGAGACCCTCGAGCCGCCTGGTTTGGTCGCTGCTCGTGAAGATGACTCGAGCGCCGCTGTCCCTGAGAATATGGCGGAGACCCTCGTCCGGCAGCTGCGAGTCACCAGGGACCACCACCCCGCCGGCCTCCAGTACCGCAAGACATGCCGCGATCCACTCGGGCCGATTGCCCGCCAGCATCACTACTCGATCGCCGGGTCCAACACCGGCTTGCACCAGACCGTGAGCAAGCTGCTGCACACAGCTTGAAAGCTCCGCGTAAGTCCACTGCTCGACGCGCTCCTTCTGCAGGGCAACTACTGCCGGTTGCTCCCCGTGCAGACGGACCAGGTCCGTCAGGGACTGTAGTGTCTGTAGCTTGCTCATTACCTGCTCCTCTAGAACCCACATCCACTTCAGAGCCGCCTACCGAACCCGGAGGGAGAAAAGCTTATCATGTTCATTACGAATCTGCGTTCCGTCCTACTCCGGTGTTGGCTCATCCACACTTCAAGCGCGTGGCTCGGCTGAAATGGCCTGCAGGGCCACGTACCCCGGCACATCGCCGTAGAGGGTGAGGTAGTGGTTAGCAGCCTGGTACGGAGCATCTGAGTCTCCCTCCCAAAGCGATCGTAATGCTTTCAAGAGCCTCGCCATCTCTGCCGCTGCTGGCGACGCAGCTGTTCAGTGGTGTAGCCTCTCGGCCTTGGGCAGCGACTGCGCCGACTCGTACCGACCGGGAGAGGCCTTCCCGACTGCGCCCCGCCCTACGAGCCACCGGGCGGCCCCGAACAACATAAGCAGCGCCACCGCCTGGAGGAGGTGATAGAGCGCATTGTGGTCGAAGTAGCGGGGATCGATCGCCACCCGGGCCTGCTGCACGCCCGCCGCCACGAAGGTGAGCACGAGTCCTCCTACTCCCAGCAGCATCTTCCGCTCCCGGGAACGGGCATACAGGATGCCGAACACCGCCAGTAGGAACACGGCCGCGGGCAGGTAGTCGAGGATCGCCACGCGAAACTCCTGAGTGACGAACAGTACCACCACGCAGTAGGCGACAAAGCCTGCGGCGGCCCCGATGGATATCCACCGGGCGGTGCGCGGGGCGAATAAGAGCTTGGAGCCGATCACCCACGCCGACAGAGCCGTCACGCCTATCGAGAAAAGTGTTGCCGACCACAACACATTGTGGGACGTCGTCCCAGCCTCGAGGGCAAGGCCGTGGACGGTGCCTCCGAGGAGGGATGCGGCGCCGATGGAGGCGAAGAACACGATGAACCAGTTGCGCAGCGTCGGGCGGGGACCCGTCGCCCGTGCCAGCAGGTAGGCGAACAGCGCAGTCTCGATCGTCAGGCCGTAGTCGGTCAGGGTGACGTCGGGTTCGGCGATGCCGATGCTGCTCAGCAACGCGGTGATTGTGAACACTACCATTGCGCGATCTCCTTACTGCTGCATATGTCCTGCACAGTAGCACCTCCCCACTGCGGCAGGACTGCGGTGGGGGCAAGGCACCGCGAAAGGGCCGGCTCGTCACCGGCCTGTATGCGAGGCGTGAGGCTGCACACTGGGTACTTCGTAATAGAGGCTGCCACCGCGCCATGACAGCAAAAAGGTCGACCACAACGCCGCCCTTTGAGGACAAGCTGCCGTGATGTGTCGTCGCGTTATCGTCGGCGGATGGTGGTGTTCGGGAGAGACTCCAGCTCGGTGGTGTAGGTGGTGCCTCTGCCCTGGCACATGCCAGCCTGTGTGCGGGGACCACAGTTGTCTCCACCCCTGGCTGATCCAGCTTCAACGCCGCTCTTGATAACGACAGGCACACTACAGCGGTTTTCAAGGTAATTGAGCT
>JADDPT010000062.1 GCA_016781735.1 Rubrobacter sp.
GACCAGGTGCTACCAGATACAGTGATCCAGCACCACCAGCGCACGTCGAGCAGTACCAACACGCCCAGGAGTGCTATCAGCAGCTGGGTTGTCCAGACGACTAACACCCCTGTATCCAGCCGCCGTGACTCCGGCCGAATGATCCACCAAACCACCGGCCCGCTGAGACCGGCGATGATAAACGCCCAACCCGCCAGCTGTGGCAAGGGACCACAATCTATCGGCAATGGCTATGTCCCCTTACAGCGTCATTTACGAGCTACTCATTGCGCGCTTAGCCATAGGTTCCATGACGACATCGAATTAAGACCTGATGCCTCGGCACTTCCTCGCTCTACCGTCTACGCTTCGGCATGAGTGGCTCAGTAATACCTGTTACAATTCTTCGGCCATGGACCTGCAAGGAGACTACTCTTGGCAGCTAACCTCGCACTGTTAGACTGGATCGGGCAGAACCGGTTGTACGAGCAAGGTTGCCAGCGCTCGCGTCACCGGCACGAGCGATAACCGCCCCTACAGGGCTTGGTGCCTGACTCACATTGGGCAAGCCGCTACTCCGGCCAGCCGACATTGCCTCACCAGATAGGTCTCCCATAGAGCAAGAAGGATCGAGAGGTACGTTTGGGATGCGGAAGTGGGGTATAGGCGCCGGGGCACTTCTTGTCGTTCTCACCTTCGCCTGTCTCCTCGGTGTCCTCATACTCCAGTTCGGCGGCGGCACGCTCATACCGATCGCTTCCAGCCCCGAGGCCATGACGCAGCGCCTATATGATTGCCGGGATGGGTCCACCCGCGCGCCGCATGTGCTCGCGACCCGCCAGTGGGAAAGAGGTGCCGTCATCCTTTACAAGGCTCCCTGCGAGCCTCCGCAGGAACGCCTAGCAGACTCTGACCGGGACCTGGGCTATTCCCTTGTAGTTCGGGGGCTGCTGTCACGCAAGGTCGAGATTGGAGAGCCACTGGGGAAGGCTGAGTTGGTGGAGTGTGGCGTGGGCGGCCACGGCGACGAGTTCCCGGCACTCGTGTATGGCCGGGTGAAGGATACCCGCAGAGTGGTGGGGGTAGAAGCGCTGACCGATGCCGGGCACCGGCTGAGGGACGAAGCTCAGGACAGCTTCTTCGCCATCGTCGCACCTGATGGGCAGGACCTACGCGAGGTGAATGTGCTCGGACGGGACGGGCAGGTGCTAGAGCGGCTCGAGGTCATGCCGCACCTCGGCAGCCACTACTGCTTCTAATGCGCCTAGACGGGGTGACCCTTGCCTAAGGTGAGTTCAGCAACAGGGCCTACGGCAGCGCTTGTTCCGGCGCAGCGTTTTGAGCGGGCAAGTGCCGAGCTACCGGCTATCCCTTCGGTGTAGTCGTTGGATCTGCCGGCCGCTGCGGTGACGAATAGTTGGTAACTGACACTGTAGGTCCCCTTATCGTGCCTTCGCCTTGGAGGTCGGATCCGCTTGAACCTTCGGCCATCGATCGTGTGGGTAGTACTCGGCCCGCTCCTCCTGTTAGGGTCCTGCCTCGTCGTCTCGTCATTCCTCGGATGGCTACCCTCTCAGCAGGCATCCGAGGAACGAGGCATTCGGGGGGAGGTGCCCGAGGAGGTCGCGCGTCGCTCCGTCTGCCCCGGTTCCTCCCTGCCGCTCGACTATAACGTGCGCGGTACCACCAGGAGCGGCCCCGACAGAATCGTCTTCGTGTACGACGCCGTATGTCCGCCCGGGGAGCGTAGCCCCTCGGGGCGCTTCGCGGGCTTCGCGACCGTGGTGCACGAGCTTGGTCCGTACATCCAGGTCGGCGATCGGATCATCTGGGGCGAGAGGTATTGGAGGGCTGTCGGCGCACCGGGCTACCGCTTGCAACCGAGCCTCCCGCCATCGGGGGAGCACCGAGAGCCTGAACGGAGGGGCGGGTTCGTGCGCGTCGAGGTGTGGGGGAGCGGCGAGGCAGGCGGGGTCCCGCACGCGTTCGTCGGCGGGGTGGTGCTGGCACCGGACAGGGTCGCCACCATCGAGGCGGTACTCGAAGACGGGCGGACTATCACCGGTGCGACGGACCGGGATGTGTTCTTCGTCTACGCCGAGGACGCGAACGAGATACGCGAGGTCCGAGTGCTGGACCGAGCCGGGAAGCCGCTGCAGCTGCTCAGTGATCCTTACGGCCCAGATGGTGGGGCTGCCCCGCCGGTAGGTCTGTGCGCAACGCGCCGCCAATCCGATGCCCTCGTGCCCGGCTCAAGCTCGCTCTCGTGCGGAAGCTTTGTGCCCACCGCTGGTACTCTAGGTTCCGGAAGCGCTCGCGCGGTGACAACCGGCTCCGGGGCAGTAGAACGGGACATCGAGTCATATTTCTACAGCTAGTGTTTCATTGCTATGTGTACATACTGCGGTCACGAGAACGTTGTAGATAGGCGGGAGGTAGAGCACGGTTGGGGCACTGCACGGCTTCGGCGGGTGGGCAAGCGCTGCGTGGTCTCGTTCCCTGTCTTACCGCACCTTCTTCGCCTGCATTGCTTGCCCCTCCTGACGCAAGCTCAGCTCAGTCACCTCGCCCCCTCGTCCCTCCCGAACGTGACCTCCAGGTTCAGTGCCTCGCTGAAGAACTCTGTTTCAGAGCGCGGGTGTAGCTCCACGGCCGCCTGCACTGGTGCCTCGAGCAGTAGCGTCCCTTCCCGCTGTCGTAGCGAGAGCGAGTAGCCAGGGCGCAGCTCGTACTCGCCCGCATAGCTTTCATACACGGCTGGCTCAATCGGGACAACCTCTCGCCCGGGCTCGTACTCCGGCCACTCGTACTCTCGGGCTATCGCCCTGAAGAGCTCCTGGATCAGCGCCCAGCCCTCGCCGTTCGTCATTACGACAGCTCCTAGGCCCCGCTCGCTGTACGCCGTCGAGAGGCACGCATACCCGATGTTGCCCCCACTGTGTCCGAAACGACGTGACTCCCCCTTGCCGTCCAGCTGCGTCCCTAACCCGAATCCGTCCTCAATCTGCGGGTTGAGCGCCTCGTCCACGAGCTCCTTGGCTAGAAACCTGGATGACCTTCCCTGGTGTGTCCGCTGTATCTCGAGTGCGAGCCTGGCCAGATCAAAGGGCGTTGTCCACAACCCCGCACCCGCCATCTCAGGTATCACCCGCCACTTTCCGTACACCGGCCCGCCCCCCGTGTAGTGCCCCACCGCCACAGACTCGGGTCTCGTGTCAGGATAGCCCTGGTCGTAGCTGGAGTCATTCATCCCGAGCGGCTCGAGCACAAGTGCGCGCATCAGCTCGGGGAAGGGTGTGCCTGTAACATCCACCAGCAGCTGCTGCAGCACCGAGTAGTGGCTGCCGGAGTAGCGGAACCGGCTGCCAGGCAGCATCACCACCCGCACAGGCGGGGTGTTCGCGGGTGACCGTCCTTCCAGCACGTCGAGGAGCGTCGGCATGGGCTCCTCACGCCTGAACCCGCGGTACCAGTTGTACACCAGTCCAGCGGTGTGCCCGAGCAGCTGCCTTAGCGTTACCCGTGGCTGCCAGCCTGCGTTCGCGGGCAGCTTCCAGGACTTCAGATAGCTGTTGGCGTCCCCGTCCAGATCCAGCACCCCCTCCTGGATGAGCCTGAGCGTCGCCACCATCGCGACGTGCTTGCTGATAGAACAAGCCTGGAATATGCTCTCGGTCGTTACCGGCTCCTGCTTGCCTGCCTCGAGCACGCCGTAGCCGCGAGCCCGCTCGATCTGCTCGCCATTGATGACGGCAACGCTCAAGCCCGGCACCCGGTGATACTCCATCCGCTCCAAGATGGTGGCTGGTTCGCTCTCCTGACTCCATACAGGGGGCTCTACTACCAAGTCAGACTCAACTCGGTGTATCATATCCGCTACCAGCGATGCTTCTTCGACTCTTGCCATAAACATCGCCCCTTCATGAACTACGCCCAGGCTATCTCCTCGACGGCAGCCTGCAGGTCGGCACCCGCGCCCATGACGTAGATCATCGTCGTGTCGAGCGAGTCATGCCCGATAATCTGCGCGAGGCGGTGCAGCGGCACCTTCAGCGGTAGCACCGGTTCGCGTTCGCTCACGTGGGCGGGCAGTGAACCGACGGTGCGCTGGGGCTCAACGGGGAGGTCTACTGGCCCTCCGCGCTGTTCTCGTATGGGATCTGCTCCCGGTACGCTTGCTCGAACTCCGCAATTACCCTCGTTCTACCCTCTCCATCGGCGGGAGTACTGCCGTAGGAGGGGATAACGATCTGCCACGGGCCATTCTCGCTGGGGTTGGTCACGAAGACGTACTCCCGTCCAGCTCTGAGTAGGTGCGGGTTGTCGGGTCCGACGTGATTCTGCACGACCGTTACGCGCTGCGGCAACTCCCCCTTGATCGAGCGCGACACGTCGACCGCGAAGAGCGGGAACGGGGAGGGACCAAGGTCATCGGCGCCCGTCGGGTTATCGTTCCACTCGCCCGTACGGGCCACTACCCGACCGACGAACACGTGCTCCGCGAAGCCTACGAGCTGCCTGCGGTCACTCAGATCTGTAACGGAGGCGCTCCCCGCTCCGCCCGGCGGCAGGCCCTCGCGTAGCGGATCTGGTGGGCCCACGGCTATTCCTAAGACGATTATGAGCCCTACCGCCACCGCCAGCATTCCAGTCCCGGATGGTCGTGGATTCCTCCGAAGGGTTGTCATCAACATATCGCTCCTCCCCGCCCCCACAGTAGCTCTCTATACAGGGCTAAACGCACGGAAGGTGGCTTATCTGGATCTCAGCCCAGTGCTCGTGTGACGCATGTAGAATTGGACTCCGCGCCGGTTGACGTTGCGCTTAGTCGACTCACCTCCAACTCCACAGGCACACCGTGCGATCCGCCGAGCCTCCGGCCAGTGTACGGCCATCCGGCGACCAGGAGACCACGCCGATTCCCTCGCCGCACCCGTCGAGCACGGCCAGCGGCGTCCCATCGGCCCGCCACACCCTCAGCGCACCGTCCAGTGTACGGCCCGCCAACCGACTCCCGTCGAGCGACCAGGCCACATTCGAGGCCGACCACTCCCCCGCGGAGCCCTCGTTTCGGTGTACGAGGCGCGGTTCCGATCCGTGGTCGCTCGTATCCAACAGTCGCACGTAGAAACCGGACATGAGCGCCAGCACCCTGCCTTTTGGGGAGAACGCGAGGCTCCGGACCGAACCGTTGCCGGCGCGGCGGGCCACCGCATGCCCCGCACGGGTGTAGAGCGATATTGTTCCGTCCTCGTTGCCGGTAGCGAGCAAGCTTCCTCGTATCGCTCCCGCAGGAGGTCGGGATCTGAGAGCAACCGGCTCACGTACTCCCACACCTCGGGCTCGATTCTGCGTGCCACCACGCTGCGGCCGCTACAACTCCAGGGCTCGTGGCGGGGGTAGCGAGCCGAGCACACAT
>JADDPT010000011.1:0-2289 GCA_016781735.1 Rubrobacter sp.
CGACTCGGTATTCGCCGCGATGAGGGCTGGTGCTAGGGGCTACGTGGTCAAGGGCGCGGACGAGTCGGAGATGCTGCGGGTCGTTCGCGCCGCGGTCGGCGGCGAGGCGCTATTCGGCCCCGCCATCGCCGAGAGACTGATGGGCTTCTTCTCCGGCGCAGGCTCGTCCGCCAACGTCCTGGCGTTCCCGGATCTGACAGAGCGCGAGCGCGAGATCCTCAGCCTGATCGCTCAGGGCTACAGGAACTCCGAGATCGCCAGCCGGCTCTACCTCAGCCCCAAGACGGTGCGCAACCACATCTCCAGCATCTTCGACAAGCTGCAGGTCACCGACCGCGCTCAGGCAATCGTGCGGGCGCGCGAGGCGGGGATGGGGCACTAAGGCGGGGAGGCTTGAGCCTCTCTGCCCCTTCAGATGCGCACGACGAGCGGTGGGCCGAGATCTTGTTCATCTGTCCAACTCTTGATGCGCAGAAAGATCACTGGGCCGAGATCCTGAGACTATATCGACAGAGGCAAGCCTTTGCCTGGCCCGACCCGCCTAGGCATCTCAGGCGGACATGACGGCTGATAATACCCCCCCTCCCGACAACCGAGGGATGCAGCCGTGGAGGGAGCACGATAGACGGGGTATGCACCTAAGACACCGCGCTCATCCCCTTTATGGTCAGCGCGTAACCTTGGCAAAGACGCTGCGCTACGTGCGAGCTTTCCGTAAGGTCATAGACCGCTGGGAAAAGGCGACGATGCCGTCGTCAGCTCCGCTGTCTAGCCCACCACTACACGGTTTCGATCACTGACGGCACCGAAATCCAGTGGTCCAATGACCGTCTCCGTCATCGACCACTCGACCGAAGACACCGCTCCCTTAGCGACCATTAATGTTCCGTTGATATCCCATGCCCAGTTACTACTGGTCCCCGAAACCGGGGATCGGTCCACGGTGGAGGGGGGGGCTGCGACGCGAGGTGGCCTCAAGCGCTCCCCGTTCGCCACGGCGACCTTGAAAGTTTGGGGGGAGGGGTGAATGCACCCCTCCCCCATCCAGTGTCGAAGCCGGAGAACCTTACCCCTCTCCTCAAGCTCTCCGTCCCCAACCACTCGGAAAGCATTTCCAAACGACTCCCTATATGTTCGTCCGATCGCTCACCGAAGTGTGTCGCGCCCCAATGCTCGGCCACCCTGTCCGCGCGGAGCATCCGGTACCCGCACGACTAGCCGTCCATGCTCGGACTTCACCCTCAGAACCGTCATGGGAGGAGCCCGAGGATGGTCACGACAGCCCGCTGGTAGGTGTCCACGCTATCTACATATGCGCGTTCCGCGAGCCGCCTGTCTCCCTCGGCGAGGAGACCCCGCGCGTCAGTGATCTTCCGCTGCTCAGTGGGAGCGGTCGCGACTGCCTCCGCCATCTGCACCGATTCGATCGTGATGCTCTTAGCCGTCAGCGACAACAAGCTCTTCGTGCCGGACAGGTCCGTCCCCGTGATGGCTTCGTATTGCTCCAAGTACTGGATCGTCCGCTCGATCGCGCCGAGCGCCGGGTCCCGATTGCTCTTGCTCAGTTGTGCGAGGGCGCCGTTGTCGGCCAAGCCGCCGTTCGCGCCCGAGAGGTTCGCCACGGCCTTGTTGAGGCTGTCCTTCGCTTTATCCGAGAGTCCGGGGGAGGACGCGCGCGCCCGCAGATCGTCAATGACGAGCTGCAGCGCTCCCCTGCCATCCAGGACTGTTACCGATCGGTTCGCGATGCCGGTGCCGGTATCGTCGTCGGTGACCGAAAGAGTCGCCGTGTAGATACCCGGTTCGCGATAGGCATGCCGGCCGGACGCGGTGCTCACGGACGCGCCGAGGGCGTCCCTCGTCCCATCACCCCAGTTGATGCTGGCGGTGTGGGAGTCGCGAGTACCGAGGTCCGTGAAACTCCCGTCCAGATCGATCTCCAGCCACCGCAACACGACCCTTCGGTCACTCCCAACCTCCGCCCCAGTTTCGTCGGTCACGTGGTCGATGAGCACCACCGGATCTGCGTTCTCGACGGTGGCAGTGGTCTGACCGTTACCTATGCCGCCGTCGTCGTCGCGGACCGTGACCCGGATCCGATAGTCGTCGCGCGGCGTGCCGGTCGGATTGTCGTCGAGGTACCGATGCTGCTCCGAGAACGCCTTGGTCCCCGCAGGGTAGTGATAGGTGACCGCTGAGCCCTCACCCCAGTCGATCACGACCTCGAAGGTGTCCTTGACACCGGGGTCGGTGATCGTGCCGCTGACTCTGGCCGAACCATTCTCGCGG
>JADDPT010000011.1:2429-5359 GCA_016781735.1 Rubrobacter sp.
CCCGGCATCGAAGGTGATCGAGGACCCTTCGTCGGTGGCATAGGGCCCACCTGCTTCCGCCTCCGGCGGCCAGTTCCACGGGTTGAGGTTGATGATCGACTCGATCAAGCCCCTCCCGGGGAAGTCCGCCATCGCGATGCCGACCCGCCGTGGACTGCTGCTGCGGATGTAGTCCATCGCGAGGACGTTGATCCCCTCGTACGCAACCGAGCATGTGCCCAGGAAGCAGTTGACGCTCGGGAACTCGTCGATGCACTTGTCCGCGTAGTCTTTGCACGTGTCGATCACGCCCCGGGTGTATCCGGTTAGCAGGCGCGGTGCGCCCGTCTGGGGGCTCGAGTGGCCGCTCGCGAAGAAATACGGGAATCCTCCATTCGCCGCGCTGAGGAAGTTGACGTAGATGGTCTGGAAATCACTACCGCTCGCCGCGTTCACCTGGTCCTTGACCTTCCCCCACTTCCAGGCCATTTCCCAATTGTGTCCGAGCTTGTACTCGTCTTGTATGTTTAGCGAGCCCCAGGGAATCCCGAGATCGTCGGAAGAACCGAAGTTCTGGAGCACCACGATCTTGCCTCGGACCTCGCCGAGCGTCGGGTTGTCGCTGGCGCCCCGGTAGATGTGCGAGGAATAGCTGTCGAGGTTCAAGCCATCTCGGACGAGGTCGGCGAAGCCTTCCTCCGGGTCGTCCTCGCGCTTGATGCGCATCAGTACCGTTTCGCCCGGATGCGACTCCAGGAACGAGACGGCGGAGGAGAGCACATCCGCGTCGAAGTCCAGGTCCTGGGCAGAGATACCGTGATACACCTTCAGGTCGCCGTCCTTGTTGACCAGCCGGATGTCCCATGCTCGGATCCCGGCAGTCAGTTGCGCCCTGAGGTTCATCGACTGCGTGAAGACGATATCGCCGCCACGCCTGTACGAGCCACTGTCGTGGGTTCCCGGAATCGAGAGCTCGCTGAGACGCAGCGAGTCCGGCAGACCCGCCATCCAATCGGTGTTCGTCGAGCCGGTGGTGGAGTCGTGCGAGTATCCCGATGACTCGTGCGCGGACGCGATCCGGGCTGTCTGCCCGGAGAGCAGGGGAGCCATCGTCAAAGCCAGGCTCAGCATCAGGCCCATAACCAGCGAGAGGGCGACCTGCAAGCCCCTCGTCCCTCCCGCAGACACCACCGTAGACAAGGGACCTCTGAGCATCGTCCGCTTCCTACCTTCCCCTATACCCGACGCTTTACTACCGTTGTTCCGCCGCGCTTGGGACATGTCTTCATCCTCCTCATATTCTCCGAACCGATTGTGGGCCGATCCGATGCATCCGAAGGCGTTTATGTACCTGCTGGTGCCCCCTCCCTTGCCGCTCGTGCCTCAAGCAACCCCTTCAGCCGAGCGAGATCACCCTGTATCTGGTTCGTAATCGCCCTCTCCACCTGCGGTCCCCCCTTGAACAACCCAGCTGTCTCTTCCTCGATGTACCACGTGAGGTGCGTGGCCCCACTAAGCGCCTCGCACACCTGGCGGAGGGCGGAGGGCGGCCCCGTGATCGCTCTGCATGCGAAGACCCTCGGCGGCTCGTACTCCGTCACCTCCCAGGAAGATGCGCCCGTGTGCCCCGAATACCTGCCCACCTGCTCGAAGGTCGTCCCCACGTCCACCCGCCTGCTCGAGCGCAGCGACACCTTGCGCAGACCTGATATCCACTCCGGCCAGCACTCGGGCTTGGTAGCGTAGGCGAACACCTCCCAGATGGGCCGGTCGATGAGTACGGTGGCGGTGACGCGCATCATAGGGCTCCTTGCATCTGCCTCGGGTCCTCTCGCCCGATGCTTCCCATTCTGCGCCCCGCCTCCCGGCTCCACCACGACTTTGGGTCACCGTTTACCCACATTTCAGTCACCTCTTGCATGTAGTTTTGCCTTCCATGCGACAAGCGCGTCCTGCTGGTCTCGCTGCTGTGCCTTATAATGCGAATCAGAGATCCGGGACATGGAGGGGAGGCTTCGACGTGTCTCACATCCCGACATTTGCGGAGCTGCTGAAGCGCCATCGGGTCCGTGCGCGCCTCAGCCAGGAGGAGCTGGCAGAGCGGGCGGGGCTGAGCGCCCGGGCGATCAGTGACCTGGAGCGCGGCCCCGATCGTGTCCCACGCGGTGCATCTGTACGACTGCTGGCAGGGGCGCTGGGGCTATCGGAGGAGGAGCGAGCTGCTTTCGAGGCGGCGGCGCGCGGAGAAGCAGCCCCTACCGAATCCCGCCCCGATCGCTCCCACGGCCTGCCGCTTCAGCTCACGCCGTTCATCGGACGCGAGCGGGAGATGGGGGCGCTGCGGGCCACGCTGCTGCGAAAAGACGTGCGACTCGTCACACTCACTGGTCCCGGAGGCACGGGCAAGACCCGGCTGGCCCTGCGAGTGGCGGAGGCGTTGCTCGGGGAGTTCGCCGACGGGGTGAGCTTCGTACCTCTGGCTCCCATCACCGAGCCCGACCTCGTCGCCGTCGTGATAGGGCAGGAGGTGGGAGTCACGGAGACGCCGGCCCGTTCGCTCACCCAGAGCTTGGAGCAGCACCTGCGGGACCGGCAGATGCTGCTGGTGCTGGACAACTTCGAGCAGGTGGTGTCGGCGGCGCCCCTGATAGCGCGGCTGCTCGTCACGTGCCCCCATCTCAAGGTGCTAGCCAGAAGCCGCGTGGTGCTTCGCCTCACCGGCGAGCAGAGCTTCCCAGTGTCCCCGCTGACGTTGCCCGACCCGAGGTCTTCCCCGTCCGTCGGGCAGGTCCAAGAGAGCGAGGCAGTGCGGCTATTCGTAGCCCGAGCACAGTCGGCGAAGCCGAGCTTTGGCCTTACCGAGGGGAACGCACCGGTGGTGGCCGAGATCTGCCGCAGACTGGACGGGCTGCCGCTGGCTGTCGAGCTTGCGGCAGCGCGGGTGCGGCTGC
>JADDPT010000008.1 GCA_016781735.1 Rubrobacter sp.
ACACAGTGGCTATATTCCGGCGAGCAGAGTCACGACCTGGCGGAGGCGATGACGGCGTGAGAGCAGCACAGCCCGATGCCCACACCTACTCCCCTATTTCGCCCACCACCCATGGGATAGTCACGCCGCGCGCCTGGCTGTGTTGCGGTGCGAATAGATGGTGATATACTGCCAGCGGTTTTACGTCCTCTCCAGCACCGCCCAACCGAACGCGGATTTATTAGCCGTGACGCATGAGCATTCGCGGTCGCCCCGGCTGCGGAGTGCGCCGGCGGTGCCGCTCGCCTTCGGCCTGAGGACGCTGTGCCGACTGGACAAACTCTTCGGCATAGCGCACTCGGTGCACAGGACGCGCTAGGGTGGAGTCAGAGACACGACGAGATTTCGACTTGGGGTGCGATCAGAGCGGCTATCGTGCGGGTTGCCCCGGAGCGTGATGGTGGTGCAGAGCTTTGGAGCAGGAGACTTGGAAGAGCGGCGAGTTCTCGCGATCAACACTGGTTCCTCCAGCCTCAAGGCTACGCTGTACAGACTGAGCCCGAGCGAAACTATTGAACTCAAGACCCACGCGGAGCACATAGGGCAGCCCCATGCCAGGCTGCGTCTCACGGACCCGGATGGCGGCACAGTGCTCGAGCAGCACGGTGACCTGCGGGACCACGATGCGGCGCTGAGGGTACTGCTCCAAGCCTTGCGGGAGCGGGGCGGGAATGATCTGACGGCGATTGGCCATCGGGTGGTTCACGGAGGCGCACAGTACCGGGATCCGCACCTTGTCACGGACGAGCTGATCGCGGGACTGCGCGGGCTCATGTCCATTGAGCCGGAGCATCTGCCGGCAGCCCTCGGTGCTATCGAGGCTTGCCTGGGCTACTATCCCGACGTTCCGCAGGTAGCTTGCTTCGACACGGCGTTCCACCGTCGGATGGCGCGGACTGCGCAGATGTATGGCCTTGCCGCGTAGGTTCGCGGATGCCGGCGTGGTACGCTATGGCTTCCACGGCCTGTCGTACGAGTACATACTCGAGGCACTTAGAGAGGAGGACGCGATCGCCGCAACCGGGCGGGTGATAATCGCGCACCTGGGGAATGGGTCCAGTATGGCCGTCGTGTCCGGCGGTGTCGGCGTGGACACCACCATGGGTTTTACTCCCACCGGGGGACTGCCCATGGGCACGCGCACCGGCGACCTAGACCCCGGAGTCCTGCTGTACCTGCTGCTGCAGGAGGGGATGAGTCCGGCCGAAGTGAGCGACATGGTGAACAAGCGGTCGGGGCTTCTCGGTGTGTCGGGCAGCAGTGCGGACATGCGCGACCTACTGGCGCGCGAGGCGGAGGACCGCAACGCCGTGGAGGCAATCGAGTTGTACTGCTACAATGCCCGCCAGCACCTCGGGGCGCTGGTCGCCGCGCTCGGGGGTCTCGACACGCTCGTCTTTACCGGCGGGATCGGTGAGCATTCCGCGCCCGTGCGGCTTCGCATCTGCGAGGGCTTGGAACTCTTCGGTATCCGGCTCGATCCGGGACGCAACAACAGCGATGCTAGTATCATTTCCCGATCCGACGCCACCGCGAACCTGCGTGAACCACGTATTTGCGTTTGCACCGGATCTGATGCATAGGCACCACGCTCCAGCGTGGTGCCTATGCGGGCAAGGGGCGGGGTGCGAGTGCGACGTGCTTTGGTCCTCTTGTGTAATAATCACGCTACAAGTCAGCCAAGGAGGAAGCTTTGACCCAAAGAGACGACAGGGAGAGTGCGGCCATTCAGGCTCAAGAGGAGGAGCGACCAGCGGAGGATTCGGGCGAGAACACACCCTCCATACCGCCGCGCATGACCGACGAGGAAGGCGCTGACGATACTGGCATGATCACCGCCGTGCCTCCTGCGGACTAACCTCGTAACGTTGGAGTTGCTGTCGCTGGGCAACAAGGTCCGCTAGTGCGCCCACACGCGTCAATTGTGCAAGCGTGGCTCTTAGCACAGTGGCGGCTGCATGGAGCCAAAATAGTGCTGATGGTGGGCAGTACGCTCCGTGGTCGATACAGCTATGCCCGCAGCGGCGACTGCATCGGTGGGTACTGTATACGGTTGTGATCATGTCGGGCAGCGTCCGCTCTGATGTTGCTGCTGGGGGCGCGTTCAAATGGAGCGGGCGCTGCAATCGGACGCCGCATCACGGTAGGACCTGTTTATCCGTCTAGTGAGACGCGATGTCTGACGGAGCACATGAGTCACGGCGCCCTCCGACTTGTACGGCACCGCGACGTTCCAAGATATACCTTTCAACAGGCGTTCGGTGGAAGGCTTCGCCACCGGCTTGATGTCACCACTATCAGGGTGTCGATATATTGGAGCTACAGGAAGGATGAGCGGTAGTCGTGCCATCTGAGGTGCGCATCATTGGCCTGGACGGCGTCGGGGAGCTACGTCCTGGCGATGACCTGGTACCAGTCATACTGAACAGCCTCACGGTGTCGGGAGTTTCTCTCGAGCGTGGCGACATCACCGTTGTGACACATAAGGTCGTCAGTAAAGCAGAGGGACGCCTCCTCGACCTCAAGGACATCGAGCCATCTTCGTTCGCCCGGCAATGGGCAGCGAGCTATGACAAAGACCCGGCACAGATCGAGGTCGTGCTTCGGGAGGCAAAACGAATCGCGCGCATGGACCGTGGCATCATCATCGCAGAGACACATCACGGGTTCGTGTGCGCGAATGCAGGGGTTGATGCGTCGAATGTAGCCGGGCAGGACTGCGTCTGCCTGCTTCCGCTCGATCCCGATGCCTCCGCCCGCCGGATACAGGAGGGGCTGAAACGAGAGGCCGGGTTCGACATCCCGGTGATCATCACGGACTCTTTCGGCAGAGCATGGCGTAACGGTGTGGTGAATGTCGCCATCGGCGTTGCGGGCCTGGAACCCATTGTTGACTACCGGGGCCAGGATGATCCGTATGGTTACCAGATGAGCGTAACTCTGATGGCCGTCGCGGACGAGCTTGCGAGTGCGGCTGAGCTGGCCATGGGCAAGGTCGATCAGAGACCGGTTGCACTTGTGCGAGGTTATGCGTACCAGCCGGGAGCCGGGAACGGAGGCCAGCTCGTGATGCCACCTGAGCGGGATCTGTTCAGGTAGGTCAGGAGAACAGGGAAGTGGTTGCTCGTTCTGGTATCGCATGTGCCTGCCCCGCCATCCGTGGCGCATCAAGCGCACTGGCTGTTGCAGTCTGCCTCTCCAACGGCTCGGCGGGTGCCTCAGATCCGCGGCGCTCAGGGCTACCCATCGTTTCTCCGGAGGTGCGTCGGAAGGGATACGCGCTCCGCGCCAGGAGGCATGCAAGGTGATGCTTGCCTCCTGGCGCGGAACCTGACTATTGGCTTGCGGCGGAGATCGCCTCTGCCTGAGGCGCCGACGAGCTAGCCTGCCACTGACGCAGCCGGGGCAGCACGTGCTCGGAATACAGGTCGAGGAATCGGCGCTGGTCTGGTCCGGGCGCGTGGAAAACCAGGTGCGTCATGCCCATCTCCAGGTACGGGACGATCTTCGAGACGTGCTCATCCGGGTCGTCCGATACGATCCAGCGACTAGCCGCCTTCTCGATCGGAAGCTCGGAGGCTAGCCGTTCCATCTCGCGCGGGTCCTCGACGCCGACCTTCGACTCGGCGGGCAGGGCAAGAGCCGCCCAGATGCGGGTGTCCTCGAGCGCTCTCTGACGGTCCGTGTCGAACGAGACCTTCATCTCGATCATCCGCTCGATCGAGCTCGAGTCCCGTCCAGCCTTCCGCGCTCCTTCCTCAACAGCAGGCAGCAGTGTTTCGCGATACAGCTCCATCGGCTTACCGCTGGTGCAGATGAAACCGTCGCCTGTCCGACCCGCCAGCCGGGCAGCGGATGCCCCCGAGCCTGCGATATGGAGGGGCAGCTTGCCGACCGGCTTGTCATATATGGTCGCGTTATGGGTGCGATAGTACTGGCCTTCATAGGTGACGAAGTCTTCGGTCCATAAGCGGCGCATCAGTTCCACGGCCTCTTTCAGGCGGGCGAAGCGCTCCTTGAACTCCGGCCACTCGATGCCCAGCGGCGCCTCGTTCATGGACTCGCCAGTGCCGACTCCGAGAAACACGCGACCGCCGGCGAGTTGGTCGAGCGTGCCCATTGCCTGAGCGACGATCACTGGATGGTACCGGAAGGTTGGCGTGACGACGCTGGTGCCGAGCCGCACGCGCTGGGTCCGCTCGGCGAGGGCGGCCAGCCAGGCGAACGAGAAGGGCGCATGCCCGTCGGTGTGCCTCCAGGGCTGCAGATGGTCGCTGACGACCACCGAGTCGAACCCTACCTCTTTGGCGTGGACAGAAAACTCAAGCAGTTCACGAGGAGCGAATTGCTCCGCCGACGCTTTATATCCCAGGGTTAGTTCGGCCATTATGCCCATCTACTCCTTCTTACCCAGCTTACGTTGCTACCACCGACCCCATAGCAGCTTGCGTACCCGGGGCCGACAAAAGAGGCAGTTACCCACAGCAGGATGCGGTGTAACAACCGGCTTTGGCCACCGCAACCGCCCGATAGCTCGCTCCGTTAGTGTTACCCTGGTCGCTCTGTGGCTTCGCAGCCCGCATGCCACGTTTGTGGTTTGTTTACAATTGCATCTCTAATGTGTCAGATGTAGTGGCTCATCTCATACTCAGGTCGCGGGAATGGTCACACGGTTACCCCGGATACACGACTCCAGGTGCTCGCCGAGATACCGGCGTGCCGGATCAGGTTGCGCGACGACATCGATGCGGTGAATTCCAAGCGCCGAGCGCGGCGCGCCCGGGCAAGCGCCGCAGATGGTGTCAATGTCGAAAGGTTTAGGCAGCGGGTGGTCGCCTCTCCTGACCTTGAGTTGCAGTGACGACCACCGGCAGGAGACGGCGTATGGAGCGACGAGCGGGCGGAACCCGGAGTACAGACCCAGGACGAATTCAAGCTGCATCGTGAAGAGTGGTCCGCCTCTGGCCGACCTGGAACAGAGGCATCAGCCGGAGGTTCGTACTCCATGTAGGTTTTACCGGTGGAGGTCAAAGGAGTTGGATAACGACATGCGGGACGAGTATGTGTTCCTTCGGAAGCCAGAGAACTCGAGTCCATATCAGGGTAGTACGGCCGGGAAGACTGCATGGGTGTGAGGGCAGGAGATACGTATACCCCAATTGACGTACGTAGAGACCGGTGACGCAGGAGAGACTCTGTATCAGGAAGCGGCGTTTCTCGGAGCTTGAGGGCAAGACTGTGCGGACCATCGTGGAAGTTGCCAATC
>JADDPT010000090.1 GCA_016781735.1 Rubrobacter sp.
GCCGCCGCTATAATCTCCAGCGGCAATCAGGCACGGCACTGATCGGAATGTCGCTGGAGAGCGACTCCGACACGAGCAAGGAGAACCGCGTTGCAGATCCCGTCCACTCGGACCCTGATGACCGAGCTCGCGCGCAATCCGGCTGGCTGGCCGGAAGAGCTACTGCCTGTGTTTCAGCATGCAGTCACAGTTGAGTTCGCCAGCCTCACTCGATCCGGCAGCCCGGTGACGTTCCCGCTAACACCCTACATCGGTGAGGATGCGCGCACGCTGGATGTCTCCACCGGGCTTACCTACCCTGCAAAGGCCGAGCGTGCGCGCCGCAATCCCAGGGTGGCGCTCCTCTACGCCGACCCGCTGGGCTCCGGAATCTCCGACTTTCCCGTGGTGCTCGTACAAGGTCTTGCCACAGTTCGAGATTCGGACTCGCAGCGCAACACAGACCGATATGTGCAGCTCTCCATGTCTAAGCTGCCCATGGCTTACAAGGGCCAGCCAAAGTTCCTGCTCCGCAAGTTGCCCTGGTACTTCGCGCGGGTATGGATCAGTGTGACGCCTACTCGGATCCTGTGGTGGCCCGGAGGGCGGCTGGACGAGCAACCGCAGGAATGGACAGCTCCCGAGGGAACGGAGGCGCCGCCCTCGGACCCCGCGCCTCCTGGTAAGCCTCCCGCCGCGTGGGCAGAGGAGCCAGGGGACTGGGATCCCGCCACCTCAGGCAAGCTCGACTTTCCCAATTGTGATCTGACTTTCGTAGGCGCCGACGGCTTTCCGTACTGCTTCCCGGTGAGCGGAGTCAAGCCGGACCAAGAGGGCTTCTACCTGCGGATGCCGGACGGTGTGCCCCTCACGCCTGAGGGTCCGGCCTGTCTGACGTTTCACAGGCACACGCCGGAGTTCACCAGGCAAGAGAACCGCGCCTTCGTGGGGCAGGTGTCGGCGAGCGGCGCGGAGGCGCTGTTTCGCGTCGAGCGCTTGCTGGGAAACTGGAGCCTGACGGGAAATATGCTGAGCCTCTCCTTCGATCTATTGTTCAGGAAGGGCCGTGCGCTGGCACCGAGACTGCAGTCGGAAGCAGCACGGCGTGGCCAGCCCATACCCAAGGTCCGCTTCCCAGGGGAGTATTGAGTGAGTGGATCCTGCACCCGGAAACAGGCATAGGGGGTCCTAGCCTGCGCATATCCGTTCTCGCGATCCCGCCCAGTACAAGGGGCTGAGTCGCTCCGAGCCACCGCCCTGCAGGATCTGTCGCGCTTCCTGCTCGCGGCCACGCGAATCAACCACCACGATGAAGTCGCCCTGGTCGAAACGCTCCTGGTACGCCTGAGCCTCGTTTTCGGGGATGCCCAGGCCGGTGAGCGCGCCGACGAGTCCACCCGTGAGCTCGCCCGCGCCTGCGCCCGCGAGCGTCGTAGCCAGTGGCCCCGCGGCGACCAGCGGCCCGATGCCTGGGATTGCCAGCGTGCCCAAGCCGGCAAGCATGCCTCCCATAGCGCCGAGCGTACCGCCAGTCATTGTGCCAATGCCCGTGCCCTCAGCCGCCTTCGTGCCCGTGCTCTCGGCTACGTCCGCCGCGGCATTCCTGTCCTGTGCAACCACGCTGATATCATCACCTGAGAAGCCAGCATCCTTGAGCGCTTGTATCGCCGTGTGTGCCTCCTCCTCTCGTGAGAAGCTCTGCGCTACAACGGTGCCCTGCTGCCTGTCGTTTTCAGAAGTCATCTGTATTGCCTCCTTGATTCGCTGGCCGCGGCTCTACCGTCAGCCCGCTCCCTTGGGCAGCAACATGTGTGCCCTTGGCTACGCTACATAATATATCGAGCATGCCGGGCAAGGCTGTTATGATGGGTGTATGAAGCGCGCTGCGGTTATCTGGGACATGGACGGGGTGCTCGTGGACTCCGGGGAGTTCCACTACGAGGCATGGAAGTGGCTTGCGGAGCACAAGGGCAGGGGGCTGACGCGAGAGCAGTTCCTGCCGACCTTCGGCATGGCAAACCCCGACGCCATTGCCCACATCTTCGGCGAGACGCCGCCGACCGAGACGAGCGAGATGTCCCTGCTCAAGGAGGCAGAGTTCCGGCGCCGTCTCCAGGGCAGAGTGAAGGCGCTGCCTGGCGCGGACGCACTCGTTCGTGCGCTCTATGCGGCAGGGCATCCTCAGGCAGTTGCCTCCTCCGCGCCCCACGAGAATATCCGTGTCATTCTCGCTGAGCTCGGGCTGGAAGGATGCTTACAGGCGCTCGTGTCGGGTGATCACGTGACTCGCGGCAAGCCCAACCCACAGGTGTTCAGGCTCGCCGCGGAGCGGCTGGGCGTCCCATCCATTGAGTGCGTGGTGATCGAGGACGCGCTCGTGGGCGTTCAGGCGGCGATCCGCGCCGGCATGAAGGTGTACGCCGTCACGACTACGCGCACCCGGGAAGAGCTCCACCACGCCGACCGTGTCGTAGACAGCCTCGAAGAGTTGAGGCTGGATGACTTCTTGCTGGCATGAAAGCGCTATCCCTCCTTGCTCTACTTCCCACGCTGGCGGTAGTAGCGGTCCTCGCATCCTCCACCTGCGGCTGCGCGCCTGCCGGGGAAACGCTCACTCCCCTCGAGGCGGGCACGATCGGGCTGCCGCCAGGCTTCGAGCTCTCCGCACCGTGGGAGGAGGGCAGGAGACACAGGATCACGAAGGCTTATGGTGTGCGCGGCCACGTTGGAACGAATAGACCCACGCACTCGAACGACCTGTACGCTCTCGACTTCAACATGGAGCAGGGAGAGCCTGTCCTCTCGGTGGCCGATGGGCGCGTGCGGTACGCCGGGCCTGCGAGTGGGGGCTGGGCGAGCTACGGGAACATCGTGCTCGTCGAGCACGGGCAGGGCGTAAGCTCGCTGTACGCTCACCTCGATGACGTGGGTGTAAGCGCAGGGGATCGCGTTGCACGAGGCGGGCAGGTGGGAACGGCGGGAGACAGCGGCGGCAGCTTCGGTGCTCACCTGCATCTCGCGCTGTACAAGGACGTGAAGCTCGCCGACGGGCCGGGCGGGACGGGGCCGTATGGCGGCACGTCCGTGCTGCCGGAGCCGTTTGGTGAGACGCGCCGGGTCGGGCTCACCGCCGGGCAGTGCATTGAGGCGGAGGCGCGGCGGGAGGCCGGACACTTCCCCTGGTAAGCTTTTTGCTTGGATGCGACGTGCTCTAAAGAGCGAGCGGAGCTTGTGGACGCACGAACCGTCGGCGTTTCGGTTATAAATTGAACGAAGAGGTATAGATCCTGTCCGAGCACAGTGACCAGACACTGGACCAGGCGCATACCTCTCTGGCGGTTCGCGCGCCGGACGAGATCTCTCATGAAGATGACCACTTAGCCCAGGCTGAGAAGAGGCTTGCGGTCATCGTCGAGCAGATCCTGCCCGGCAAGCTGTGGGGACACTCCGTACGGAGCCTGGTCTGGAACCCCGTCTTCGCGCTCGTGCCGACGTTCTACCTCGACCGATTCTCAGAGGCGTCCTTGGCGCTCGCCGAGGGGTTCTGGCTGGTCGCGTTCCTGCTCGGCTTCCCTCACGCGGGCTACACCGCGCTAGAGATAAAGCACTATTTCATGCCGAACGACGGCGTTGCCGAGCGGCGCACCCTCGGTCAGCTCCTGTTTTTCGGGGGCACCGGGCTGCTCGGAGCCGCCCTCGCGGTATGGTATGTGGCGAGCGGGGGGGATGTCCTCGCGAAGCGGTTCGACCTTCCCATTGTCCCGGTGATGGCGGCGCTTGCGCTGGTTGGCAGTGCCGGTACGGTGGTGGGGCTGCAGGACGTGCTCGTGATGGACGTGGTTCTGCGTCCCGTCAGGGTGCTGCGGGCGACAGCGAACTCTCTCCTGCGGTGGCGCTGGCTGCGGGTAACGCTTCCGTGGGCGGCGCTGCAGCTCGCCCTCGCGGCAGGGTTACGAGCCCTCCGCTAGAGGGAAACTTCAGGCGATGGACCGCGGGTAGGACCCGAGTACCTTCACCCATGCCGTCTCTCTGGACAGCACGTCGAGCGCATCGGAGAGCGGCGGCTGTGACGCCCATCCCAGGCAGTCGACGTAGAACAGGTACTCCCATCCCTCGCCGCGGGACGGCCGTGATTCGAGCTTGAGCAGGTTGATGCCGCGCGACGCGAGGCAACCGAGCGCCGAGTACAGCGCACCGGGCCGGTTCTCAGTGGAAAACACGAGTGACGTCTTGCCCTCGCCGCTGCTCGCGACCACGGGCTCGCGACCCACCACGAGGAACCGCGTGCGGTTAGTGGGGTTGTCCTCGATGCCCTCAGCCAGGACCTGGAGCCCGTACACATCCGCGGCGCGTCGCGAGGCCACCGCGCCGGTCTCCCGTTCCCCCAGCTCGGCGGCTCGTCGGGCGGCGCCTGCGGTGTCATGATAGGCCACCTGCTCGATGCCGCGCTTTCGGAGCCACCGCGCCGTCTGGGCCAGCGCCTGAGGATGCGACAGCGCACGGCGAACCGTCTGCTCGTCGGCGCCAAGAGGCGCGAGCAGGCAGTGGCGCACCCTCAGTTCGTGCTCGCCCCGCACGTGCAGCACCCCGCTGTGCTCGAGCAGCAGATCATAGGTATCGTGTATGCTACCGGCCTGCGAGTTCTCGACGGGCACGACGGCCAGGTCTGCCTCACCCCGAAGCACGTGGGCGAACGCGTCACGTAGCAACGGTGAAGGCACGCTCTCGGCCCCTTCCACCACCTCGTACAGCGCTTGCTCGCTGTATGCCCCCGGCTCTCCCTGAAACGCCACCTTCATCGTGTATACTCCTGCCCCGCCGCCTGCCTGGACGCACGCCGATACCCCTTGTTGGGGTCTAGCATGCCACATTAGTAGGGATCACCGCAGGAAGGGGAGAGACTACAACGGATCGAAGCTTTGCGGCGTCAGTAGGTTCTCATCACAAAGGGCTGCCTCGCGGATTCTTGGGAGAGGGCCAGCAGTTGTTCTTTGTCTGCTCACCTATAACCAAGTCCCCGCGTTGGAGGATCGCCTCTGAAGGGTGTCAGAGCGCCTGACGCCTCATCAGGAGACGAGGTATTTACAGCCGATCACACATTTGTAGGCCGAGGAGCCATTACATTGGGGGTAGCAACCTAATCCCTGGATATTGACACAGGCGGCGATCGGTATTATGGTGCCGCTAAACCGTTTTACTAAACGGGTTCAGAGGAGCCGATGGCGAGAGTCACTATCTCCGATGTCGCGCGACGGGCGAACGTCTCCAAGACTGCCGTCTCCTTCGCATTCAACTCTCCTGGGCAGTTGTCGCCCGACACGCGTGACCGCATCCTCCACATTGCGGGGGAACTTGGTTACAGGCCCGACCCGGTTGCCCGGACCATGACCACCAAGCGCACCGGCTCTATCGGTCTGCTTCTCCCACAAGCCGTCCATACCGCCTTCGCCAACCCGTTCTACCCGCTGGTAATCGAGGGCATTAGCTCCGTCTGTGACGCACACGAGTACTCCTTGCTGCTCGTAAGCCCCGTGCGTGGCTCCGTCGAGGAGGCGTTAGGCCGGGCCGCCGTGGACGGTTTCATCTCTATCGGCATGGACGAGGCAGAGTTGCCGATCTCGCATATCCTCCGTCGAGAGATGCCGGTGGTGCTCGTGGACGCCGGCGACCGGGAAGGGGAGACACCGCGCGTGAATATCAGCGATCGGGTGGGCGCCAGGGAATGCGCGCGCCACTTGCTCGAGCTCGGACACCGTGATGTCCTCGTTGTGGCGATACAGTCATACGACGAGACTCGGCCGCTCCAGGGCGTCCCGTTCGAGCGGCTCTCCGGATACCAGCAGGCGTTCGAGCAGGCGGGCATTCCCTGGCGCGAGGACCGGGTGTTCTTCGCGCGTCCCACCCGCGAGGCCGGGCGGGAAGTCGTGCTTGCGGCGATGAGGAAGGGTTCGTACACTGCCGTGCTTGCGATGGCCGATATCCTTGCGCTCGGTGCGTACGATGCTGCTCAACACCTGGGCATGCGGATACCATGCGATATTTCCATAGCCGGCTTCGACGATCTTCCCATCGCCGGGCTGCTCCACCCTCCGCTTACGACCGTTGCCCAGCCGGTGAGGGAGAAGGGAGCCCGCGCCGCGACGTTGCTTATCAGGTCGCTGCAGGACGGGCCAGGGGGGTCCGAAGTCCTCGAGACCCAACTATGTGTCCGCGGCTCCACCGGACCTCCCCGGAGTGCGATGTAGTGGCCCCACACCCGCGGAGCCGAGTCGGCTCGCTTTCCATCTCGCGGACGCGCGGTGTCTCAAGGTCAGTGGGTAGGAGGTAATCAGGGATGTCCACAGGAACGAAGAATCGCATAGCCACGCTGCTTCCGCTCCTCGCGCTGCTGCCGTACCAGGCGGCAGGCGCGGCCCAGTTGGTCGAGAACGTGGTAGCTAACTGGCGCAACGTCGCGCCGTGCGGCAACTAGACAGTTAGACAATCGGGGGCGTCGGTTGGACGCCCCCGATTGGTGAAAGGGGGGATGCGCGCTTACGGACCGAACTCAGCGTTGGTTGTGGAATACGGAGAGATGCCAGTCTATAATGTCGCACCGGATAGGCGGACTTTCCACAGTCGAAGGCTGCCTGACCGGTCGATGATACAAAGGAGGGATGCTTACCAGTCCTTGAGCAGGTGGCGTGTCTACGGGTGGACCCGAATGACACGCAGCATAGACGACCTAACTTCACAAAGGAGCAATACACAGGTGAACAAACGAATAGTCGCACTACTCGCGATACTAGTGCTCGTCTTCCCGCTGCTTGCAGCTTGCGGAAACGGGGGCGGGGGAAGCCAGACAGGTAACAGCGTTCCTACGCCGCCAGGCGTAACTGACGGCGGCAACGCGCAGCCGACGACAGACGCCGGGGGTGGCACTGGTGGCACTGGCACTGGCGCAGGAACAACTCCGACAGCTGGAACAGCCGGCGCGGGCGCCGAGTCGACCGCGGCATCACTTGACGAGACCCCGGCCGCCGAGGTTACGGGAGCAGACGCCGCCCCTGCCGGAGAGACGCCCCAGGCCGGCGCTACGGCGAAGCCCGCCGCCTCCACCGAGGGCACGCTGGTGATCTGGGCAGACACCGCCCGTGTCAAGGCGCTGCAGCCGCTCGTCAAGCAGTTCACGCAGGATTACGGCGTGTAGGTACGCTTGCAGGAGCTCGATTTCGGCGGCATCCGAGATCAGCTCAAGCTAGCGGGCCCGGCAGGTGAGGGTCCGGACATCATCGTCGGTGCGCACGACTGGCTGGGCGAGCTCGTGGCCAACGGCCTGGTCGAGCCGCTCGATGTCGGCGACAAGGAGAAGAACTTCGACCCTGTCGCTGTCAAGGCGTGGACGTACAACGGCGAGTTGTACGGCCTTCCGTACGGCACTGAGGCCATCGCGCTGATGTATAACAAGAAGCTCGTGCCCCAGCCTCCGAAGACATGGGATGAGCTGAAGCAGATCGCCAAGAGGCTGCAAGACCAGAAGAAGGTCAAGCAGGGATACGTGCTGCAGCAGGGCGACCCATACCATGCGTACCCGATCTTCAGCGGCCACGGCGGCTACATCTTCGGCCGCACGCAGGATGGCTCCTACGACCCCAAGGACCTGGGCTTCGACAGCCCTGGCGCGAAGGCGGCCGCACAGGAGATCTCAAGCATGGTGAAGCAGGGTCTTCTCCGCAAGGGCATCGACGCCCCGACGATGGAGAGCCTGTTCCGCAACGGTGAGGCGGCAATGTACTTCACCGGTCCGTGGGCGCTCGGCGATACTCGCAAGAGCAAGGTGAAGGACGACTTCGCGATCGCGCCCATCCCGAAGATGAAGGAAGCCGCGCGCCCGTTCGTCGGCTCGCAGGGCTTCGCGGTGAGCGCGTTCGGCAAGAACAAGGATGTCGCCAAGGCGTTCCTGACCGAGTTCGTCGCCACCGACGAGGTGATGCAGGCGTTCTACGAGGGCGACCCGCGCATCCCCGCATGGCTACCCGTCAAGAACAAGGTGGACGACCCCGCTATCAAGGCGTTCGGCGAGTCTGCCAAGAATGGCGACCCGATGCCTGCCATCCCTCAGATGGCCGGTGTGTGGACGGATTGGGGTAATGCGGTGACCCTCCTGTTCCAGCAGAAGGGCGGCAATCCTGAGAAGGTGATGGACAATGCTGCGAAAGCCATCCGATCCAAGATTAAGTAACCCGAAGGGTGTGTCAGAGGAGGGTGGGGCGCTCGAGCGCCCCACCACCTCCATCACCGACCTCCTGGTGCGACTGGGAGGCCTCGCCTTCATAGACGCGGTGGCCCTGTGGTTTGCCTACAGGCTGTTCTCGAACGGGGCGGCGGTAATCGGTGGGCTCGTCCTGTTCATCACGCTGCTCGTCAACGTGATCTTCCTCTTTAATGGGCTGTACCCCTGGCGCTGGCTCGCCCCGGGTCTCGTGTTGCTCATCCTGATGGTTGTGTACCCAGTGGTGTACATGGTCTACATAGCCTTCACTAATTACGGTGACGGTCACCTGCTTACCAAGGAACAGGTGGTTGCCCAGCTAGGGACGCAGTACTTCAGCGGTGAGGGCGGTGCGACGTACAAGTGGACCGCCTTTCGCTCCGATGACGGCAGGTTCCTTATCCACCTTGAGGACGAGCAGGGTAACACCTTCGTCGCGAGCAAGGAGAACGGCATCAGGCCAGCGACCCCAGAGCTGCTCGGCGGCGCACCCGTCGGAGGCGAACTGCCGGAGCAGATCAATGGCTACCAGCAACTCAAGCGCTTGCAGGTGCTCAGGTACCTCGGCGACCTCAACAAGCTGGGGATAACGGGCGAGCAGGGGCCGCTTCGGTTCAACTCGCTGGACTCCGCATCTATCCAGCAGCGCAGGTTCACGTACGACCCGGCCACGGACCAGCTCAGGAATAACGAGACCGGCAAGGTCTATACTCCAAAGGACGGGTTCTTCACCGCGCCCGATGGCGAACGCGTCACGCCCGGCTTCGCGGCGGTAGTCGGGTGGCGCAATTTCGCGCGGATCTTCACCAGTCCGGAGATACGGCAGCCCTTCCTAGGGGTGTTCGTATGGACGGTGCTGTTCGCGCTGCTGTCGGTGCTCACCACCTTCAGCCTTGGCCTGGCGATGGCCATGGTGCTCAATGACAAGCAACTGCCTGTGCGCGGCCTCTGGCGCTCGCTCATCATCATCCCGTACACGATACCCGCTTTCATCAGCGCGCTCATCTGGGTCGGTCTGTTCAACACGGTGCACGGGCCGATCAACAAAGCCCTGGAGAGTCTCTTTGGCATCTCGCCGGACTGGTTCTCGGATGCCAACCTTGCCAAGATAATGATCCTGGCGATCAACCTGTGGCTCGGCTTCCCGTATATGATGGTTATCTGTCTGGGAGCGCTGCAGAGCATACCCTCGGACATGTATGAGGCGGCGGACTTGGATGGCGCGGGGCCGATACAGAAGTTCCGCTCGCTCACGCTGCCGCTGCTGCTCGTAGCAGTGGCGCCGCTACTGGTAGGGTCGTTTGCCTTCAACTTCAACAACTTCACGCTGATCGAGCTGGTGACGGAAGGCAACCCACCCGATCCTAACGGAGCGAGCGTAGCCGGGCAGACGGACATACTCATCTCGTACACGTACAGACTGGCGTTCGCCAGCGGCAGGGGCACGGACTTCGGCCTCGCGGCTGCCATATCCCTGATCATCTTCATGATCGTGGCCGCGATCACGATCTTCAACTTCAGGCTGACTCGCAGGCTGGAGGAGGTGACCTAACATGTCCACCATCAGACAGCGCACAGCCACTGGTGTAGCGGAGGCACGTCCAGCGACTCGTGTTCGCTCGGTGAAGACATCACGCCGCATCGGCTTCGTGTTGAAGCTCCTGGCCGTGATTCTGGCGACCTTGTACGCGTTGGCGCCGGTGCTGCTCATCCTGTCGGCCGCGTTGAACCCAGCCAACACACTCGTCAACCAGAGTCTTATCCCGGAGGGAGCTACACTCGACAACTTTCGGAGCCTGTTCAACAGCCCGCAGCACCCGTGGCCACTCTGGATTTGGAACTCGATCAAGCTCGCGGGCCTGACGGCGCTCATTGTAGTGGCGGTGTCCGCGCTCGGCGCGTACGCCATCTCCCGCTTCCGCTACAGGGGCAGGCAGGCGGGGCTGCTTACGATCATCCTGATCCAGCTCTTCCCGAACATCCTGACCGTCGTCGCCCTCTTCCTGCTGCTGCAGCAGATAGGCAAGGTGTTCCCGTTCCTTGGGCTCAACACGCACGGCGGTCTGCTGCTGATTTATACTGGTGGGGCGCTCGGATTCAACACATACCTGATGAAGGGGTACTTTGACACGGTCCCGCGGGAGTTGGACGAGTCGGCGCGCATAGACGGCGCATCCAACTTCCAGACGTTCTGGCACGTGATGCTGCCTCTCGTCCGCCCGATCCTTGCCGTGATCGCGATCCTGACGTTCGTCGCGACGTACGGGGACTTCCTGCTCGCGCGCGTGATGCTCAAGAGTACTGACCAGTACACGCTCGCGGTTGGGATGGCCCTGTTCATAAATGACCAGTTCAACCAGCGGTGGGGCATCTTCGCAGCCGCCGCGCTCGTGGGAGCGCTGCCGATCGTGATCGTCTTCCTGACCCTGCAACGACAGCTAATAGGCGGCCTCACGACCGGCTCCGTGAAGGGATAGCGCCTACTCACGACCCAACTACCCGCAGTAACGCAGGGGTGTTCGCTTGAACGCCCCTGCATGCTGTCCGGCCAGTAACGACCAGATTGGAGTGACGACTCTGCACCACGACGATCCCAGCCTCTCTGCCGCGCGCCGCGTACGCGGCGGCGTCTTGCCGCACGTGCCGCCGCCTGCCTCGCCCGTCTCTTCCACTGTGCGCCTCGTCTTGCAGGCTCCGGCCGATAGTTATCCCGAGGCCGTGCTTACCGACCCTCGCCGCGAGCATGGGTGGCGCGTCGCGCTCCAACCCTCGCAGGGCACGGACGGTGAGTGGCACGCCGATATCCTACTGCCCCAGGAGCCGACCGTCCTGTCGTACGTCTTCGAGCTTGCCGACGGCACGGTCCTCCAGGAGAGACGACAGAATGAAGGCACGAGCGAGATGCTGTTCGGCGTGTGGGTGGAGCAGCCACATAGGCTCGCTGTGTGGACGCCCGAGAGCCTACCTCCTGCCTGGACGTCCGGCGCCGTCGTGTACCAGATATTCCCCGACCGCTTCGCGCGTGGCGAGCCGGAGAACCTCCATAAGGGGGCACCCACCACGTACGGTCGGGACGTGATTATCAACGAGTGGGGCGACAAACCGGAGCACCCGCCGAAGGGCCGCGATTTCTACGGCGGCGACCTGCGAGGCGTGATAGAGAAGCTGCCGTACATCCACGAGCTGGGCATCACCTGCATCTACTTCACGCCTATCTTCGCCTCGCCCACGAACCACCGCTACGACGCGATCGACTACACGCGCATAGACCCGCGCCTCGGCACGGAGGACGACCTGCGCGAGTTGATCGAGAAGGCGGGCGAGCTCGGCATTCGCATCCAGCTAGACGGCGTGTGGAACCACTGCTCGAAGGACAGCATCTACTTCAAGGCCGCGCAGGAGGACAAGCTCTCGCCGTATTACAGGTGGTTCCACTTCACCGAGTGGCCGCATGGCTACGAAGGCTGGTCGGGCGTTCAGACCATGCCGGAGTTCGTCGAGTGCCCGGAGGTGGAGGAGTTCTTCTTCGGCGCGGAAGGAATAGCACATCGCTGGCTCGCGCTCGGCACCGCCGGGTGGCGGACGGACGTGACGCCGTGGATCACGCACGAGTACTGGCGACGCTTCCGGCGCGCGGTACGTAAGGACTACCCTGAGGCATACCTCATTGCCGAGGACTGGAGCGACGCCACTGACCGCCTCGTGGGCGACTCGTTCGACGCCACGATGAACTACCGCTTCGGCTACTCTGTGCTCGGCTACACGGGCGGTAAGCTCTCCGCCTCCGAGCTTGACGACAGGCTCGAGACGCTTCGCCGCGACACACCGGAGCCCTTCTTCCACGCGCAGCTGAACCTGATAGGCTCGCACGACACCGCACGCATCCTGACAGTCCTGGAGGGGAACCCTTCACGAGTCAAGCTTGCCGCCGCCCTCCAGCTCGCCTACCCAGGGGTCCCGATGGTGTACTACGGTGACGAGGCAGGCATCGAGGGAGAGTACGCGGAGGACAGCCGCCGGGCGTATCCGTGGGACTCCCCCGATGCCAACCTGCTCGAGTTCTATCGCAAGGCAATCAACACGCGGCGTGGCAGCAAGGCCCTCTCGTGCGGCACAGTGCAGACTGTATACATAGGGGAGCCAGGCGGCTACGGCTTTCTCCGCCGGCACGGTGATGAAACCGTCCTCGCTCTCTTCAACAGCGGGTCACAGCCACTGGAGATAGATCTGGCTCTGGAAGGCGATCCGAAAGAGGGGGAGTGGTGGGACTTGCTCGGGCAACTTCCGGCGGCCACGCTCTCCGGCAGTACGATCAGAGCCACACTGCCCCCGCTGGGTGCGGGGTGGTTTGCGGCACCGCGGTAACTCCGATGAAGATCCGAGTTCGTTGCCACGCTGCACGTGCGCGCTTCCTCACAGCGAGATGGCAGAGGAGTTGCGAGAGAGCTTCGTGATCAACGTCGAACGATGCTGGAAGCAGACAGCGCATTTCTTCGAGTGCTATCACGGGCAAGAGGCGGGGACGCAGCACCAGACTGCTTGGCCCGCGCTGGTCGTGAATCTCATCGAGGAGCGCTGAGGGAAGTAGCTGGTGAGGATGCCACCTCGATGCTGCGCCGGCGAGAATGACGCACAAGGATCAGGGGTGGAGGTCCGAGCCGGAGCGGCTATTAACATATATGGGAGATGAACACTTATATGCAGCAGAATCAGAATAATAACAACGACATCTCGCTACCGGCCGAGCTGACACGGCTGCGCGACCTGGCGTACAACCTGCGCTGGGCGTGGAACAACCATGCGCTCGACCTTTTTCGGCGGCTGGACGCCGACCTGTGGGAGCGCAGCAGTCACAATCCAATTACGGTGCTTCGCCAGGTGGACCGCGCCTGCCTGTCTGAGGCGATAAGCAACCCCGACTACATCGCTGCCGTCAATGTCGCGGCCCGTGATCTCGACGAGTACATGGCGGGCGGGTCCACCTGGTACAGCCGGAGCGAGGCTCGCAAGGAAGGCGGGCTGGCGGCCTACTTCTCGGCGGAGTTCGGGTTGACGGAGTGCCTGCGGATTTACTCCGGGGGCCTGGGCGTGCTGGCGGGCGACCACCTGAAGTCGGCGAGCGACCTGGGCGTTCCGCTCGTAGCTGTGGGCCTGCTCTACAGGTACGGCTACTTCGATCAGCAGCTCCTCGCCGACGGCTGGCAACAGGAGCTGTACGGCCCAAACCGCTTCGAGAACCTGCCCCTGCAGCTTGTGCGCAACGCCGACGGCACGCCCCTCAAGATACTGGTCGACCTTGCAGGCCAACAGGTGGCTGTGCAGGCGTGGCTGGCACAGGTGGGACGGGTGCCTCTCTACCTGCTCGACACGAACGTGGACGAGAACAGCCCGGAGGACCACGACATAACCGACAGGCTATACGGCGGTGACAGCGAGGCTCGCATCCGGCAGGAGGTAGTCCTCGGTATCGGCGGTTACCGGCTGCTCGAAGCGCTCGGGCACAGGCCAACCGTCTATCACATGAACGAGGGCCACTCAGCGTTCCTCGTGCTCGAGAAGCTGCGGCGGCACGTCGAGAGTGGGCTCGACTTCGAGGCAGCGCGAGCGCGGGCGCGGGAAGAGCTGGTATTCACCACGCATACGCCCGTCGAGGCAGGGCACGACTGGTTCTCGCCCGAGCAGCTGGACCGCTACTTCGGTGGCTACCCCGGGGCGCTCGGCATCTCCCGCGAAGAGTTCCTCGGCCTCGGTCGGCAGAATCCGCAGGGCGCGGAGGAGTGGTACTGTATGACGATTCTCGCGCTGCGGAACGCGGGCAACAGCAACGGTGTGAGCGAGCTGCACGGTGAGGTCAGCCGGGGGATGTGGCACAGCTTATGGCCGGAGAGGCCAGTGAACGAGGTTCCCATCACCCACATCACGAACGGCATCCACCTGTCCTCCTTCGTGTCAGGGGAGATTGCCGAGATGTACGACCGCCATCTCGGCCCGGAGTGGAGAGAGGAGCCGGCCGACCCTGCCCGCTGGCGGCGGCTGGAGGCCGTGCCCCTCGCGGAGCTGTGGAGTGCCCACGAGGCGTGCCGGGCAAAGCTGGTTGCCTTCGCACGCGCGCGTGTTAGTGAGCGGCTCGAGCGTCACGGTGCTCCCTGGCGGGAGGTGCGTGAGGTAGAGGAAGCGCTCGACCCCGACGTGCTCACGATAGGCTTCGCGCGCCGTTTCGCACAGTACAAGCGCGCCACCCTCCTGCTGCGTGATCCTGACCGGCTGGAGCGCATCCTCCACAATCCCGACCGCCCGGTGCAGGTCGTGTTCGCCGGCAAGGCTCACCCGCGCGACAACGGAGGCAAGGAGCTAATCAAGCGCGTAGTACAGCTCTCCCGAGAGCCCCGCTTCCGTGGCAAGCTCGTCTTCCTGGAAGGCTACGACATGGCTGTGGCGCGCTATCTGGTGCAGGGGGCAGACGTGTGGCTCAACAACCCGCTGCGTCCGTTAGAGGCGAGTGGCACGAGCGGGATGAAGGCCGCGGCGAATGGTCTGCTTAACCTCAGCACTCTCGACGGTTGGTGGGCGGAGGCGTGGGAGGGGCAGGATCCGGACCGCGCACGGATCGGGTGGGCCATCGGCAGCGGAGAGGTGCTCGACGACCATGCCTACCAGGAGGAGCTAGAGGCGAACCGGCTGTACGAGTTGCTGGAACACGACGTCGTGCCCTGCTTCTATGACCGGGACGCGAACGGGCTGCCTGGCGAGTGGCTCGCGCGGATGAAGAGCAGCATAAGCTGCATCGTCCCTTACTACAACACGCACCGCATGGTGCGCGAGTACACGGAGCGCTTCTACCTGCCCGCCGCCCCGGTTGCCCGGTAGGAGGAGCGAAATGGGTAGAGTCGGCTACCTGGGCAAGCTGACCACACAGTCAGGACAACGCGATGCCTTGGTGGATGTGCTGTTACAGGCGGCGGATCTGCTGAAGGACACCGCTGGGTGCGAGCTATACGTGATCAACACCTCTCAGACCGAAGAGGATGCTGTATGGGTGATGGAGCTGTGGAGCGACGCGGGTGCGCATGCCGCATCTCTCACTCGTGATGACGTCAGGGCACTGATCGGAAAGGCTATGCCGTTGCTTGCTGGTCGTCCGGAATGCATCGACCTCACACCGGTCGGCGGAGTGGGGCTGGGCTCGTGAGCGTCAAGCAGGACCTGCCAATCATCTCGTTCGAGTCGCGAGGCGAGTGGGAGAGGTGGCTGGCGGAACAGCACGTGACCTCGACCGGGCTGTGGCTCAAGATCGCCAAGAAGGAGTCAGGCATCGCCACCATCTCGTACGCTGAAGCGCTCGACGTGGCCCTCTGTTACGGCTGGATCGATGGGCAGAAGGACAAGTTCGACGATAAGCACTGGCTGCAGCGGTTTACTCCCCGAAAGCCGAGGAGCAAGTGGTCGAAGGTGAACTGTAGCAAGGCCACGGAGCTCATCGAGAAGGGCGAGATGAAGCCCGCCGGCCTGCGAGAGGTCGAGCGGGCCAAGGCTGACGGTCGCTGGGAAGCGGCGTACGATGCGCAGAGCACCGCGACGGTCCCGGAGGATCTACAGCGAGCATTAGAGGAGAACGACACGGCAAAGGAGTTCTTCTCTACGCTCGACAGAGCGAACAGATACGCGATCCTGTACCGGATTCAGGACGTGAAGAAGCCCGAGACACGGGCGAGGCGCATCGAGAAGTACGTAACAATGCTGAGGGAGCAGAAGAAGATCTACCCCTGAGCGCGCTTGGGGGACTAGCGCAGCGTCATAGGCTCAGGTGAAACAGGCCGCCTATGATCTCGCGGCTCCTCTGAAGGATTAGCGTGCCGGCGAGGCGCCTTTATAACAGCTTCGCTGCCTAGCCGTCGCCATTTCCAGCGCCTAAACAAACCGTTCCCCCGTGTTCACAAGCCGAGCGTAACGTCCAGAGCACGAATTACACTCCCGATACATAGGCATGTAGCTGGGCAAACGCGTGCCGGTTTGACCGCTACGCCAGCCGTTCCGGGGAGTGTGATATGAGACGCAGCCTGACTCTACTGCTCGCGATAACCCTTGTGCTCGCCGTGTGGACCGTGGGGCCGACGCAACTCGTCTCGACCACCGCCTCTGTCGCGATGCGCGCGACCGCGACGGTCGCAACGGTCTCCGAGCCCACCAAGAGCCCGGCGTTACCTACAGTCACCTCAACCTCTCCTCAAGCGACAGCTACCAGCGCACCCACCGCCCTGCCGCCCACGGCAGTGGCACGGGTCGAGGACGCCCCAACAAGCACGCCTGATCCAACCGCCACTTTGTCGCCTACCCCGTCTCCTGGCAGGACAGTGGCCCAGCCCACACGCACCCCTGCACCTAAGTCCACGAGCACGCCCACGCCCGTGCCTCTCGTCACGTTCTACACGTACTCTCCCGCGTACTCGGACGTCAACGTGCGGGCAGAGCCGACGACAAAGTCGCCGGTCGTGCTCAGGCTGCCGTACGCCGCCTCTGTTCGAGGCATCCCCGCGCCGGTCACGAACGTTGGCGGCGAGAGCTGGCACGAGGTAAGACACGAGGGAGAGAAGGGCTATGTGCTCAGCTCGCTGCTGCGTGTGCAGAAGCCTGGCCCGCCACCCACTCCGCTCCCCACCGCGACCGCAACGCCCCGGCCCGCCTCCGTCGCGGCTCCCAACCCCAAGCCCCACACGGCAGGCGGTGGAGACACATGGACACTCACCGCTGTAGGCGACATAATGCTTGGCCGGTCCGTGCTCGACAAGATGCACGCGTACGGCGACTACACACATCCATACCACCAGACCGCCGAGATACTGCGTGCCGCCGACCTGACCGTCGCGAACCTCGAGCTGCCCCTCTCCGACAACGTCGCTCCTCCCGCCGACCCTCACACTATGACGTTCGTTGCCCCCACGGAAGCGGCGACGGGGCTGAGGTGGGCGGGCATAGACGCCGTGTCGCTCGCCAACAACCACACGACGAACTTTGGGACAAGTCCTATGCTCGACACCATGGTCGCGCTAGACAGGTACGGCATCGGTCACTTCGGTGCCGGCGCGACATGCAGCAGGCATACTCCGCGCGCATCTTCAATGTGAAGGGCACGAGGGTCGCGCTGCTCGGCTTCGATGCCGTCGTGATGTGGGGGTGGACTGATCCGTCCGGCCCTGGCCTCGCGACCGCCTGGGAGGGGCCCGTGCGCGACGCGATAGTTCGAGCGCGCTCGCAAGCCGACGTGGTAATTCCATTCTTTCACTGGGGAGTGGAGTACACCTCCGTGCCAAACCAGTTCCAGCGGCACATGGCACATGTCTCGGTTGACGCCGGTGCGGACCTCGTTCTCGGCGCGCACCCGCACTGGGTACAGCAGGTGGAGGAGTACAACGGCAAGCTGATAGCGTACTCGCTGGGCAACTTCATCTTCGACCAGGGCTGGTCACGAGAGACGATGCAGGGCGTGATGGGTACGTTC
>JADDPT010000119.1 GCA_016781735.1 Rubrobacter sp.
ACTTTAGGCATCGCATGGTTTGGGGGAGGCCGTGTCCTGAAGTTCCGCGGCCCTTTTATCCCGTTCCCTAGGAGAATATATAGATGACGATTGCCTCGCAGATAGGTCAGGGCGTCGAGGCGGCGCCCCTTAATGGCGCCCAGGGCAGGCGCAGGTCATACGGCAGGATTCCGACCACCCTGGAGATGCCGAACCTCATCCAGGTGCAGATGGACTCGTTTAACTGGTTCAAGAACGAGGGGCTTCAGGAGCTATTCGATGAGATCAACCCGGTTACGGACTTCACCGAGAAGATCATGCAGCTACGCTTCGGTAGCTACACGTTCGGTCAGCCTCGCTACACGGAAGTAGAGTGCCGGGAGCGCGACGTAACCTACGCAGCCCCCCTGCGGGTACGCGCGGAGCTATACAACCTGCAGACCGGTGAGATCAAGGAGCAGGACATCTTCCTCGGCGACTTCCCCCTCATGACCGAGAAGGGCACGTTCGTTATCAACGGAGCGGAGCGCGTCGTCGTATCTCAGCTCGTGCGTTCCCCTGGCGTCTATTTCAAAGAGGTATATGACGAGACGAGCGGCCGGAAGCTGTGGACCACGAAGCTGATCCCGAACAGGGGCGCGTGGCTCGAGTTCGAGACGACTAACAAGGACGTAATGTACGTCAAGGTGGACCGCAAGCGGAAGATACCCGTTACGGTGCTGCTGCGCGCTATTGCGGCGGTCGACACGGAGATGGTCCCAGCGACGGGTGAGTTCGGAGACACCACGCCCGGCTCTGATGAGTGGCTGGAGGCGTTGTACAGCTCGGTGACCGCAGGGAACAAGCACCCGAACCTGGCCCTGACAATAGAGAAAGACCCGACCAAGACCAAGGAAGAGGCGCTCATCGAGCTGTACCGAAGGCTTCGCCCCGGCGATCCCCCGACGCAGTCGAACGCCCTCTCCCTGCTCAGGTCGCTCTTGTTCGACCCCCGACGCTACGACCTCGCGCGTGTTGGGCGCTACAAGCTCAACACGAAGTGGGAGCAGCGGGGCTTCGAGGCTGATCGGCGCGCCACCGTCGAGGGCCTGCGCACCGTTACCGGCCGCGACATCATCAACATCGTTGGGAACATGATCCGCCTCAATAATTCGGACGGGACCGAGCACGGTGACGACATAGACCATCTGGGCAACAGGCGCGTGCGTGCAGTCGGTGAGCTTATCCAGAACCAGTTCCGGATCGGCATGCTGCGTATGGAGCGTGTGATGAAGGAGCGGATGAGCATCCAGGACGCTGAGTCCGCAACCCCGAACGCCCTAATCAACATTCGCCCGGTTGTCGCGGCAATGCGGGAATTCTTTGGCGGCAGCCAGCTCTCGCAGTTCATGGACCAGGTGAATGCACTCGCGGAGGTCAACCACAAGCGACGTCTCTCGGCCCTCGGTCCCGGAGGCCTGAGCCGGGACCGTGCGGGCTTCGACGTTCGAGACGTTCATCACTCTCACTACGGACGCATCTGCCCGATCGAGACGCCGGAAGGCCCGAACATCGGTCTCATCGGTCAGCTCGCAACGTACGCGCGCATCAATCCTTACGGTTTCATCGAGACCCCGTACAGGAAGATCGTCACGAAGGTGGCGGGTACGGCGGAGGAGCTAGAGGGATATCAACTGGCCGCGGACCTGGACGGCTACGCGGCTGGCACGGAGATAACCGCCGACGTGGCCCAGGGCATCGCACGGCTCAAGCTGCCCGAGGTTGCCGTTCGGGCACAGGTGTGCGAAGGCGTGGAATACCTGTCCGCGGATCGTGAGGATCTGTTGACTGTGGCACAGGCGAACTCACCGCTCGGCGAGAACGGACGCTTCCTTGAGGAGCGTGTGGAGGCTCGTGCAAGGGGCGGCCGCTTCGTGCTGGTGCCCCCGGAGAGGGCGGACTTCATCGATGCCTCGCCGAAGCAGGTGGTGAGCATCGCTACCGCACTCATCCCGTTCCTCGAGCACGATGACGCCAACCGCGCCCTGATGGGCGCGAACATGCAGCGGCAGGCGGTGCCGTTGCTGGTGCCTGACTCCCCGGTCATCGGGACCGGCGTCGAGCTGCAGATCGCTCGCGACAGCGGTCAGGTCGTTGTGGCGCGTGCCAACGGCACCGTTCGGTCAGCGACCGGCGTAGGCATCGTCATCGAGGAGGATGACGGCACAGAGACAACGTACCGCCTGGAGAAGTTCGTCCGCTCGAACCAGGATACGTTCTTGAACCAGCGCCCGATTGTTGACGTTGGTGACAGAGTGTACGGCGGCCAGATCATCGCCGACAGCGCGAGCACGCAGCAGGGTGAGCTTGCGCTCGGCCAGAACGTGCTTGTGGCGTTCATGCCCTGGGAGGGCGGGAACTTCGAGGACGCCGTCCTGATGAGCGAGCGCCTCGTCCGCGACGACGTCTTCACGTCAATCCACATTGAGAAGTACGAGACGGAGGCCAGGGACACCAAGCTTGGTCCCGAGGAGATCACGCGCGACATACCGAACGTAGGGGACGAGAGCCTCGAGAACCTCGACGAGCGCGGGATCGTTGTGATCGGCGCGGAGGTGAAGCCCAACGATATCCTCGTCGGGAAGATCACTCCGAAGGGTGAGACAGAACTCACAGCCGAGGAGCGCCTGCTGCGTGCGATCTTCGCGGAAAAGGCGCGCGAGGTGCGTGACACCTCCCTGCGCGTGCCGAACGGCGTTCGTGGTCAGGTAATAGACGTCAAGGTCTTCACCCGTGCCGAGAGCGACGAGCTCCCGGCAGGCGTGAACCAGATGGTCCGCGTCTCGATCGCTCAGAAGCGGAAGATAAGCGAGGGCGACAAGGTGGCGGGCCGCCACGGGAACAAGGGCGTGGTCTCCCGGGTCATGCCGTTGGAGGACATGCCGTTCCTCCCTGACGGCAGGCCCGTGGATGTCATCCTGAACCCGATCGGCGTGCCTTCCCGTATGAACCTGGGTCAGATACTCGAGACGCACCTCGGGTGGGCCGCCTCAGAGCTGGGCTTCAAAGTGGCGACTCCCGTGTTCGATGGCGCCAGCGAGACGCAGATCCATGACGAGCTGGAGCAGGCCGGCTTGCCGCGCGACGGCAAGATAGACCTCTACGACGGCCGTACTGGAGAGAAGTTCGACCATCCGGTGACAGTCGGCATCATCTACATAATGAAGCTTGCTCACCTGGTCGAGGACAAGATTCACGCGCGCTCCACTGGGCCGTACAGCCTCGTGACTCAGCAGCCGCTCGGCGGCAAGGCGCAGTTCGGTGGCCAGCGGTTTGGCGAGATGGAGGTGTGGGCACTGGAGGCGTACGGCGCCGCCCACATCCTGCAGGAGATGCTAACCGTCAAGTCTGACGACGTCGTGGGCAGGGTCAAGACCTACGAGGCCATCGTCAAGGGCGAACCCGTCCTCGGCGCGGGCGTGCCGGAGTCTTTCAAGGTGCTCGTAAAGGAGCTTCAGAGCCTCGGACTGTCCGTGGACGTGCTCAACGAGGACCAGGCACCGGTGACGCTGTTGCAGGACGGTCAGGCTGATTTCATGCCAGATCTGGATATCGACCTCTCGCATCCGGAACGGACGGACGAGTAGGTATCACCCAAAGGTAGCCCGCGGAGGGTGCCTGCTGTGGAGGCAGGTACTTCCGCGGGCTACACGTGGAAGCCGGCAGCTAACGGAGAATAGAATTGCTCGAAGTCAATAACTTCAACGCCATCAAAATCAGCCTCGCCTCCCCGGAGCAGATACGGGACTGGAGCTTCGGCGAGGTTACAAAGCCCGAAACAATAAACTACCGCACACTCAAGCCCGAGCGTGACGGCCTCTTCTGCGAGCGCATCTTCGGTCCAACTCGCGACTGGGAGTGCTATTGCGGTAAGTACAAGCGCATCCGGTTCAAGGGCGTAGTGTGCGAGAAGTGCGGCGTGGAGGTCGCGCGCTCGAAGGTGCGCCGCGAGCGGATGGGCCACATACAGCTCGCATCACCCGTCAGCCACATCTGGTATGTGAAGGGCACTCCAAGCCGGTTGGGCCTCTTCCTAGATATATCTCCCCGCAACCTGGAGCGCGTCCTCTACTTCGCCACGTACATCGTCACGGAAGTCGATGAGCAGGAGATGGAGCGGCTACGCACGGAGCTCGACGAGCAACTGAAGGAGGGCACGGCTGAGATCGAGAGTGGTCTGGCCACGAGCCTCTCGGAGCTCGCCGAGAGCACGCAGGGCGAAGTAACTCGGATCGAGCTGGCCGGCAGCAGCGGTCTTGGCGAGTTGGAGGCACAGCGGAAGCAAGAGCTCGATGCGCTCGACGAGGAGCACAGCGCGTTTGAGGAGCAGCTCGCTGCTCTGATGAACAGCGCGGCGCCCGAGCAGATGGTGTTCGGTGCGGATAAGCCATATCGGCGTGTCCTTCTCGAGGAGGGAGAGGCGATCAACGAGACGCGCCTCGAGGAGCTGCGCGAGGCCACAGAGGATGCCGCCGCCATGATCGAACAGGCGTACAGGGAGCGCATGGAAGATGCGCGCTCCCTGCTCAGCGCGGAGCGTGACCAACTCGTCTACAGTGGCTCGACAGACCGCGAGCGTGCGAGCGAGCAGGCTGATAGGGAGAAGGATCTGCTCCGACGTGACCTGGAGGAGCGGCGCCGCCTGCTTGATACACTCAAGCCTATGGCTCTGCTCACAGAGACAGAGTACAGGCAGTTGACGGATCAGTTCGGATACACCGTCTTCAAGGCCGGCATGGGAGCCGAGGCGGTGGTCGAGATCCTCAAGAAGATGGACCTCGAGAAGATGGTAGAAGAGTTGCGTCTCGAGATGCAGTCCTCGTCCGGTCAGCGCCGGAAGAAGGCCACTAAGCGCCTGCGGGTTGTCGAGGCTTTCCGCAAGAGCAACAACAGGCCTGAGTGGATGATCTTCACCAGCCTGCCGGTCATACCGCCAGACCTGCGCCCGATGGTGCAGCTCGACGGTGGCCGGTTCGCGACAAGCGACTTGAACGATCTGTACCGCCGCGTCATCAACCGTAATAACCGACTCAGCAGGTTGATCACGCTCGGCGCACCCGAGATCATCATCCGCAACGAGAAGCGGATGCTTCAGGAGGCCGTGGACGCGCTGATCGACAACGGCCGCAGGGGCCGCCCTGTCGCGGGCTCGTCCAAGCACAAGCTGAAGAGCCTCTCGGACATGCTGAAGGGAAAGCAGGGCC
>JADDPT010000054.1 GCA_016781735.1 Rubrobacter sp.
GATGCTCAGGCGATTGGCACGTGCATGAACCTTTTCAGACAGTTTCTCAGGAGATCGCTCACAAGGCGGCGGACTTGAGGGCGCTGCTCGATCGCTATGCCACTGACTAACTCTGCAGAGCTTGCTGAGTCCCAAGGTGGTGCCTGTCCGTGCCATGGCCTTCGAGGACGCGCTACCCATGCGGCGAACCGCGAGAGTGGCGCGGTCCTTGATAATAAGCCCGGAATAATACCAGCCTGAAGGAGGATACTCGACATGCTTATCAAGTCAGTGCAGGATGCAATGAACGGTCAGATCAGGAACGAGCTTTACTCCGCGTACCAGTACCTTGCGATGTCGGCGTACTGTGAGTCGGCGAACCTGCCGGGCTTCGCCCACTGGATGCGCATGCAGTCGCGTGAGGAGCTCGAGCACGCGATGAAGTTCTACGACTTCGTCCTAGACAGGGGCGGGAAGGTCAGCCTACAGGCGATAGACCGTCCGTCCGACGAGTTCTCCTCCCCACTCGACGTCTTCGAGCAGTCACTCGCGCAGGAGCGGCGGGTGACGAGCCAGATCCACGACCTGTACGCGCTCGCTCAACAGGAGAAGGACTACGCGAGCATACCTCTACTGCAGTGGTTCGTGACCGAGCAGATCGAGGAAGAGAAGAACGCGGGACAGGTTGTGGACACGCTCAAGATGATCGGTGATAGTCGGGACGCGCTCTTCCTGCTCGACAGAGAGCTGGGCCAGCGGCAAGAGGAGGAAGGCGAGTAAAGCTCCCATCCAACTGTTCGTCTGTACCGAGGGCAACTGGCTTGCGAACCGATTAGGTGCTAGTAACGCGATAATGGGACGGCAGGAGGAGTGTATGGAGCAGGCAACCGCGGCGCCGCTCGAGATGCAACGACTGGGTGTGGTGATGGAGCCCGACCCATCGATACCGGAGGAGGCGGAGGGAGTACTCAACCCCGCCACCGCGCGTGGTAGCGATGGCGAGCTCTACCTCTTCCCCCGCGTCGTGGCCAAAGGCAACTACTCTCGCGTCGGTATCGCCCGAGTGTTGTTCAACGATGCGGGCGACCCTGCGGGCGTGGAGCGGCTGGGTTACGTGCTCGAGCCCACGGAACCTTACGAGCTGCGCCCGAACGGAACGGGTGGCTGCGAGGACCCCCGGATTACTTGGGTCGAGCCGCTCGGGATGTACGTGATGGCGTACGTCGCATGGGGGCCGGGTGGCCCCCGAGTCGCCCTCTCCGTCTCTAAGGACCTGTTCACGTGGCAGCGCCTCGGTCCCGTCGACTTCGTCGGCTCGCGTGACCTTTCCTACGGTGTGGACTTCGACGTGTACCACAACAAGGACGCTGCCTTCTTTCCCCGAGCGGTCGTAGGTCCGGACGGTCGGGAGAGCCTCTGCCTGCTGCACCGTCCGGTGTACCACGAGGACGACGTGCCGCACGGTGTCGACGATGCCCGCCCGAGCATGTGGCTCTCATACTGTGCGCTCGAGGATGCCAAGCGAGACATCATGGAGTTGACCAGGGCGTTCGGGCACACCGTGCTTATAGACCCGGAGTACGCCTGGGAGGACATGCACATCGGCGGGGGCACGCAGCCGCTGCTCACCCCGCTCGGCTGGCTCCTGGTGTACCACGGCGTCGAGGGGGAAATTCCCACGGACGGCAGGCCGAAGAACGTGCGCTACACGGCGGGAGCGCTCCTGCTCGACGAGCGGGACCCGCGAAGAGTGCTATACAGGACTCCCGATCCGATCCTTGAGCCAGGCATCGGCGAGGAGGTCGAGGGAATGGTGAACAACGTGGTGTTCCCGACGGGCGCCGACGACAGGGGCCAGGGCCGGATAGATATCTACTATGGTATGGCCGACTCGCGCATCGGCGCCGCACGCCTACAGCTGCCGGAGAGTCTACCTGGATAACTGCGGGAGCAGTTGTCTGGACTGGTCGGTTGCAGGACAGAGCGCTCATTCCTATGAGTGGCCGATGACCGTACTGGCTTAGTGACCGCTGCCAGCGGTCTAACGGCTACCCGGCAATGGTGGGCGCCGCCTGCCGATCTGCCCGATCACAGGGAAGAGGTCATCCGCTGAACGACCGCTCTGTACTCCATGTCCAAAGCTTGCCCGTCCACGGTGAGTATGTTTCCGTCACTGACTACCCACTCGCCGCCGATCATCACGTGTCTCACCATGTGCGGTCGACCCCAGACGAGGAGGTTGTGGGCGCGGTTGCTGAAGCCGTCCTTCTCCACGACGGGCAGCAGGGCGGTGTCGGAGGCGTCTATAAGTACGATGTCCGCGTAGTACCCCTCAGCGATCGAGCCGATGCGGTCCTCCATCCCGTACGCCCTCGCTCCGTTGGTCGTCGCCATCCGCCATATCTCCTCGGTGTCGGGCGCTTCGGGGAACTTCTTCCGTAAGTAGTAGGCCGTGCGCATCACCTCCCATACATCCGTGTGACCGAAGTCCGTGCCGAGACCTACGTTGATGCCTGCCTGGACGCACAGATCGACCACTCCAGCCTCCGCGATGTTCGTTATTGGAGAGTGCACGAGCGAGACTCCGCGCTCGGTGAGGATCCGTATATCCCCCTCGTCCATCTCGGTCCCGTGAAAGAGCACGGTCCGTCCGGCGAGCAACCCTCGCTCCTCGAACAGGCGGACGGTGGACCGCCCCGCTCTTTCGAGTATCAAGTCTTTGCGCTGCTTCGTCTCCAGGCAGTGGGTCATAAACACCGCGTCCGGGACCGCGGCCCTTGCCCTGACCATGGCCATCAGCGCTTCCTCCGTGATGTCCTCCTCCTCAGGCAGATGACCGCCGAAGAGCACTCGTCGGTCCGCCCGATCGGCCAACTCTTCAATCTCCTCGTAAGCGTCTATCAGACCGCGCAAGCCAACGTCGTTCATAGCCTGGGACCGGACTCGAGCCGGTCGCTCGCCCAGCCCTGAGTCCTGGACGAACGTGACGCCCTGGCGCATTAGCTCAGCGTCCCTTCCTGCAGATGGTTCTAAAGTCTTCCTCTGAGGCGTCCTTGTCGAGATACTCGAAGAAGCGCTCCTGTAGACGAGCCTGGGGGCCGGTGTCTCCCGCCCACTCGCTTGGCGGCTTGCCTTTGAAGAGCCCGCGGCCTAGGTCGGCCTGGCTGTGGAAGTGCGCAAGCACGATCCCTGGTATCGCTATAAGCCCCCTGCAGTCGAAAGTCTCCTTCGGAACGGTGAGCGAGGCGTCCGAGGGAGATATCGACACGATACGACCCTCCTCCACGGAGATGTCGGCCTCAAGGAAGCGCATCTGCTCGTTGAGGTAAGTCAAGTTTCGTAGCAGCAAAGCTGTTCCCCCTTACTGAACCAGGCTATGGGACGGTTCAAAGGCGATCTGCATGTGTACAAGTCTGTTGTTTCATAATCCGAGTGCGTACGGCAATGCGCTCGGTACTGAATTCCGGCAATTACTCTCGTTGAGCCTTCGCCCGGGTACTCAGGGTCCGTGCGCTGGGCCGATGGTTCAGTCCCTCGGGCTACTCGCTGCGGCCCGTCAATTTAGCAGACTCGGAGAAGCGTATGGGGTACAGGGGCAGGTAAACCTGCCCCTGTACCCGTGATTTCAACCGTCCTGACCAGCACCCGCGAACTGCGAGATGGGTCCTACCGACTCCGAGTCCTACGGTACCGCAGGCTTAATAGTGTCATCGTGGTCACTATCATTCCCAGCGCTGCCAGGTTGCTGACGTCTTGCTGCTGGGGTGCACCACCGCTTCCTGTGTTAGGCAGGTTCGGCCCGTCGCCCCCCATCGGATCGTCGCCACCCATCGGCTCAACGCCGCCGCCGATTCCGGCATCGGCGCTACCCATGCCGCCTCCAGCGCCCGCGTCACCGCCGCCTATGCCTCCACCAGGAGCGAAGCTCCTACCTTCGCCCGCGACGATGAACGGACCCTCGCCGTTCCCCCGGGTGATCGTGTCCAGGCTGCCGCAGGATATGGGCACTTCGCCGTTCCCCTCGGACCGTGCTATGTAGATGTAGCGGCCCGTGCCCATAACCTGGTCAGGGGTGGCCTGTATTGTTGTCTCGCTCGCGTTGCGGACTACATCCTTCAGCCGGTACGCGATCTCCCGACCTGCGTCGCAGCCGCCGACACGTATCGTCGCCGACATCGCCTGTGTGCTCGGCCTTCCCTGCAGCCGGATGGAGATGGTTGTTGTATCGCCGTTTTCCGTCATGACGACCCTGCCGTTCATCCCGGCATCAGTCACCTTGTCCAGCCTCGTTACACCGGACCGCCCGTTGCCCTGAGCCAGCGCCGCCGTAGACATCGTCAGGGCCAGCATCGCCACCAGTAGTACGACCAGCCTTCTCATCATCCGCCTCCTAGTAGCTCACTATGCGTAGAACCGTGCCGGTCGGCGCCCAGTTGTACAGCCTTGTCATTGACCACATCGGCATATTGATGCAGCCGTGGCTGCCGGTCCTGTACACACCGTCGGGGTCCAGGTGCCTGACGTTGGTGCCGTAGCCGTAGTACGGCCTCCACGGCGCGTCATGGATGTAGAAGCCGTCCCAGCGAAAGCGCATGGCGTACTTCGTCCACGCCGACTCGTAGTAGTACGGGCTGCCGGGCGGCCATGGGGAGACGAACTTGTACGGACTCAGCTTAGTGACAATCTTGTAGGTGCCCGTGGGAGTCGCCAGGGCCGGCTGTCCGGTGGTAATGGCGCTCACGAAAACGAGACTGCCCCCTTGATACGCCTCCAGTTGCTGCCGAGCCAACGAGACAACTATCACTCCATAGTAGCTCTTTGCGATTGTCCGGCCCGCGAGCCCGACGTTCGTAAGGTACTCGCCGATGGAGTATCCGGTCTTCCCGCGGTAGGATACCTTGTACCAGCCCCCGTTGTACTTCCCGGCGACGACTCTTACCACTGCGCCCTTGGGCATTGTCATTACGATGGAGTGGTTATAGCTCGGCCCCGTCCTCATCCGGAGCGAGTTGACGCCTACCCTCGAGTAGCTACCAACCACCACGTCCCACGCGTCCGCGGTGCGCTCCAGGGGTGGCGTCACAAGCGTGGCTAACAGGAAGAGTACCAGCAACGGAACTCTGAATTTGGTTCGCATGAATTGCATAGCGCCTGTACCTCCTAACGAATACTGTCTCGTTGTCCCCTATTCATACCTTGCGAGAGATGATCTGATACGCACTGGACT
>JADDPT010000061.1 GCA_016781735.1 Rubrobacter sp.
GCCGGGTCCCGCCGTGGTGTGGCACCACACCGGATCGCGCCGAAGGTAGCGCCACCCGGGCCGACGGGAAGGGGCACCGGCGGAAACGGCTGGGGTGGTGTGGGGGTTCACCGGCACCGTCGGGGAGGCGGGAGGTCGGGCGAAGGAGAGGAAACTGACAGATTAGCATGTAGTACACGCAGAACATACGTATATGTTCCGGTCCGAAAGCGAGCAAACACGCGGGGTTACGGGGATGGCGTTAACCATGATTTTCGCATCCGCAGGGTGAGTCGTCAGGTATCTAGCGAGATACCTGACGGAAAATGAGGCGCACTAACCCCTAAAAGGGACGATTTCGTCAGGTTCGTCCCTTATCCTGTCCGTGCCGATGGGAGACACGGGTTCGCCGGCTCGATCTCTACGAGTAGTCGTGGGGTAGGCAAGTGTGAGAGCCGCCACGGGAGCGCATGCGCGAGGGACGGGAGGTCGTCCCGACGGAGCTGGGGTTGTCGCCGCGGGTGGCTACGGACGCCATCGACCTCGCCGGCGGCGGCCCCGACTCCCCCGTCGGCGCGAGGGATCGCCTGCTGCGCTTCCCGGCCCACGCGCGGGCGGCGGACGGGTTCTTCGTTCCCCTTTACGGGGTGGTACGCGAGTTCGACCACGGGGGTGCGGATGTGGACGTGCGGGAGCGGCGGAGCGCGGCGTCGTGGGAGCGGTCCTCGGACCGGGGGGACGCTCCCACCCGTCCGCCTCACCACCAGGGAGCTGGTAGCGGCGATCGGGGATGGAGCGCTGGGCGAGGTGTGGCGCCGACCAGGGGAGGTAGCGCGGTGTTCCCGGCTTCGGGGGGAGTACACCGCCTGGCACATGCGCTCCGCGCGGAAGCGATTGTGATGAATCAACGATGTGTCGAGGAAGTCGTCCGTACATACGTCGCGCCTGGACGGTATCTCCGGATGGCTGAGTATAGATCAGCGACCGCACGCGCTCAGCCCAGAGGAGGACAGAGTCTGCGCGGTCGCCAAGGAGGACATGCCAGTGGTAAATAGCAACGGATCCAGGCCCGTATGGCTCACGATCGCGGAGGCTGCCGAGGTGATGCGCCTGGGGCGAAACAAGCTGTACCAACTAGTCGCGGAGGGTGTAGTACCCCATCGCAAGCTCGGTCGGTCAATCCACATTCATCGGGACATAGCCGAGAGTTGGACACCGGAGGAGATGGAACCGACGCTGACAAGCAGCGGGCCGACACTCCGTGGTGTCCGAAGATAAGGGGGTCGCGCCGTAGGGGCACGGTGGCGAAGCCGAACTGACAAGCCAGGGCGACCGGGTACAAGGACTCGTCGACGTCATCTCACATCCTGGCCTCTGTTCCGGGAAGCGTGCCTGCACCTTCCTTATACTGAGCTGGAGGGGCAAACAGTCGGAAGGTGCGGTTCGAGCGGGTGGACCAGCGTCGAAACGGTAGCCTTCGGAGTCGGCATCACCTACACGAGCCGAGCGGTCAAAGGCGGCGGAGCTGAAAGAGCCGGACAGCGATTCAACCGGATGCCCCGCCCGTGCGAGACAGGAAGGAGATCGGGATGGCAGTCAGCGGTGGCAAAGATCTGGGTACGGAGAAGAGACCCAAGCGCAGCAATGGGGAGGGCACGAAGATCGAGGAGCGGCCGGGTGGTTACCGCGCACGCATCACGGTCAATGGCCAGCGAAAATCGGTTTCCGGCAAGACCAAGGCCGAGGTGAGGCGCAAGATCGCCGAGTTGACCCACAACGCACACCGAGGCATCCTGCCGCCCGCCGAGCGGCTGACCGTGTCCGAATGGATGGAGCGCTGGCTCGAGGAAGTTATCAAGCCCTCCCTCAGGCGCAAGTCGGTCGCCAGTTACGAACAGAACTATCGGTGCTACATCGCCCCGGCGCTGGGTCGCACAAAGCTCGCGCAGCTGACGCCGGCCCACCTGAGGCGGTTGTATGCAGGCATGCAGTCGGGGGAACTGTCCGTCAAGGGTCAGCCGCTCGCCGCCCATTCGGTGCGCCGCTGCCACGCGGTCCTGCACGCCGCCCTCGAGCAGGCGGTGGCCGACAACCTCGTTCCGCGGAACGTCGCGGGCAACCTGAAAGGGCTGCCGGCCGCGAGGAGCAAGCGCGAGCGGAGGGTGCTCGACGCCGCGCAGATGGATGCGCTTCTCGAGGCGGCCGGCACGGGTCGCTACCGGGCCCTGCTGACCCTCGCCCTATACACGGGCCTGCGGCAGGGCGAGCTGCTCGGACTGCGCTGGGAGGATGTCGACCTGGAGCGTAAGACGCTGAGGGTGAGCCAGAGTTTGGGTCCGGGGAAGCAGGTAGGGGCGCCGAAGTCAGCGGCCGGAGTACGCAGCATGTCCTTGCCCGATCCCGCGGTCGAATCCCTGCGCGAGCACCGCACAGCCCAGGACGTGGCTCGCGAGAGGGCGTGCACCGCGTGGACGGACACCGGCCTGGTGTTCACCACCCACAAGGCCGGCAAGGCGGGCAAGAGCGGACGGTACACCGCCCCGCCCGGAAGTCCCCTCACCCAGACGGTGGTAGACAAGGCGTTGAAGGCCGTGCTAGCGAAAGCTGGCCTGCCCGATATCCGCTTCCACGAGCTGAGGCACACGGCATGCTCGTACATGGCGCGCCGGGGCATCCATCCGACGACCGCGATGAAGCGCATGGGCCACTCGGACATCCGCCTCACGTTGCAGCATTACACCCACGTGCTCGAGGAGGAGGATCGGGAGGCCGCGGCGAAGCTGAGCAGGCGCTCGGGATAGTTATTGGCCCAATGTTGGCCCAAAGAAGCGCCCCCGGGCTTTCCTGGGGGCGTCGTCATGGCAAAAGAGCGAGAAGGTATCTAGTTTTTCTCTGGAGCCGACGCCCGGATTTGAACCGGGGACCTACTGTTTACGAAACAGTTGCTCTGCCGCTGAGCTACGTCGGCTTGAACCGGTAGGGCTCGGGGGCAGGGATTCGAACCCCGATACACAGATTCAAAGTCTGTTGTCCTACCATTAGACGACCCCCGAAAGAGTCCACGCACAGATTATACGCACCACTCCAGGGGGTGTCAACGCAGGCTTTGGCCGACTGGTTCTCACGTGTGGCGGCTGACTCTAACGGATCGTGCCGCTGCCCACGAGCATCTCGGCCAGTGTTAGCCTGTGCATTCCCTTGGTCTTCTGCACCCGCTGTAGGCGCCAGAGAACGGCCTCCGGGCGCTGTGCCTGCACTGCCTTGCGCAGCTGCCACCAGTCCTCCCGAAGCTCGCGGAGCGCAACCGCCCGGTCCACCCTCTGCCTCCGCATAACGTGTATCGCCATCGCTTCGCTCCTCTCCTGGTCTGCTAAAAGATCATGTCCGAGACGCGGTTGCGCCTGCGCCTGCGCTGCTTTGCGATTGCCTTCCGCCGGCAGTCTTCGGAACAGTACTTACTCTTGCCGTATGCCTGGTACGAGGAGCCGCACACCTCACACGCCTTCTGTCCCGGCGCCAGGCTCACCTGCGGCTTCTGCGCTGGCTTCTTGCCGAAGATGCAGCGCTCCGCCTGGCACTGCGAGCATGGGAACGACCTGTAGCGCCGGTTCTCATCGAGGCACGGATAATTGGCCAACTCCTCAACTCCTTCGCTGTGTCCCGCCGTCGGGGCATCCTCTAGCTGTCTGGAGTATAGGAGTGGGCCGATAAACTACCTGTAACAAATGCAAGGGGTTCGTAAATGCCGCGTAAACGGGGTGACGAGCGTCGACGCAGCCTGAGTTCAAGCAGTGGAAGCGAGGAGAGATACGGTGCAAGCGATACGGTGAGATCGCCGCAAGCGAAGGGGGTGATACCAGCGGGACGGCGCCAAGCGGCAGGGGAAAAGGGCATAGGGACGAACGTGCTCTGCGTTCGTCCCTATGCCCTTTCGCGTGGTCTCAGTTATACAGGAGCGTCGGAGAAGCGGTAGCCGACTCCCTGCTCGGTAAGGATGAACTTGGGACCACCCGTACCCGGATCGAGCTTCCTGCGGAGTCTGCCTATGTACACGCGCAGGTACTCATTCTCGTCCGAGTAGTCCGGCCCCCATACGCGGTTGAGCAGCATCTGGTGAGTGAGCACCTTGCCGACGTTTTGCACGAGTTGTTCGAGGATGGAATATTCCGTGGGAGTGAGCTTCACTTCGTTATCGTTCACGTGGACTTGCCGGCGTGAGAAGTTCATCGCGAGGGGACCGGAGCGGAATACCGACTGTGCCTGCTGTGCCGGTCGCTCCTCAGCCCGCCGTAGCTGGGTCCGCACCCTGGCCAGCAACTCGGCAACGTAGAACGGCTTGCGCAGGTAGTCGTCCGCGCCTGAGTCGAGCGCCTCGACCGCATAGTTCGCGTCGTTGAGCGCACTGACCACGATAATCGGGACCTTGCTCCACTCCCGCAGTCGCTTACAGACCTCGAGCCCGTTCAAGTTCGGCATCTTCACGTCGCACAGCAGAAGGTCAGGGTTGTACTGCTCGACGAGCGTTATCGCCTCCTCGCCGTCCATGCCCGTGTACACGTTGTATCCACGCACCTTGAGCGTGGAGGAGATGAGCTTGAGGATACTCTTCTCGTCGTCGACCACCACGATGTTCTCTGACTTCAACTTACACTCCTTTGAATACGACTCATCTCAACCGTGTTGGGGCCGGCAGGACCGCCTGTATCCGGCGCAGCATCTCCGGGATCGAAAAAGGCTTCAGCAGGTAATCGGTCGCGCCCAGCGATCTGGCCCTGCGCTCGTCCTCCTCGCGCGAGGCCGCCGTTACGACGATAACCGGTGTCCGCTGCAGGATGCCTTCCCTGCCTAGCTGCTTGAGCACGTCCCACCCCGACATTACAGGCAACATCAGGTCGAGCATAATTAGGTCCGGGACCGTCTCGCGTGCCTGCTCAAGACCTTGCCGGCCGTCTGTCGCAACCACCACGTCGAACCCGCGGAGCACCAGGTTCTGGGTGAGAAGCTTGAGGATGCTTGGCTCATCCTCAACCACCAGCACGCGGGCGCTCACGAAGCGTTCGGTACCGGTGACGGCAGCGTCAGGTAGAAGATCGAGCCCTGCTGCGGGCTGCTCTCCACCCAGATCCTGCCTCCGTGGGCCTCCACTATGTTGCGGCAGATTGCCAAGCCGAGCCCCGTACCCTTCTGGGCACGGAATGCCGCCCCCTCCACCTGGTAGAAGCGCTCGAACACCTTGTCCTGATATTCGGGAGCTATGCCCTCGCCCTCGTCCAGCACGCCTATCCGCACGCCACCGTCATATCGTTCCAGACCCACGACGATGTTGCTGTCGGCCGGGGAGAACTTCGCCGCGTTCTCTACTAGATTGCTTAGTACCTGCCCTATGCGCTCGGCATCGCATCGTACCAGCGGCAGGGTGCCACGCGACTGCACTACCAGGGTGCGAGTGCCGGCTAGGATCTCCAGGTTTTGACGCACGTCCTCGACCACGTCGTTCATGTCCTGCCACTCGAACGCCATCCGCAGGGCACCCGCCTCCAACCGGGATAGGTCGAGCAGGTCGGTTACGAGTCGTCGCAGGCGTTCGGCGTTCGACTCGATCTCCTGCAGCCAGTCGTCCTCGACCTCCTTGGGTATCTCCAGCTCGTCGGCGCATCTCAGTGATGACGCGAAGCCCTGGATCGCCGCGATGGGGGTTCTCAGCTCGTGGCTGACAGTGCCGAGAAGCTGACTCCGTAGCTTGTCCGCCTCCCTCGTCGCCTCGATGGTTGCGGCCTCCTGAAACTGGAAGGCGCTGTGTATCGCGACCGCGGCCTGGATCGCGAGCGTACCCGCGAAGCGTAGCTCGTGCTGCGTGGCCCTGTGGCACTCCTCGCGTCCGAGTGAGAGGATGCCCATTCGCTTGGCTCCGGGCGCCACGAGGGGAACGATGATCGCCGAGCGTTTTCGATCCGCGCACAGCGCGGAGTTTCTCATGCGGTTGTCCGCCATCACATCCGGCACGGTGATGGCAGAACCTGTATATAACACCGTGTACAGCACGTCGCCCGCCGACACGCTCACCGGTTGCTGAACAACCTCGGAATCCCGCTCCTCCTGCCTGAGTGAGTAGCAGGTGGTAAACCGGTCGTCCTCCTCCTCGTACAGCCAGATGGCCGCTGAGCAGCAGTTTGTGGCCCCGAGTGCCCCGCTCAACACGCTCTCGATGACTGTCGGTATGTCGCCCGTGTGCGTAGGCGCGGCTGCCGCTCGATGCAGGGCGCCCAGCTCGTCCCGGCGCCTCGCCTTCTCCTCCCTACCCTCCTCTGCATGTGTCATGTAGCCTAGCAGCAGATAAAGAGTCCAAAGCAGTCCGACATGTGCAAGCCACGCCGTCGGGCTGCTCGGGGAGACCCCTTCTTGGGGGATGCTGGCGACCAGCGCGTATAGAACGGTCGACGCAACCATGTATTTCAACCCGGAACGGACTCCGTGGTGCAGGACGATCACGACGAGTGGTAGGGCGTAGAGCAGGTACATTGGGCTGGCTGTGCCACCGGTGAGGGAGACGAGCGCCGTGATCAGTAGCAGGTCGCTGATCGCGTACACCCTGCGGGTGAGCAGCCTGCGGTATCGCCTGTAGAGGCTGAGAACTGAGTTGAGGGACGCCCACACCGCCGCTGCGAGGATGAGCACCCACGCTCCCGATACGGGTGACGCACCCCCCCCGGCCGCAATCAGCGCCATGCCGGTAAGGGCAACTACGAAGAGCCTGAGCCACGCAATAGTGGGTTCCGTCGTCGCCACCATGAAGTGCCGCTGCTCGCGAACCGTCATACCCGCCCCCCTACAGTAGAAGGAATTATAGAAACGGCTCTGCAGGGGTGGCAACGGTCCGTCGGTTTCAACTTCTCAACCAGAGTTTACATGCTCGTGGCAGGGTAATCGTACCTTCGCGGGGTACCTAGGATTTACGTTAATATCCAGTTAAAACCCGATAGGCACGTGTGCGGGGGGCTGTCGCGCGGCCGCGTCTGTCCCTTCTGCGAGCCGCTTCGGTCCTCGCTGCCGGTCCTCCCACAGGATCGCCGTGCAGGTATCGCCCTACATCGGAGGCGATTGAGTCCGGGGTTGACACGCCAGGTACGTCCGGCATAGAATACGCGCCGGTTCGGATAGACAGGAGTACGTACTTGCAGACAGAACTCTCGTGCACTCCTCTGCACACGGCGCATGAGGCGCTGGGAGCGAGGATGGTCCCGTTCGCCGGCTGGAGCATGCCCGTTCAGTACACCGGCGTTATTGAGGAGCACCGGGCGGTGCGCACGAGGGCGGGCTTGTTCGACCTCTCGCATATGGGCGAGTTCGAGGTTCGCGGCGAGCAGGCCGTCGCGTTCCTCAACCATGCACTCACGAACGATGCTTCCCGGCTCGCGATGGGGCAGGCACAATACACACTGATTCCGTACACCGACGGCACGCTCGTGGACGACGCGATCCTCTACCGGCTGCCGGGTAGGTACCTGCTCGTGGTCAACGCCAGCAATATTGACAAAGACCTGGAATGGCTCCAGCACCAGTTGCTCGGCTTTCCCGACGTGGAGTTGACCGACAAGTCGGCAGAGACGGCGCTCGTCGCACTCCAGGGGCCGTTATCAGAGCAGGTACTCGCGCCCCTTACCGACGCCGACCTGAGCAACCTGGAGTACTATTATGCCCTCGACACCCGGGTCTGCGGTGCGCCCGCTCTGCTTGCACGCACAGGATATACAGGCGAGGACGGGTTCGAGGTGTTCGTCTCCCCCGAGGACGCGTCAGCGGTGTGGGACGGACTACTCGAGGCCGGTAGGCCGGTCGGGCTCATGCCCGTAGGGCTGGCAGCGCGCGACACGCTGCGGCTGGAAGCCAAGATGGCGCTGTATGGGCACGAGATAAGCGACCAGACTAATCCTATCGAGGCGGGCCTGGGTTGGGCAGTGAAGCTCGACAAGGGTGACTTCGTCGGTCGCGAGGCTCTGGAGCGGGAGAAGAAGCTAGGGCCGGCTCGCAAGCTCGTCGGTTTCGAGCTTAAGGACCGCGGCGTACCGCGTGCGGAGCAGTCGTTGTACAAAGACGGCGAGCACATCGGCTTCGTGACCAGCGGCACTCATTCGCCCACGCTCGGCAAGGCAATCGGCCTGGGCTATGTGCCGGCTCGGTACGCCGCCCCGGGCACCGAGATCCAGGTGATGATACGCGACAAGGCAGCACGCGCGCTCGTGGTCAAGACGCCGTTCTACAAGCGGGAGAAGGGAGTGGCTAAGTGAACCCGGAGGATTACAAGTACACCCAGGAGCACGAATGGGTGCGCGTGGAAGGCGATGTTGCCGTGGTGGGTATCACCGACTTCGCGCAGCAGCAGTTGGGCGATGTGGTGTACGTTGAGTTGCCGGAGCCCGGGGCCGGGGTCGAGCAGAACCAGCCATTCGGTAGCATCGACTCCGTGAAGACAGCCTCAGACCTGTACAGTCCACTCACGGGTGAGGTGCTCGAGGCGAATGAGAACGTGAACTCCGATCCCGCCCTCGTAAACTCCGACCCGTATCAGGAAGGCTGGATGATCAAGGTGCGACCTTCCGATGTCTCACAGCTCGATTCTCTGATGACGAGCGAGCAGTACGCAGAATACATCAAAGACATGTAGGATAGCCCCCGAGGGACTGCGCCCGCTCGCCCCAAGATTAGAGCGGCTGTGCAGCCCCCTCTTGCATGCACGCGAGCATAGGTGTATAGTAACACTCGCCGGGCAGAGCGCTACCCCGCCCTGCCCGAGCCTTCGAGAGGAGAGCACGCATGTGGTCTAGGACCAACGAAACCAGCAGCATCCGCAGCGGCGCTATCTTTGTGCCCGCCGCACGGCTGCGACCGGCACGCAATCTGCCGGGGTTCGCGGGCGCAGTGCGCCCTCCAACTCTCCGCCCGGAAGTCAGCACCTGCTGACCTCTGAGTAAGCAAGGCCCCTTCTGAGAAGGGCCGTGGCGGAGAGATTCTCCCCACGGCCCTTTTCTTTTTGCCTTGCGGGGAGCGGTACAACAAACGGCAGGCTGACGGCCGGCCGCCAATGACAGAGCGGGGTACGATGTGAAGACAGACGCGGTAGTTGTAGACGACATCCTGAAGAGCTTCGGCGGCTCGAAGCTGCGCTTCGGCTGGCGCAAGCCCGCCGAGCAGCGAAAGCCGGTGGTCGCGGTCGATCACGTGAGCCTGCGCATACACAAGAACGAGATCTACGGCGTACTGGGCGCTAATGGCTCGGGTAAGAGCACGCTTATCCGGTTGCTCTCCACCCTGCTCGTGCCCGACGCCGGCACCGTGACGATTTTCGGGCATGACATCGTACGGGAGGAGCGCACCGTCAAACGCCTGCTGAACCGCGTGTCGGTGGAGGCCAGCTTCTTCAAGAAGTTATCTCCTGTAGAGAACTTGATGTATGCGACCCGCCTCTACGGCATACCGGGCGTGCAGGCGAGGCGTGACATCCGCAGGGTACTGGAGATGCTCGGCATCGCGCCCGACCGCTTCGACAGGCCGCTCGAGCAGATGTCACGAGGGATGCAGCAGAAAGTCGCCATCGCGCGCGCCTTCCTCACGGCGCCCGTGTTGCTTCTGCTTGACGAGCCTACGACGGGTCTTGACCCGAGGTCGAAGCTCGACGTGCAGGACTTTGTCCTTCGGCTTCGCAACGACCACGATGCCACAGTGCTGCTGACTACCCACGACATGGGTGAGGCGGACGCGCTGTGTGACCGAATAGCCATCCTGGACCGAGGGCGCATAGTCGTGGAGGGTACGCCCTCAGAGCTACGGATGCAGGCGAGGACCGCTACTCAGCCCGATCCCTCGATGGAGGATGCATTCATGTACTTCACGGGCAGGAGCCTGGAGGACGCTGAGCAAGAGGAACAGGAAGAGAAGGTAGCCAGCTAGGCAGCGGGACCCCAACGGAGCCGGAGAGAGGCAATCCAATGACAATTGTGAATCCACCCAGCGTGATGACCGAGGTGCGCGCGAGCTACGCCTTCGTCGAGCGAAACTGGAACTTGACAAAGCGATACTGGGGTTGGGAGTTGGCGTTCTTCCTGTACACCATCGCAAGCTCGCTCTCGGTGATCTACATCGGAAAGGCGCAGGGCACCAACCAGGACGCGCTCGTGCTCTACCTAGGCATAGGCACGCTCGTGTGGGCGTACCTGCGCGCCGTCTTCGACTCGATCTCCGAGATGATCTCGTGGGAGCGGTGGGAAGGCACGATAGAATACACCTTCATGGCGCCGATAAGCCGGCTCACACACATGCTTGGCTCGGCACTGTTCTCAATCGTGTACGGCGTGCTCCGCACGGCGCTGCTCTTCGCGGCCCTGGCTCTCTTCGTGGATCTCGACCTGAGCAGGACAAACTACTGGGGCGCGCTAGTGGTCGTGCTCATCGGCTCGCTCAGCTTCCTCGGCGTCGGCATAATGGCCGCCGTGCTGCCGCTCTGGTTTACGGAGCGCGGCGCGGAGATGACGTTCATGATCAGCGCGATCCTGCTGCTCGTGTCCGGAGTGTACTACCCAATTAGCGTGCTTCCCGGCTGGATGCAGCCCCTTGCCCGGATCTCGCCCGCGACGTACTTTCTGGAGGGCATTCGCCAGACTGTAATCCAGGGGCGGAGTGTGCTCGACCTCGGTCCCGTGCTACTTCCGCTGCTGATCACGGGGATCATCCTAATACCGCTGGGGGTGTGGGTCTTCACCCAGGCGGAGCACTGGGCAAAGCGCACCGGCAGGTTGAAGCGGAACGGTTAGGCGAGGCACACGGTCAGGTGCGGTTCGTGCGGTAATGCCTCTCGGTAGTTACGCGAACCGCCTGTCGGTTGGAGACGGCGGGGAGGCAACCTCGCGGAGGTAGGCGATGACCAGCCTGGTCGTGTTCTCGCGGTTCGAGGTAGAGCCGCTGCTCGAGGCCCGCAAACGCGGCGAGAGCAGTGTCTCTACCTCGCTTGACCTCGGCCTCTCGCAGAGCGAGGTGGTGCTCAGCCCAGATAGCCTCATGCTCCCGGATGGTCGGGAGGTGTCATGGTCCGAGCTCCAGCGAGTATCCGACTCGAAGAGCAGCGGGCGGATGAGCGAGCGCTGCTGGGTCTTGCGGGACGGCACGCTGCACGAGATACGCACCTTCTCCCGAGAGTCAGACCTTCACTACAGCCTCATGCCGACTACGGGAGCACCGACGATGGTGATCTCCGGCTTTCCAATGCACAGGGTGAAGGGCACCGACCCCTACCAGGACACGCAGCAGAAAATCAGGGCCGTCGCGCCTATCGTTGGAACGGTGCTCGACACGGCGACCGGCCTCGGATACACCGCTATTGCCGCCGCCAGGACGGCTGGGAAGGTGATCACGATCGAGCGCGACCCCGCCGCGCTGGAGATGGCCAGGCTCAACCCATGGTCCCAGGCGCTCTTCGACAACCCAAAGATTGAGCAGCGCATGGGCGATAGCTTCGAGGTCGTGACCGAGTTCGAGGTGGAGCAGTTTACGCGCATCATCCACGACCCCCCCGCTTCTAGCCTCGCTGGAGACCTGTATTCAGGCGAGATGTACCGGCGGCTCTACCGAGTGCTGAGACGCGGAGGTCGCCTCTTCCACTACTTCGGCGACCCAGAGAGCCGGTCGGGCGCGCGCGTACAGAAGGGCGTCATCCGAAGGCTCCAGGAAGCGGGCTTCGTCCGCGTACAGGCCCGCAGAGAGGCGTTCGGCGTGGTTGCGATCAAATGACGGCTGACCGGCCTGGCCGCCCGACAATGGCCAGATGCCTGCTACTTCAGCTTCCTCGTGGGTCCCGGTGGGAGTCCTCGTTTACCGCCCGGATCGCCGCAGCGCTGAGTGTCTGGGTGCGTTCGTACGCGGCGTACACTGCTTTCGAGAGGACGGTACGCAGAGCGCCCTTCTCCATCTGGTAGATGGCCTCGGCAGAGGTGCCGCCGGGCGAGGTGACCATGTTCCTGAGCTCTGCCGGATGCTTATTGGTCTCCCGCGCGAAAAGCACGGACCCAAGCATGGTCTGCTGCACTAGCTCCTGCGCCACCCGGCGCGAGAATCCCATGTGTACGCCTGCATCGATCAGCGCTTCCATGACTAGGAAGATGTACGTCGGCCCGGTGCCTGAGAGCGCCGTCGCCATGTCGAGCAGCTTCTCCTCCTCGACATGCAGCTCGTGTCCCAGTGACCCCAGCAGAGCCTGCACCTGCTGTCGTTGTCGCTCCTGCACCTGGGGCGTGGCTGTCCACACCGTCATTCCCTCCCCTATCTGCGCGGGTGTGTTCGGCATGGCGCGCACGATTGCCGAGTGCAGCAAGCCGGTCGCGAGCGCGTTGATCGGCGCTCCTGCCACGATACTCATCACCATTTGCTCCGGCTTCAGGTTTCCACGCAACTCCGCGAGCACACTTCGTAGCACCTGTGGCTTCACGGTGAGGACCACGACGTCGGTCTGGTCTGCCGCCACAGCGTTGGAAGCCTCGGCGTGCACGCCGTAGCGAGCCCGCAGCTCTTCGCGGCGATCCTCACGTGGGTGGCTGATGCAGACGTTCTCAGGCGGGAGCAAACCGCGCTTGAGAGTTCCCGCGATCATGGACTCCGCCATCGCGCCCGCACCAAGGAAGGAAACGGTCGTGGTTCTGAGAGGGCTCATACTAGAGCTGCGCGCGCGTGAGGCTGCGCACGCCTCCGACCTCGGCCCGTATCTTCTCGCACACCGCGTCCGGCACCGGTTCGTCGAGTGTGAGCACGAGCATCGTCTCACCGCGGGGCGCGAGCCTGCCGCTCATCGCCGCGCTGATGTTGACGTCGGACTGGCCGAGTATCGTACCGATAGCGCCGATCACGCCGGGACGGTCGGTGTGTGGACAGAACAGGAAGTGCCCGTTCGGCACGAAGTCCACAGGGTAGTCGTCGAACCGGATGATCCGGAGCTCATCACCGATCACAGTGCCTTCAATCACGCTCTGGCGACCCTTGATCTGTATGCTGCTGGTGTAGCCTTCCGGCGCAATGCCCGGCCCCTCCTGCAGGTCGATACCTCGCTCCTTCGCAATCAGCTCCGCGTTCACCGCGCTCACTCGCTCCGTAGTGATCGGCTCCAACAGGCCGCGAAGGATTGCGCCCCGCAGTGGCCGCGTGTCGTGGGAGGCCAGCTCGCCTGAGTATGTGACTTCCAACCCGCTCAGGCTCTGCCCGTGTAGCTGCGTGAACAGCCTACCCAGCTTGTCCGCGAGCTCCAGGTACGGTCCGAGATCGGCTAGCAGCTCCGGCGGCAGCGCGGGAGCGTTGACCGCACCCCGAGCCGGCCTGCCGTTGAGCACATCTACGACTTGCTCCGCCACCTCCACAGCTACCTTGACTTGCGCCTCCTTTGTCGATGCGCCAAGGTGAGGAGTCAGCACGGTCTGGTCTAGGTTACGAAGGGGAAAATCCTCAGGCGGCGGCTCCTTGCCGTATACATCGAGCGCCACGCCGCCGAGCTTACCGCTTTCCAGCGCCTTCCTCACCGCATCCTCGTCAACGATGCCTCCACGGGCGACGTTCAGGAGCAGCAGCCCCGGCTTCGCCTTGGCAAGCAGCTCTCGGCTGATGAGGTTGCGGGTGCTCGGAAGCAAGGGCACGTGAACCGTCAGCACGTCGGCGACCGAAACGACATCATCCAAAGTGGCCAGCCTCACGCCTAGTGCCTCCGCCGCCGCTGCCGAGATGTATGGATCGTAGCCTACCAGGACCATACCGAAGGAACGGGCACGGCGCGCTACCTCGATGCCTATCTTCCCGAGTCCGACTATGCCCAACGTCTTGTGGTTCAACTCTGTGCCCATGAACCGGGAGCGCTTCCACTCGCCGGCTCTCATGGAGGCGTCAGCCTGAGGGATGCGCCGGGCGAGGGAGAGCATGAGCGCCATCGCGTGCTCCGCGGCGGCTATCGTGTTTCCCAGCGGAGCGTTGACGACGAGGACACCGCGCTTCGTGGCAGCTTCCACGTCGATGTTGTCTACACCGACTCCCGCGCGCGCCACGACCTGTAGTTTCGCGCCGGCTTCCAGCACCTTTGATGTTACCTTCGTCTCGCTTCGGACGATCAGTGCGTCGTACTCCGGCACGGAGTGAAGCAACTCGGCCTCCGGCTGGCCGGTCCGCACGTCCACCTGCGCGTCGCGCCGCAGTAGCTCCACGCCTTCATCAGCTATAGGATCCGCTACAAGCACCTTGAAAGCCAACTCATCCCCCCGCATTTGTTGTTTCTTATGGGCAGCAGCATACCACAGGGGCGGAGGGAGGCGCAGGGGAGGGCGGTTTGTTAGACGCTACGTCGCGGCCTGGGCAACGATGCCGGCGTGCTTACGATAGACATCCATCACTACGTCGGCGAGCAAGTGCGGGTCGTGCCGCACGAACGCACCGATCTTTGTGAGCGGACGGACCTCCAGGTTTGGCACGAGCTCGTAACATTTCGCTAAGTCTATGCTGACGGGTGCGGACTTAGTCTCGCTGTAGCGCTCGAGTACTGGCCTCGGAAGCTGTGTGTGATAGTTGACGACCGCATAGTCCAAGGAGCTGCCAGGACCAAGGTAGCGCAGTATCTGCGCGATGAAATCGGAAGCGCTGTAATTGTCCGTCTCCCCGTGCTTAGTCATGATGTTGCACACATATACCTTGGCCGCCCTTGAGCGCTGGATTGCCTCCGGTATGCCTGTAACGAGAAGGTTCGGGATGAGCGAGGAAAAGAGGTCGCCAGGTCCCAACAGGACGACATCCGCCTCCTCTATAGCCTCGATCGCGGCCTCGTTCGCCTCGGCAGGCGGTTCCAGGCAGACGCGCTCAATAGGCACCTCCGCGTTCTCGGTGCGCACATCTATGTTAGTCTCGCCCCAAATCATCTCGCCGTCCGCGGTCTCGGCTACCAGGTGCGTATCGGTGAGCGTGACGGGGATTACCCGGCCGCGCACGTTCAAGATCCGAGATGCCTCCTCTACAGCGGCGTCCGTGCCTCCTGTAATCTCCGTCAGGGCGGTCAGAAGGAGGTTGCCGAACGAATGCCCGCTCAGGCCCTCGCCCTTCTCGAACCGATACTCGAATAGCCTGCGCAGAGACAGGCTCACCTCGTCGTCCGGCGCTAGTGCGACCAGCGCCTTGCGGAGGTCGCCGGGTGGCAAATGCCCGAACTCATCGCGGAGCCTTCCGGTGCTGCCGCCGCTGTCCGCCATTGAGATGATTGCAGACAGGTTGGGGGTATGCCGCTTGAGACCCATCAGGGCGGTGTACGCTCCCGTTCCGCCGCCGATCACGACGATGCTCGGCTCATCCTGTGGACCCGTACCCGGGAACGGCACCCGATTGTCTCTGCGTATAGCCATTCAGCTTTGTCCTCGGTCCAGTGGACCCGTTCCTAACCCGTTAACTAGTGCCCGCCTGTTCTACGCTGGTGCCGGAACTATACATCAACCCCGGCACGTAAGCCAGACCCCCAGGTGCCGCCCACGGCGTAGTGCACGTAGAGCTCGCCTTCGTGCTCGTGGATGCTTCGCAACTGCAGTGCCGTCACTTCCAGTGGTGTGCTCTCGAGCATTCGCGGTGCCTCAGCCGCAGTGAGCTTGGGTGCAAGCGTCCAATACAGGTCGTGCACGAGTCCCGTCGAGAGGAAGGCGCTGTATATTCTGGGGCCACCCTCCAGCAGTATTCGCCGCACACCGTACCGTTCCTGTAGCGTCCGCACCACTTCACCCGGCGCCGGTCGCTCGCCGGTGCAGAAGTGCACCGTTGCCTTCTCGTGAAGCCCTGGAGCCTCGGCTCCGCTCGGCAGAAAGACGACCAGCGCGTCCGGCCTCAGCTCGCGAAGTCTACCGCGGAGGTTCACGCCCTGCCGCCCTCCAAGCAGTACGGATAGCGGCTGCGGCCGCTGGCCGCGCTCGATCCGCCGGGCCTCAAGCTCTGTGGGGATTCCCGGGGCTATGCCTTCCGCCAGCAGCGTGCCGGCTCCGGTGACCACGGCGTCGGCGTGCGAACGCAGTTGTCGCATCAACCTGTGATCAGTAGGGCTGCCGATGCGATGGCTTCCTCCTGCCACCGCTGCACGACCATCAACAGTAGTGATGACGTTCATGGAGACGTGGACGCCCCCCGCCACGGTCGGCGGTTCAGCGTACACCTCCGATATGTCTCGGGCGGCCCGCCCGGGGTATAGCTCCTGCACCTTACCTCCAGCCCGCCATGTTAGCAAGTTGGCTCGGACAATGCGGCCATCCCCGCTTGATGTATAATCCGATCTTCGGCGGCTGCCATCTCAGGATGTGCTGGCTGGTGGCGAGAAGCGTGGAGGAGACGGGCACCAGGTGGAGATGCGGACACAGCTGGCAAGTGTCGCACCTGCGGTGCGCGTTGCCTCGCCGACCGCGCACGGAGGCGCACCGAGCCGCGAGGACGAACTAGTATCCCTCCTGGACGGCTTTTGGGTCGAGAACCAGGAGGGCCGCTGCTTTGTTGCCCGGCAGGTTTACGACGCCACCTACGTACACGGCCATGACCCGCTGCAGTCGTTCCTGGGGATAGAAGTTGGCAACTTGTCCGAGCTTTGTCGTGACCCTGCCGTAGCAAGGGCCGATCTAGCATCATCCTTATTCCTAGATACGGAAACCACGGGTCTCGACCGCACATCTGGCACGCTCGTCTTCATAGTCGGCGTCGGCTACTTCCAGCTCGGGCAGTTTCACATCCTTCAGTTTTTCCTGCATGACTCGTCCAGCGAGAGGGCGATGCTCCATCTCCTCTGTGAGTTGCTGCGTGAGTCTACGCTGCTGCTCACGTTCAACGGCAAGAGCTTTGACGTGCCGATGCTGGACTCCCGGTACGCTCGCTGTCGGATGGACTCTGACCTCGCGGCAATGCCGCATGCAGACATGCTTCATCCCGCTCGGAGGCTCTGGAAGCACCGGCTTCAGAGCGTTCGCCTAACGGCGCTGGAGCGGCACATACTTGGCCTGCGGCGGACCGGAGACGTGCCGGGCTATCTCATACCACAAATGTATCTAAGGTATCAGGACAGCGGTGGCCTACGCTCCCTGCTTCCGGTCTTCTACCACAACGCTCAGGATGTGTTGACCCTGCTGGCTCTTACCACGCACGCTGCTTCAGTGTTCGCCGATCCGTGGGGAGGCCGAGTCGAGTCGGGGATAGATTTCCTGAGTGTCGGCAAGGCGTATGAGGCATCCGGACGCGAGCGCCTGGCGATCCGTGCTTACGACAGCGCCCTCAGCCGGCCGCTGCCCCCAGCCGTTCGGACAGAGTTGTGTGGTCGCCTTACCAGCCTGTACAAGCGTCAGACTCCGTCCGCTGGACACATTCAGTTCTGGGAAGAGATGGTGGCGCGTCCTGGAACACAGGGCATCCACGCGTTCGAGGAGCTAGCGAAGCATTACGAGCACGAGGAGCAGAGGTATGATCGTGCAGAGGAACTTGTGAGGACGGCGCTACGCATGCTCCCGCACGATCCTTGCGCTCGCACTTCGCAGCGCGATCTGGAGAAGCGCCTCAGGCGCATTCAGCAGAAGCGGGCCTCGGTATCTTCCTAGCACGAGTAAATTGACGCCCCCGGTCGAGCCCGTTCA